>JBNKNP010000423.1:0-7286 GCA_050293905.1 Desulfobacteraceae bacterium | reverse complement strand
AAAATTTTCCCCACAAGATATTGGGGTAGCCCTTTTGGGCCAATAGTAAGGATTATACATTATAAAAATTACTGACGGTGTCTTCCCGGTATTCCACTTGATAATATATAAAGCTCAATAATCCTGATTTTAAAAATTCCCGTTTTTAATATATTAAATTTACTGTGAACTTCTGGCTACAGCCGAGCTTTTCAGGGCGAGAAAAATCCTGTGGACTATCCTGTACTTTCACACTTTTTAAATTATCAAACCGGCGAGCAATATTACGTGTATCACGGGTTTTTCGATTCCTGCCAATTCAAATTTTTCAGAAGACCGCAATGATGGTATCTTCCCTCAACCAGGGCAGGACTACCAAAAGCAATGTTGGGGCGGGCTGCCCTACTCCCCGAACATGACCGTGACATCCAGGGCCACCCATTCCCCGTCGGAATAAACAATGGGGTTGATGTCAAGCTGGTTGAGCTGATCGCCCATGTCATGGGCCAGTTTTGATACCTGGGAGATGGTCACGGCAAGTTTATGCTTATCCAGGGTCATTCCCCTGAAATCATCAAACACCGGGGCAAGCACCAGTTCATCAATCATGTCTGTGGCATCTGCCACAGTACAGGGTGCCAGGCGGAATGCCGTATCTTTATAAATCTCTGTAAAAATGCCGCCGGCGCCCACCATGACGGCATGGCCCATGGCCGGGTCATTGACAATCCCGATAATAAATTCAGGACCGGTAAAGGAAACCTGATGTTCTATCAGGATAGGCTGATCTGCAAACCGCTGCCGCATCTGTGCAAACCGGGTCGTGATAAAGGATTTTCCGATATTGAGCATCACGCCCTGCTGATCTGTTTTATGGACAATATCAGATGAACAGACTTTTAATACAAAGGGCGGATCGATGTTATCACAGTCAAACAGATCTTCTGGTGCCAGAAGTTTTGCCGTTGGAATATGAATGCCATAAAGACTGACCAGCTTTTTTGCGTCAAATTCATCCGGTTCTCCATCCGGCCCCAGGCTGTTAATCCAGTTTACCAGTTTCTTTTTCATTTTTTATTTTTCCTTCCTGGTGAACCGTTCCCTGATTTTTGTCCGTTCCACAAGGAAGCGGGCCGCCCGGACCGCCCTTCCCACAGATGGAAACGCCACCACACCGGCATGGTAAAAATTTTTTATCCGGTTGTCCGTAAACGGCCCGTATACAGTGAAGACAATGATGGGTTTATCTGTTTTACGGGTTTTTTCCACAATCATGTCAATGAGATTTTCCGACACGCCCGGTGGTGAGAAAAACGCAATACAGATAATGATATCCACCCCGGAATCCTCAAGCAGGGCATCAAGGCTTTTGGAATACATCTCATCCCCGGCACTGGCTGTCAGGTCCACTGGGTTTTCGCAGGATGTAAAGGGAAACGTATCCGTCTTGATTCGTTTTTGGGTCTTTTTTGACAGCTTTGCCATGACCAGGGGAATTCTGGTATGCTTCTGCTCAATAAAATCCGTGCACATGACCCCGTAACCGCCCGCTCCGGTCAGGACAGCCACCCGGTTTCCCGGAGCACCCGGGATCATGGACAGCACCTTTGTGGCATCACAGAATTCTTCATCATCATAGACCCGCTGAATGCCGTATTGTTTAAATGCCCCGGAAATTACATTATCCGAACCGGCCAGCTTTCCGGTGTGCGAGGATACGGCTGAAACAGCCGTATGGCTCATCCCTGCCTTTAACACGATCACGGGTTTTTTCTTTGAAATCTTTTCGGCGGCCTTTAAAAACTGCCGGCCGTTTTCAATATTTTCAAGATAAAATCCCAGGCAGTTGGTCTTTTTATCTTTCCCGAAATAGGCCAGAAAATCATTTTCATCCAGATCGCACTTGTTTCCCAGCCCGATAAAAGCCCGCATGCCATACCCGGTATTTGATGCATAACCAAGGGCTTCCGTCCCAATGGAACCGCTCTGGACAATACAGGCAATGGTGCCGTTTCTATCCAGTGCCCGGTCTGCATGCTCCACAAAAATGGTATCAATGTTTTCATCGGGCAGGAAAATTCCCAGGGAATTGGGCCCCAGAATATTAATGGGATTCTCCCGGGCCAGCCGGATCAGTTCATTTTCCAGATCCCGGCCCGGGCCGCCCACTTCGCCGAAACCGCCGGCCACAATGATATAATTGGGTATTTTTTTTTGGATACCCAGCTTCACCGCCTCAACTGCCGGGGCTGCAGAAATGGTAATGACGGCAAGATCAATATCTTCAGGCAGGGATGCGATATTGGGAAAAACTTTATGCCCCTGGATGACCGTCTCTTTCGGATTCACGGCAAAGAGCCGTCTTCCTGATTCTATGAGCCGTTTGAATACGATGCCGCCCACTTTGAACTCGGAGTTCGACGCCCCGATAACGGCGATTTTTTTTGGATTGAGCAGGCGGTCGATCAATTCTCTTTTGTCCATCATGACTTTTACAACCCTTTGGTACAGCCCTTTTGATGGTTTGTTTATATCAAATCTATGATCAAACCATTAAAAAGTAAATCATTTTCTTGACCTTTCTTTCCGCTTAACTGATGATGGAATCAAAAGTGGTGCTGTTTTTATGCTAAAAATTAGGAAAGAATAATCATGTGCGAATCCAATGTATATCTAAAAAAAGAAGACCAGATAGAAGAATTGATCATGGAAAATGTCGCTGCCGTCACCCCGTCAGGTGCGGATACATTTTTACTCAAAGGCCTTTTGGGTGAAAGCATGGAAGTCAAAGCCGTTATCGAAGATATCAATTTAATGAAACACAAGATTATCCTCAAAGCCCTGTAAGCCGGTGAACAGCAGATTTACACGCTACCTGGAATCCATCGCCCGGTTAAACAAACTGGAAAAAGAAGGTCCCCTCCAATGGCTGTTTTACAGCGGCATGCTTTTTTTAAGCCAGGATAAATGGTGGGCGGATTTCAAATACCGGGCCTCGGTTCACGAAGGTGTCGACATTACCTGGTTTAAAACCGGCACCACAATCGGCCGCTTTGATGACACCACCCGGGTACCGGCAATAGCCAATGGGATTCTGGTGAACACCTGTCCGGATTTTCTGGGCAGGACACTGGTGGTTGAAGACCACATACGATCGAATGACACCTGGCGGGTGGTATACTGCTATGCCCATATTGTCCCTGAAAAGCCGTTCAGACAGGGGCAGCTTATTGAACAATCCGACTGCATTGCACGGGTCAGCCATACTGCTAAAAATCCTGAACTGCCCCCGCATCTGCATTTTTCATGCTTTGAAGTTTCTAAAGATATCGCCCTGGAACAATTGAACTGGGAGCTGTTTTCAAGTCAAACGGCAGTCCGCATGATTCACCCGTTTTTTTTATGATTCAAATGGTAAAAAAAATCTGTGTATCTTCCTGGAATTCATGCCTGTTTATTTCCCAAAAGAAGAATTGAAAAAAAAATAAATTTAATCTATGATAAGCCCCAATTAACACTTGAAATATCCAAACATGGAGTGGAACAATGACAACCATTAAATATTTTTTCCTGCTCATTATCGCTGTCCTATTTGCATACCTGGTATTCTTGAATTCAGAGTATTTTATGACCATGGTCTCGTTAAAATTCATTTTCAAAGGGACCCATTATATCATCCATGAACTGCCGAACATCGCCTATTTCGGCATCTGTTTTCTTTTTGGCCTGCTGTTGTCCGGGATTAATGTTCTGATCTGCAAGTTCAATGCAGGCAGAAAAATCAAGGCCAAAGAGGCTGTCATTTCCGATCTGACACAGGAAATTGCCAAACTCAAGGAAGAACTGAGTGTCTTCCAGCATGACCCGTATATCAAAAAAGACCTTGAAGCAAAAAGTGTAACTGAATCAGAAACCAAAACCGTTGCTGAACCTGAAATTATTGCAGCATCTGAAGATGACACTGAAACTGAAGTTATTGAGGTCTCTGGGGAAGAAGCCGAATCAGAAATTATTCCGGAATCCGAAGATGATAACGGGTTTGAAGAGAGTGGCGGCGTTGCAGCGGAAATCTTTTCTGTGGATGATGAGGCAACAGACGAAGTTGTTGCCCAGGCAGTGATGGATGCCAGGTCCGAGATAAATGCAGAGGCTGGTGCAGAGGCTGACACCGAATTTGATGATGAAGACCTTTCCCAAAGCGACACCCGGGAACCAGAGGATCAAAAAAAAGATATTTAGCCGCACTGCTGAGCCATAGCTGCCCATGAGCAAAAAAAAAAACACGCCCATGATGGAGCAATACCTGTCCATCAAAGAGTCCTGGAATGATGCCATTCTGTTTTACCGAATGGGAGATTTTTATGAAATGTTCAATGAGGACGCGCAAAAAGCAGCCGGAATACTGGAGATTGCTTTAACTTCCAGAAATAAAAACGATACGGATCCGGTTCCCATGTGCGGGGTTCCGATCAAGGCGGCTGACAATTATATTGCCAGACTCATTGAAAACGGCTGCAAAGTAGCTGTCTGCGAACAAATGGAAGATGCCGCCGCCGCCAAAGGACTGGTAAAAAGAGAAGTCGTCCGTGTCATCACACCGGGCATGATCCTGAATGAAGAACTGCTGGACAAAACATCCAACAATTTTCTTCTGGCCCTGTCCAAGTACAGGGATGCTGCAGGGATTGCTTACCTTGACATTTCCACAGGGACCTTTAAAACCACTCAGGTTGATTGCCGCCAATCCAAATTCCCGGTTCAACTGATTGATGAAGCGTTAAAGGTGGACCCAAGAGAGGTCCTTCTGCCTGAAAATTTTGAAAATGACCCGGCCTTCAGGAGCATTTGCAAAGCATTTAACGGCAGGCAGATCACCTATCTTTCCAAACACGATTTCACCTTTGACGAAGCAAAAGAACGGCTGCTGCAAAAATTCAAGACGCGGAGTCTGGAGGGATTCGGCATTGAATCCCTGCACGCCTCCATATGCTCAGCCGGGGCCATTCTGGCCTATGTTGAAAACACCCAGATGCAGGACATGACGCATCTGTATCAGATCTCCCCTTATGATCTTAAAAACTTTCTGGTCATTGACGACCGGTCCTGCAAAAACCTTGAAATCCTGAACAATATCCAGACACTGGATAAAAAAGGCACCCTGATCCACGTGCTGGACCGGACCGTTACCGCCATGGGGTCCAGGTTGATCAAAAACTGGCTCCGGTATCCGCTGATTGACCCAAAAAAGATCAACCAGCGTCTGGACTGCATAGAGGAATTCACCCGGGCGTCTCACATCCACCAGATGATCATCACCCATTTAAAATCGGTATATGACCTGGAACGTCTGGGCAGCAAAATCTCCATGGGGCAGGGAAATGCCCGGGACCTGATTGCCTTGAAGAACTCTTTGGAAATGATTCCCAGACTGTTCAAGGAACTGGCACATTTTAAAAACCCGCTCCTCAGAGCACAAATGCTGGAAAACCAGGACAGCCTCCTGTCCGAACTTTCATTTATAGCGGACCTGGTTCAAAATGCCATCCGGGAGGATGCGTCCCATCTGTTAAATGAAGGGCATCTGATCAATGACGGATACAGCCCGGAACTGGATGAACTCCTGCTGATCTCAAGAGACGGAAAATCCTGGATTGCCCGGGCAGAGGCTGTTGAACGGAAAAAAACAGGCCTGTCTTCTTTGAAAATAAAATACAACAAAGTCTTTGGTTATTTTATTGAAATTTCCAAAGTTCAGGCTGCCCAGGCACCGGAAAACTATATTCGCAAGCAGACCCTGGTCAATGCCGAACGGTTTATCACCGATGAAATGAAAGAAGTGGAATCCACTATCTTAAATGCCCAGGACAAACGCAATGCCCTGGAATACAAAATATTCTGCAATGTCCGGGACCAGGTGATTGAAAGAGCTGACATTATTTTAAAAACAGCGCAATTTATCGCCAAAGTGGATGCCTTGCAGGGACTTGCCCTGGCTGCATCTGAAAACGGATACACTCGGCCTGAAATCAACACGGACGACGCGATCAGAATTGAAGACGGCCGTCATCCGGTGGTGGAAAAACTGATCACCGGCGAACGCTATGTTCCCAACTGCGTGGATATGGACAACAGCGAAAATCAGGTCCTTTTAATTACCGGCCCCAATATGGCAGGCAAATCCACTGTCCTCAGACAGGTCGCCCTGACGGTTCTCATGGCACAGATGGGCTCGTTTGTTCCTGCCAGGAAAGCCTCGGTATGCATCGTGGACCGGATTTTCACCCGTGTCGGGGCGCTGGATAATCTCTCGTCCGGGCAGAGCACTTTTATGGTGGAAATGGAAGAGACCGCAAATATTGTCAACAACGCCACAAAAAACAGCCTGGTCATACTGGATGAAATCGGCCGGGGAACCAGTACCTATGACGGCATGAGTATTGCCTGGGCTGTGACTGAATATCTCCATGATCTGAACGGCTGCGGCGTTAAAACGCTTTTTGCCACCCACTACCATGAATTAACCCAGTTGGAAACGTTCAAACCCCGGGTGAAAAACTTTAATATTGCGGTCAAGGAATTTAACGACAATATTGTTTTCTTAAGACGGCTGGTCAGGGGAGGAACAAATAAAAGTTACGGCATACAGGTGGCGCGGCTGGCCGGTGTCCCGGATGCGGTCATTGAAAAGGCAAAACTGGTCTTGTCCGGGATTGAATTAAAAAACAATTCAGAAATGCCTCCTCCTGTGCAGCCGGAACAGAAAAAGAAAAAAAGGAAAAGAGGGAAAAATACATCAAAAATTGATCCAAACCAATTGGAATTGTTCTCAGATAATGAGCACACCCTAAAAAAAATGTTGGAAAAGATGGATATTTCAAGTATGACACCTCTTGAAGCCATGAATGCACTGAACGATTTAAAGCAAAAAGCACTGCAATAAAAAATATGCCTGTTATCAAACCATCCAAACGGTTATTCATTATTTTCTTTACGATTTTGTTCTATTTGTTACCGGCTCTTCCGGCAGGAGCGGCCGACAGTGCCAAACAACGGTATCTGACAGCTGACTCATGCTACAAAAAACTGCGTCATTCGTCTTCTAAACAGAAAAAAGCCACAGAATGGCTCAAATGCATTAAAAAATATGAAATGATATACCGGATGTATCCCAACAGTTCCTGGGCACCGGCAGGCATGTATAAGGCAGCAGGTCTGTATGTAACGCTGGCCCGCCTGTCCGGACGGAACTCCTATAAAAACCAGGCAGCAGATCTTCTTGTCCGGATCAAAAACAAATATCCGCGCAG
>JBNKNP010000422.1:0-15183 GCA_050293905.1 Desulfobacteraceae bacterium | reverse complement strand
CTCTTCCGATCTCGGTGTCGGCGACACAGCCCCCTTTGTCTATGATGATCAATCAGGAGATCTGATTGCACCGACGTTCGAGCATATTGCAAAAATTGCATCCATTGTTGATCAGTCCGACCAGATAGACTTCATGGCCAGGGGTGTCCTGGTTCCAAAAGAGGAAGTCAAGGTAATGGACACGATTATTGACTGCTGTGATAAGCCGGTCTATGCGGCGGCACTGACCGAGGCCGGTATTGAAAGAGCCCGGCAGATTCACGAAAGCCGCGGTAAGTTCACCATTCAGTTTTCCATTATCAACAGTCCCTTGAACATTATTGATTCCATGATTCCCGCATTTGTATCCTGTGTTGAAAAAGGGATTCCCATTTATGTCTCTACCATGCCCATGGCAGGGCTTTCAGGACCTTATTCCATGTCCAGCCTTGTCACGCTGACCCATGCAGAGGCCCTTTTCGGCATTACCCTGGCGCAGCTTATCAATCCGGGCATCACCGTGGTTCATGCCGGACTGCCGTCCATCGCCAGTATCAAGGACAAATATGCTGTAAATTTAGGCCTGGTGTCGTTTAATATTGCTAATCTGATCCAGGAAAAAGTGAACAAAAAACTGGATTTACCCTCTATACAGACGGCCTGTACAACAAGTCAGGAACATCCCAACCAAAGGGCGGAACAGGAAGCCGTATGGGGATATGCCTTAATGAAAAAACATGGGTTTCACCAGATGCGGCACTCTTTCGGGTTTTTAAAAGAGCTTGTTTCCTTTTCCATCCAAAAACTTGAACGTCATATTGAACTGTGCAGGGAAACAGGTCCTGGCCAGGCACCGGAGTATATTGTCGAACCATATGACGAGGAGGGGCTTGATGCCATCCTGCGGAACGGCAGCAATGCGGATTTTATGCGGGATGAGCATACCTTGAAAAATACAGGAAAGACTTTTTTGTTTTAAAAACAGATAGAAACTAATTACGGAAAAACGGAGAAATAAAATGACTAAAATGCAAGAAATTATTACCGCAATTCTCAACGGCGATGAAAGCAAGACCAAACTGCTGACAATGGAAGCTGTGAACGAAGGACAGGATGCAGGAAAAATAATGAATGACGGCATGATTGCCGCCATGGATATTGTGGGTGAAAAAATGGAAGCCGAAGAACTTTTTATTCCCGAGGTGCTGATGTCGGCAAAAGCAATGAGCGCAGGTGTGGAATTTTTAAAGCCGCATCTTGCAGGTTCACAGGACAAGTCCGTCAACCGCGGAACAGCAGTTATCGGGTCTGTGCAGGGCGATTTGCACGATATCGGCAAGAACCTGGTCCGGATGCTCATGGAAGGCGCCGGATTTAATATCATTGACCTGGGTACCAACGTTGAAACCACCCGGTTTCTGGCAGCAGCCAAGGAGCACAACGCTGATGTTTTGGCCATGTCCGCCCTTTTGACAACAACAATGCCCGTTATGAAAGAGGTCATAGATCTGCTGAAAAAAGAAGGAATAAGAGAGCAGGTAAAAGTGATCGTGGGCGGCGCTCCGGTCAGTGAGGCATATGCAGAAGAAATCGGTGCGGACGCCTATGGTGCGGATGCAGGTTCTGCGGTCCGTGTCGCCAAATCGTTAATCTGCTGAAACAAAAACAACCCATATAACCCGGCAGGAATGCCGGTGTTGATTTAATAAAAGGAGAATAAATCCAATGGCTAAAATTATCAGTAATCAGTATGCCCAGCTCAGTCCTTTTGCCCAGAAGCTTTCCGATGGACAAAGTCAGAAGCTTTATTGGGCATGCCTTGAAATACTGGAGCGGACAGGTGTCTGTCTTTACGAGCAGGAAGCCATCGATCTTTTAAAAAATGCCGGTGCTGAAGTCACGGACGGAAACCGGGTCAGAATACCCTGCGGTATGGTTGAAAAGGCGTTTAATACAGTGCCTAAAAACGTTACCCTTTATGACCGGAATGGAAAAAGAACCATGCAGGCGGGCGGCAACCGCTCTTATTTTGGAACCGGATCAGACTGCCTCAATATTATTGACCACAGGACAGGCCAACGGCGGCCTGCGGTATTAAAAGATATAGAAGAAGGGATGATTGTCTGTGATGCGCTGGAGCATATTGATTTTGTCATGTGCATGTTTCTGCCGTCAGACGTCCGCCAGGATATTCTTGACCGGTATGAAATGGAAGCCATGCTCAATTATACTACCAAGCCCGTCATCTATGTCACAACGGAATTTTCAGGATGCAGGGATGCCGTTGAAATGGCAGAACTGGTCGCCGGCGGTGAAGATGAGCTCCGGCACAAGCCCTTTGCCGGGTGTTATATCAATGTTACCACCGGTCTTCGCCATAATGAGGAAGCCCTGCAGAAACTCTTGTATTTATCCGGTAAAGGACTGCCCTTTACTTACATTCCATCTGCCCAGGGCGGCGTAACTGCACCGATTACCATTGCCGGAACCATGGCCGTCAACAACACCGGTGTGCTGGCAGGGCTTGTTCTGTCCCAGCTGAAAAGAGAGGGAACGCCCTTTATCATGCCGGGCTGGGGAGGAAATATGCTGGATATGAAAACAACAACGCAACCCTATGCCGACCCTGAAAAGCGGGGCCAGTCAATCGATTTTGCAAACTATCTGGGACTGCCGACATTCAGCCTGGGCGGTTGCAGCGAGTCCAAGTGCGTGGACCAGCAGGCCGCAGCAGAGGCTGCTTTAACCCTGTTTACCGATGCTATGTTCGGCGGCAACCTGATTCACGATGTCGGATATCTTGAATCCGGTCTGGCCGGATCTCTGCCCCAGCTTGCCATCTGCAATGAGATCATCTCCTGGATGGAAGCATTCATGAAGGAAACGGAAATAAACGATGATACCCTGGCACTGGATCTGATCGACCAGGTGGGCCCTGACGGACAATACCTGGACAATCCCCATACCCTGAAACATTTCAGGGAAAGATGGTATCCAAAGTTGTTTGAAAGATCCAACTATAACTCCTGGCAGAAAAAAGGGGGCAAAGACTTAGGTGAACGCGCCAGCGACCAGGTTGAAAAAATTCTTGCTGAACATAAGCCCGAGCCCCTGCCCCGGGACCTGGCTGATGCTGTTCATGCCATCGTTGAAAGATGAAAGGAAAAAACATGCTTATTGTCGGTGAATTGATAAATGCCAGCCGCAAATCCGTTGGGACTGCCATTCAAAACCAGGATTCTCAGGTGATCCGGAAACTGGCCCGGGCCCAGCATGACAGCGGTGCTCATTTTATTGATGTCAATGCCGGTCTTTCTGCTGATAATGAAGCCGGATATCTGTCCTGGCTGGTAAAAACCGTGCAGGAAGAAACCGGCGCATGCTGCTGTATCGACAGCCCGGACCCGGCCGCTATCGAAGCTGCCCTTGCCGTTCATAACGGCCGGGCCATGATCAATTCAATCTCCTATGAAAAAAAACGGCTTGAAACACTGTTGCCCCTTGTTGCAGGAACCGATCTGAAAGTCATTGCCCTTTGCATGAGCGATGACGGGATGCCGGAAACAGCATCCCAGCGTTTTAAAATAGCGGAAAATCTGATAAATGAACTGGTGAAAAACAATATCCCCCTGGAAAATATTTTTGTTGACCCGCTGGTACAGCCGGTGTCTACTAATATTACCTATGGAATTGAGTTTATGTCGGCAATTGAAAGGATAATGACCCATTTTGACGGGTGCCACACCATCTGCGGGTTGACCAATATTTCATACGGACTGCCTGAAAGGAAACTGCTGAACCGGGTCTTTTTATCCATGGCCGTTGCAAAAGGGCTGGATGCCGTGATCATTGATCCTTTGGACAAAAAAATGCGTGCTGCGCTTTATGCGGCACAGACTCTGTCCGGCCGGGATGACTTCTGCATGGAATATATTAAAGCGTTCAGGTCGGAAAAATTATCATGATATTGCGTTAAGGGAGGATATGATGAAAGTTGCCGTTTGCCAAACTGCTCCTGTTTTGCTCGATTTAAAAGCCAACATGGAAAATGTGCTGGAACACATTGCAAAATGCAGGGAAAAGGGTGCAAACTTAATTGTCTTCCCGGAACTTGCCCTGACAGGGTATTTTGTCGGGCTCAATTACCATAACGTTGCCCTTCGAATGGATTCAAAAGAGATCCAGACCCTTGCCGGTGCCACAAAAGGAACTGCAGCCGTCATCGGTTTCATAGAAGAATCAAGATCCATGAATTTTTATAATGCCGCACTGATTGCTGTGGACGGCAAGCCGCTGTTTGCTTACAGGAAATTGAACCTGCCCAATTACGGTGTGTTTGAAGAACGTAAATTTTTTGCCACTGGGAAACGGGTCAGGACCTTCAGGCTCAAAAAATTTAATATTGCCGTATTTATCTGCAATGACCTGTGGCATCCCTCCCTGCCGTATCTGGGTGTCACACAGAAAGCCGACATGTTTGTCTCTATCTTTAATTCCTCCCAGGGATCAATGGGATCTGAATTCAGTAATATTGAAAGCTGGGAAATTATAAATAAGTTTTATTCCCGGATTTTCGGAATTTACAATATCTGTGCAAACCGTGTGGGCACCGAAAGTCCGGAGGACAAACGTCAGAAGTGGAACAAACAAACGAAACACCCCTCGGTCCCGGAAGTTTTTCTTTTACCGGAAATCAAAAAAAATTATCGGTTCTGGGGAGGCAGCAGTATCATTAATCCTTTTGGCCAGGAAATATATAAAGCCCGGCAATATGATCAAGATATGATAATGGGGGGAGTTTCAAAAAATTTTATCCGCCGAAAAAAAATTCTTTTGCCTTATCTTCGAAATGATGATCCGTATTTTACCCAGAGAGAACTCAACCGGATATTGTTCAAACATCCCGGGAAGTAAAATCAATAAGAATTTTATCAGTTAAATATTTGACGGATCAATAGTCTCAATATTCTCTTCAGGCTGTAGAAGATGCTTTGGCGGTGATCCGGTTTTTTCAGGCGACTGGGTCTGGCCCAGCATATCCACAAGCAGCTCGAGGCCCCAGAGAATCATGGATATGTCCTCTTTGCTCATGGTTTCAAGCTTACTGATAAACTTGTGATGAATCGGCGTGGGGGCGTCCTCTAAAAACTGGTGGCCGCCCTCGGTCGCTTCTATATGTATTTTCCTTCTGTCCTTGCTGATTCTAACCCGCTGCACCATTTTTCTTTTTTCAAGCCGGTCGATGATGCCGGTGACCGTGCTGTTGTTGATAAAAACGATCTTTGACAGCGCACCAATAGCAATGGGGCCATGATTGGCCACTTCTTTCAAACAGATCAACTGCGGCAAGGTTATTTTATATTTTTCCTGTAAGTGTTTAGAATGTCTGGACATCTCCTGAACAATCTGCCTCAGTCTCATCATGATCTGCATGCTTACATTTTCCTGCACTGCCATACTCCTCACCTGGACAACCCAGAACAAAAAGAAAGTTTAAAACCACCGGGAAATCATATAGTGATTTTCTCTATATAACAATATGTTTAAACAGATTTATTTTGCTTTGGTGCCCAGTTGAATTCCTAAATCCAATGCTTTTTTGTTCATATCCATAAAGCCTTTGGGAATTGTTGTTTTTAAGACGTTAAGGACGGATTCGGGCTTGATCAGATCTGAAACGCCGATCAAAGCACCAAGCATGCAGATATTGAATACAATCGGTTTTCCGATTTCTTTGATCACGGAATCATACATGGGAAGGGAGATGTGCAGGGCATCCACCTTTTTTTCAACACTGACATATTTGCTGTCAACTAAAAGCAGTCCCCCGGGCCGGATGATGGGCGCAAACGTGTGATAACTTTCCTGGGTCAGGCAGACCAGGATGTTGGGCTGAACCACCTTTGGAAAAAAAATGTCAGAATTATCAATAATGATGTCGCTTCGAGTAGCGCCGCCCCGTGCGGCAGCCCCATAGCTCTGGGACTGGATGGCATTTTTATTTTCATATATTGCTGCGGCTTTTGCAAGGATAATGGCCGCTGTTATGACACCCTGCCCGCCGGATCCGGAAAACACCAGTCTTGACCGTTCCATTATGCGTTTCCTTTCATGGCTGTTTTGATGATTTCATCGTATGCTTCGCAATATTCAGGCACTGTTGTGTCTTCCACAAAAATTCCCCGTTGAATCAAGCCTGGATTTTTTTCAAGTTTTTTTGATCCGATTTTTGCCGTAATATTTTTAAAGCCTTCCATCATTTGAACCGCATCTCCTTCTTTGTTTTTTCTGCCGTAATAGGTGGGGCACTGGGTAAGGATTTCAACCACGGAAAATCCTTTGTGGGAGATGGCTTTTTTAATTAAATCCTTGCATTCAATTGCATGGAAAACAGTTGTCCGGGATACAAAAGTGGCGCCGGCACTTTTGGCAAGCTCGGCAATATCAAAGCTTCTGTCAATGGTAGAATAGGGGGCTGTGGTCGCTTTTTTATCACAGCCTGACAAGGGAGAAAATTGTCCGCCGGTCATGCCGTATATTTTGTTGTTCATTACAATGGCTGTGATATCAATGTTTCTTCTGGCAGCATGAATAAAATGATTTCCGCCAATGGCAAGGGCATCACCATCTCCCATGGGAACAATGGCTTTTAAACTGGGCTTGGAAAGCTTTACACCTGTGGCAAAGGCAAGGGCCCGGCCGTGAATGGTATGGAGCGAGTGAAAATCGACATATCCGGATATTCTTGAGGAGCACCCGATCCCTGATGTCATGACGATTTCATTCTTATCAAGGCCCAGTTCGTGAACGGCTCTCAAAAGAGATCCCAGAACAATGCCGTGGCCGCAGCCGGGGCACCAGATATGGGGAAAAAACCGCTGCCGTATATAATCTTTAAAATCAAATGGTTTGGTTGTCATGCGTTATACCCCTTTTCCCTGGATCATTCTTAGAAGCGTTTTAATATCTGTCGGAGATATCAGTTCTCCATCGGTTCTATTGGCAAGAAAGACATTATAAGGATTGTCCACAGCAGTTTTGACCTGGGTGGCAATTTGCCCCATATTCATTTCAACAACAATAACAGCCCTGGCACCGGCGCACTTTTCTCTGACCATATCCGCCGGAAACGGCCAGAGTGTCTGGAGTTCCAGCACACCGATTCTAACCCCCCTTGCCCGCCTGTCTTTTGCCAGGTGAATGGCAGACCGGGCAGATGATCCGTAGGAGACCAGGATGTATTCGGCATCATCCAGCCAGTATTCCTTATACATGTTGATTTCATTTACATTGTTTTCTATTTTATCCACAATGTGGTGAAGAAGCCCGCTCACCACTTTGGGATTATTGTTTGGAAAGCCCCACATGTCATGGAACAGGCCTGTGACATTGTAACGATGCTCTCCGCCAAAATCCGACATGGGTAATCTGCCGTCTTCACGGGGCAGGTAGGGGTGGTAGTCAACCCCTTTTTTTACCGATGTTCTTAATCGTTCCACAACGGGAATGGCACCGGGTTCGGGGATGATAAGTTTTTCTCTCATGTGGCCGATGACTTCATCTAAAAGGATGATCACAGGGGTCCGGTAGGTTTCTGCCAGATTAAAGGCTTCCACGGTGATTTTGAATACATCCTGATGATTGGATGCGGTGAGCGCAATAATCGCATGATCTCCGTGTGTTCCCCATCTGGCCTGATTGACATCGCCCTGACTGACATGGGTTGGATTACCTGTTGATGGACCGCCCCGCTGCACATTGGCAATAACGCAGGGAATTTCAGCCATACAGGCATAGCCCAGCGCTTCCTGCTTTAAGGAAAACCCCGGTCCGGATGTGGCTGTCATTGCCTTGCAGCCGGTAAGAGATGCGCCGATGACAGCACCCATGGATGCAATCTCATCTTCCATCTGGATAAATTTTCCGCCCTTTTGAGGCAGCCGTGCGGACAGATGCTCAGCGATTTCAGTGGACGGGGTGATGGGATATCCTGCAAAAAAATTTATTCCGGCATAGATGGCACCCTCCACACAGGCTTCGTTTCCCTGGATAAACCGGATATTTTTATTGTTCTCCATTTTCCCCTTCCTGTTCTTCTATAATTTGTATGGCTAAATCAGGACAGCGCAGCTCGCATAATTTGCAGGCGATGCAGTCCTGTGGCCTTGCAGCCCTGGCTTTCCCGTGATTGTCAAATTCAAGCACATTTGCCGGGCAGAAGTGAATGCAGATTCCGCACCCCTTGCACCAGTCCTTGTCGATTAAATGTCTGACCTTTTTGCCTTTTCCCATTAGATCCTCATTACAGGTAAACCTGTCCGTAAAATTAGGGGCTTTTTTTCTTTTTTGTGTTCGTTTGTCAAGGATAACCGTTATTAAAAAGAAGTTTATCCATTGTTTTTTATTTCATTCAAAAATGCAAGGAAAAAAACAATCAGGGGTTGGTGAAAGGTAACTTTCAGCTGAAATTGTCACTCTTCTCAAAAAGTGGTATACAAAAAACCTATGGCGCAAGACAACACAAAACTGGTCAGTGTTATTCTTCCAACCTATAACAGGGCCTGGATCCTGAAAGAATCAGTGGATTCCGTTCTGGCCCAGGATTATCCGAAGATTGAGCTGATCGTGATCAATGACGGCTCCACAGATGATACCCTTGATCTGCTGGAAGAATATAAAGACAGGATCACGATCATAAACCAGGAAAACAAAGGCGTCAGCGCCGCGCGGAACGCGGGAATTAAAAAGAGCCGGGGTGAGTTTATCGCATTGCTGGATTCTGATGATGCCTGGGAAAAAGGAAAAATATCCTGCCAGATGGATTTTTTTGACCGCCATCCCGAAGCATTGATCTGCCAGACCGAAGAAATCTGGATACGAAACGGGAAACGGGTGAATCCAAAAGTAAAACATAAAAAACCCTCGGGCGACATATTTAAAGCCTCATTGAAATTATGTCTGGTCAGCCCGTCTGCCGTGATGATGAAAAAAGAACTGTTTGAGCTGAAGGGGTATTTTAATGAATCTTTTACCGTGTGCGAAGATTATGATTTATGGCTTCGGATCAGTGCGGACACTCCGGTTTATTTAATTGACAAACCCTATACCATTAAAAGAGGCGGACACGAAGATCAGCTTTCAGGTTTTCATTCCCAGGATAAATATCGCATCCGGTCTTTGAAAGCATTGATAGAATCCGGCTCCCTTACCCAAAGACAGGTTGAAATGGCCAAGGCTGTGATGAAGGAAAAATGCAGAATCTATGGTAACGGGTGCCGGAAAAGGGGAAAAACAGATGAAGCGCAATACTATCTTGAGCTTTCAGCATCTTTATCGCAATGAATATGGGAAATGAAAATTCAAAGGTTATGTCAATTGAAACTGCGGTGCAGCAGTTTCTCCGCAGCGGGGATCACATTTCAATCGGTGGATTTACCCTGAACCGGAATCCCATGGCTGCGGTGTATGAAATCATCCGCCAGGGGATTGATCATCTGCATGTCTATGCCCATTCCAATGGTACGGGCCTGGACGAGCTGGTGGGCGCCGGGTGTGTGGATCATCTGGAGATTGCATATGCCGGAAACGGCAAAACAGCAGCCACGTGTATCCGGTTCCGAAAGGCGGTGCAGAACGGATCATTAAAGGTGGAAGATTATTCAAATTTCATGATGAGCCTGCGTTTCCTGGCAGGGGCCATGGGTGTGCCCTTCCTGCCGACTTTGTCGGGCCTGGGATCTGATATCATCACAAAATGGGGATTTTCTAAAGAATTTCGTAAAACAGACCCGAAAATTGCAGATGACAAGCTCAAAGTCATCGACAATCCGTTCGGCACATGGGGCAACACTGAAAAAGTAGTGCTGGTCCCTGCGATTCAACCGGATGTTACCTTTATTCATGTCCAGACGGCAGATACCCGGGGAACCTGCAGAATTGAAGGCTTAACCTTTGCCGATGTGGAACAGGCCAAAGCCTCCAGGCATGTGGTTGTGACCTGTGAAGAACTGGTCGAACCCGAGGTGCTCAGTGATTTTCCGGAACATAATCAATTGCCGTTTCTGCACGTTTCAGCGGTCTGCCATGTGCCGTTCGGTGCGTATCCCACTGCGGTTTACCGCCATTATGATTATGATGCTGAATATTTAAGGGCTTATGCCGGGGCTGCAAAAGATGATGAATCATTCAGGCTGTTTCAAAAAAAACATGTGCTGGATGTGAAAACACACCAGGCGTTTCTGGATTTGATCGGTCCGGACCGGCTGGATTCAATCCGGGCCTGTTCCAGGACAGGATACGCCCGGAACATGAAGCGGGGATAGATTTTATCATGACAGCATATTCATCCAGAGAAATGATGGCGATCACGGCTGCAAGGGAAATCAAAGATGGGGATATTGTTTTTGCCGGTACCGGGATTTCCATGCTGGCTGCCACGGCTGCAAAAAATATGTCTGCACCCAATGCCGTGATTTTTTTTGAAACCGGAGCAATTGATTCTAAAATCGAAGAGCTTCCCCTGTCAGTGGCAGATCCAAGAGTAATGTACGGCGCCGCCTCAAATACAGGGCTTTTAGAGGCCTTTTCATTCATGCAGAACCGAATTACGGGAGACCGGGTGATTGCCATCCTCGGCGCAGCTCAGATCGATAAGCACGGGAATCTGAATACCACCGCCATTGGTGACTACAACCTGCCTGAAATCCGGTTTTCAGGCAGCGGCGGCGGATGCGACGCTGCCTCATTTGTTCCAAGGTGTATGGCATTCATGATGCACGAAAAACGCAAATTTGTGGAAAAACTCGATTATCTGACCGCTCCCGGCCGGATGATAGACGGCAGGCCCAGGGAAGAGTTCGGACTGCGGCCCGGCGGGGTGAAAACCGTTATTACCGATCTGGGGATGCTGCGAATGGATGAATTGAAAAAAGAGTTCTATCTGGATGTGTATTATCCCGGCACAGGAGGGCCTGAACAGATTCTGGACAATATGCAGTTTTCCGTGGATGTATCAAAAGCCAAAGCCGCTGTTCCACCGACTGAATATGAACTGGATATATTGAGAAATACGTGTGATCCGCAGCACTTGATTTTATAAAAGGTTTAAAAAGGGACGCGGCCGGTGCCGGAAGGTCCCCTGGCCTGTCAAGCGGGTGCCGCATGGATGAAAAATTTTTATTTAAATTTAAAAAAGAATAATTGTACTTGCTTCTAATTTCATATACGGTTTTTATTAACTATTGAATGGCCACAAGTGTTGCTGACGCGGATAATTGGTAATTGATTTATATTGATGTTTAGGAAGGATTATGGAAGAAAATAAACTGCAGGTTGAGATAGCAAAAAGAGTAGAAAAGAAACTGGCCCCGGTCTTTAACTATTATAATTTTGATTTTGACAGTTTGCAGACAATGCTCAAAAGAGACTCCATCGTCTTGATTATCGGCAACTATTCTTCCGGAAAATCAACCCTGATAAACGAATTGCTGGGCAGGGACATTCAGCGCACAGGCCAGGCTCCCACTGATGATTCTTTTACCATTATCACCTCCGGCGGATCCGAGGAAAGCGATACCCTGGGTGCCACCCTGGTCCGGGATGAGAATCTTCCCTACACCAGGTTCAGGGAATTCGGGGAAAAATTTATATCCCATTTCCGCATGAAAAAAATTGATGCCCCTGCCCTGGAAAAGATGTCCATCATTGACAGTCCCGGGATGCTGGATGCTGAAACTGAAAAAGACCGGGGATATAATTATCTGCAGGTGGTCGGTGAATTTGCAAGGCTGGCGGATCTGGTGGTATTGATGTTTGATCTTCAAAAACCGGGAACAATCAAGGAAACCTATTCAACGATTCGTGACACCCTTCCGGACGCGTCCTGTGAAGACAGGATTATTTTTGCAATGAACCGGATTGATGAATGCGACAGCTTAAGCGATCTGGTCCGATCATACGGAACCTTGTGCTGGAACCTTTCACAAATGACGGGGCGCAAAGATATCCCACGCATTTTTTTGACCTATTCGCCTGCAAAAAACAGAAAGAAACTCGATCTGAATGATTTTTACGATGAAAGAAACGAACTCAAAGAAAACATTCTTTCCGCCCAGATTTTCCGGTATCATCATCTTCTTGAAAACATTGAAAGTCAGGTCAATGAGTTAAAAATGGTCGCCGAAGCCATGGCCAGGGTATTTGATAAGTCCCGATTTTTTTTCTACAAAACCGCTGCCTTTGGGGGATTAATTGCAGTGTCCGCCTTCTTTTTTCTTGATAAGGCGTTTAAATTTATATTCAAATTCCCCGATGTCACCATGCTGGATGCCCTGTTAAGCAAAACTGTTGAGCCGTCTCATTTTGTTATTCCTGTCTGCGGATTAGCCATTGTCCTGTTTTTAATAAAACTATTTCTGGGCCATTTTTTAAAACGATGGAAACAATCTAGCTCAAATATTCTCTCTTTGGAAACTGAACGTCGCAGACAGATCTGGAAAAAGGTGGAAACCCGGGTGCAGAAACAGCTGGGAACCTTAAGAATCAGTGATATTTTGTTGTCCTCCCATCAGAGGAACTTAAATAAAATCAAAAAATTCCTTGACCGGGATCTTCTTGAATTTTACGAAAGCATTACAACGGTGAAATAAGGGTCAGGGCAAATCCGGACCCTATCCCGGATTCGGGATCAGGGGAATAAATTTTAAGTTGGCTTTGGGAAAGGCAAAGCGGCTGATATCCTTGAGTTTTATCCATTGATGGTCCACAGGGCCGTTCAGCCGGACACGGCCTGAAACATAAGAACAGCAGAAAACCTCCATTTTGATTTTAAAATGGGTATATGCATGATGGATGGTGGCAAGGTGGGTGTCAATCTTTACCTGAAGACCGGTTTCTTCTTTTATTTCCCGGATACATGCAGCAGACGCCTGTTCCCCTTTGTTCAGCTTGCCGCCGGGAAATTCCCACAGACCGCCTAAAAGCCCGTCTGCTTTTCTTTTGGTGATCAACAATTTGTCCTGTTTTGCAACAATACCTGCGGCAATGTGATACAGCGGCACTTTTTTTTGTTTTATCCGCCTGGGATATTGGTTAACGGCAGATGTTTTAAATGCCTTGCAAAAGGCTGATACCGGACAGGCCGGGCAATCGGGATTTTTCGGGGTACAGACCAGGGCTCCCAGTTCCATCATGGCCTGGTTGAATGCCCCTGGATCTTTTCCGGCCATCAGCCGGTCTGCATGAGCCTTAAATGATTTATGAGCCGAGGACTGGTTCACCGGGAATTCAAAGCAGTAGATTCGGGATAGAACACGCTTGACGTTTCCGTCTACCACGGCAATGGGATGACCAAATGCAATGCTTTGAACGGCTGCACCAATATAATCCCCCACGCCGGGCAAAGTTTTAAAAACTTCAAAATGGTCCGGCACCCTGCCGCCATATTGGTTGGCTGCAATTTTTGCCGCTTTGTGAAAGTTCCTGGCACGGGCATAATACCCTAATCCTTCCCAGTGTTTGAGGACAAAATCCAGGTCAGCTGCGGCCAGGTCAGGGATCGTGGGAAAGGATTGAACGAATTTTAGATAATACGGAATAACGGTCTTTACCTGGGTCTGCTGCAGCATGACTTCGGATACCCAAATGAGGTAAGGGTCGCGGGTATTCCGCCAGGGCAGCTCCCGGCAGGCCGTCCTGTACCACTTGATTAATTTTTTTTGAAACAAGGAATTGGCCGCTGTAAATGAATTAATTTTAAATTAATCAATGGGGGTAAAGGTAAATTTCTGGCCGCCAACAGACATTTCATACATCAGACCGCCCAACGTATGAATAAATACAGCCATGCCTTTGGTATAACTGGTTTCCGCCTGGGCACCCGTGGCCGGGCCGATGCTTGCGCCCGCAGTATTGCCCTGGGTGGATGTCTGGGCCTGGGCTGCGGCAGTGATCACCACGGCGGATAATGAGCCGTCAAATTCATAATTTTCTGAGGTGAATTCAGTATAGGCGCGTTCGTCTTTGAAAAAGATAATCTCACTGAACGCCTGGCCGCCCAGCTGAACACCGATGCTGATTTTCATCAGGGTGGCCGTGCCGGTCATTTTATCCCTTATATAGACCCTTCCGGAACCATAGGCGCCGCCTAGGATAATCCCGCCTTTTCCTACAGTGGGGAATACCGCATATCCATAAGCCTCGTCAAAAAAGGGTTTAACCGCATCGGATTTTAAAAAAACTTCAATGGTTTCAGAGTAATCTTCGTCCGATGCATGGACAACAGCAGAAAAAAGCAGGATGGCAAGAAACATCAACAGACTGGTTTTAATCAACTTCATGGCGCTCTCTCCTAAAGAGTGTTATCAGATGGTATTGTTTTAACAGTCTCAGGTGTTAAATTCCAGAAGTTTTACAAATTATTTGCCGCAGCCGGTCATTGATTCCGGAAGATCAGGATGTTTTGTTATTGGGACTGGTGATCTGCCAGCAGTTCAACCAGATGCTTCACCTGGATATGGCTGTTGCGCTTATCCATGCCGCCTTTGAGCTGCAGGACACACCCGGGGCAGTCTGTTACCAGAATATCGGCACCCGAATTTTCAACATTATCCAGTTTCTTTTTAAGAATTTCCGAGGAAATTTCAGGGAAATCAACTGAATAGGAGCCCCCGAATCCGCAGCAGACATCTTCGTCTTCTGAAGGAACATAATCGTATCCGGCTTTTTGAATCAAGGCTCTGGGTTCTTCTGTCACGTGAAGGCCCCGGCAGAGATGACAGGGTGCATGGTAAGCCACTTTGATATTGGTTTTTAAAGGTGCCTGGCTGAATTTGAATACATTGTCCATAAAGGAGGAAAAATCAATAATTTTTTTAGTAAATCCTGCAAGATCAGGCGGTGTCTGCCCGGCCTCTTTAAAAATTTTCCGGTAATTGTGTGTCAGATGAGAGGCACAGGAGGCGCACAGGGTGATGATATAATCATATTTTTTTGCATGAAAAGCATTTATATTTTGCAGCGCGATTTCTTTGGCAGTATCTTCTTCTGCCGCCATCATGGCAGGCAGACCGCAGCAGGTTTGTTCCAAAGGAAAATCCACCTGGATACGGGCATTTTCCATCAATTTCAAAAAGGCTTTTCCATGATCCGGGTAGATAAAATCCAGGGCGCATCCTGCAAACAGGGCAACCTTAAGCCTGGGATGAT
>JBNKNP010000421.1:0-7082 GCA_050293905.1 Desulfobacteraceae bacterium | reverse complement strand
GAACAATCGCAGCCTTTGACGAAGTGAAAAGCGCCCGGGTAATGATTGTCATGCCCAAAGATTCGGTTTTTGTCGAAGAGGTGAAAAAGCCGTCTGCTTCCATTCTGCTGGAACTGATTTCCGACCTGGAAAAAGATAAGGTCACAGCCATTGCCCATTTGGTGGCAAGTTCGGTCCAGGACCTGACCCCGAAACTGGTGACCATTGTGGATACGGCAGGCCGCATATTGTTTGAGGGTAAATCTGAAGCGGAACAGGCTAAAATTAATGCGGAAAATCTTGCCGATGCCCAGTACCAGTATAAAGTCAGATATGAGGAAAATCTGACCAGAAGAATCCAGACCATGCTGGAACGGATTGTGGGAAAAGACAAAGCCATTGTCCGGGTCACGTCTGAAATGGATTTTTCAAAAAATGATATGAATGAAGAAATCTATGACCCGTTCGAGCGGGGCGGAGAATTTGTCCGTTCCAGGAAAAACCGTGCAGAGAAAATCAGCACAACATCAGAAGATATCCCGATCCCGTCCACTGTGAATCCCATTGTCGGAGAACAAGGCCCGGCAGGAGAGGCCAACAACGAGCGGGTGAATAAAAGTGATGATACGTTTAATTATGAGATCAGCAAGCGGATCCGGGCTGTGCAGAAACCCATGGCCACGCTGAACCGATTGTCTGTAGCTGCGGTGGTGGATGGGAAATATGAAACAAGGACCGATGAAAGCGGCAACAAGACAAAGGTCTTTGTTCCCAGGTCGGATGAAGAGATGAAGCAGTTCCAGAATATCGTCATCAAAGCCATGGGATATAATGAAGAAAGAAGTGATCAGGTCTCCATGGAGTGCTTTCCTTTTGCCTCCATTGATGAGATGGCTCAGGCACCTGAAGCAGTCGGCTGGAAAGCGTATCAGAAAGAGTACGGCAGGCTTGCCGCCAACCTTCTGCTGGTGATTGCGCTCTTCCTTCTTGTGATCCGGCCCATCATCAAGACGGTTAAGGATATCAAGGTAACGGTTGAACAGGAAGCCCTGCCGGCACCAGAAGATCTGGAACTGGTTGAAGAAGAGGAAAAAGAACTTAAATTTATTGAAATGGACGGCAAGCAGCAAAAAGAGTACCTTGACCTGATGACCACTGACCAGAAAGATGAATTCGTCAAAAAGATGAGCACGGCTGAACGTGCAGTTTATCTTGAAAATATGTCTGTGAATGAAAAAGCAAAATATTATGCTGACCGAGACCTTTACAAAACAGTCAATATTCTTAAAGGCTGGATCAGCGACGTCGAGGAGGAAGAATCATGAGCGATGTTCTAGATCCTGACACCATACCCGGAACAAGAAAAGCCGCTATTTTCCTCATGGCCATGGGTGAAGATTATGCCACAAAAGTGTTTGAAAAAATGAATGAACAGGAGATCAGTGAGGTGGCATTTGAAATGTCATTGATTGATCATATTACACCTGAAATGCTCAAGGCGGTTTCACTGGATTTTGTGAACAAGTTTGAAGGTGAATCCAAAATGATTGTGGAGAGCGATTCATTTATTAAAAATATTGTCAATAAGACGTTAAAAGAAAAACAGGCCAAAGAAATATTGGAAGATCTTGAAAAGAAAAAGCAGGACAAGCCGTTTATATGGAGCCGTAACATCAACGTGGGAACCCTTGCCGGATATGTGGAGGGCGAGCATCCCCAGACCATTGCCATGATCCTGGCGCATATGCCGTCTGAAATATCGTCTGAAATCCTCATGTCGCTGCCTGAAGAATTAAAAGGAGACATTGCCATGCGGATTGCACGACTGGGTCAGATTTCCGAAGATGTTGTCCGGGATGTTGACCGGGCGTTGAAAATTGAGCTGTCCGGTGCGGTCGGGCCTGGCGGAAAAGCCGGCGGGCTGCAGGTTCTGGTGGATATTATAAATGGTGTGGACAAAACAACTGAAGATACGGTCATGGAATTTGTTGAAGAGGATAATCCGGAAATGGCCAATGATATCCGTAACCTGATGTTTGTATTTGAAGATCTTACCAGCATTGATGATACTGCAATGAGAGAAATCCTTAAAAAGGTTGAGGGCCAGCAGTTGACATTTGCTCTCAAGACCGCCACCGATGAAATGAAAGAAAAGATTTTCTCCAACCTGTCACAACGTGCCGGTGAAATGCTCAAAGACGATCTTGAGGCCATGGGACCGGTTCGGCTGGCAGAAGTGGAAGAAGCACAACAGGCTGTTGTCCGGGCTGCCAAAGAGCTTGAGGCAGATGGAACCATCACATTGGGTAAAGGAAAAGACGATGTCCTTGTCTGATAAAGAAACCGATGAATTCAGACCCTTGAGTGTTCATTCTCTGGATACTTTTGATGATGAAGTATCTACTGCAGATGAGAAGACTCAACCTGATTATGACCGGTTTAAATTGCTGATCGAAAAACCTAAGTTTGATGAGAAAGAAGACCTTGTTTTTGAAGCCCTTTATAAAGAACCCGAAGAGCTGGAAGAGGTTATTTTTAAACCCCTGATTGAAAAAAAGAAAGCAGCGCAAACAACAGCGGTTGAAAATCGGGAAACCAACGGAAAGAAGGACGGTTCAGATCCTGAAGAATTTGACGAACCTAAAGAGCCTGTTGAGACACCTGAACAGCAAGGGTACAGGGAAGGATTTGAAAAAGGCCTGGTCCAGGGGCAGGAAAAAGGTCACAAAGAGGGCTTTGAAAAAGGCTTTAAAGAAGGTGAGACCAAGGGACGCGAACAGGGCGAAGAAAAAGGCTTTGCCGCAGGAGAGCAGCGCGGGCTTGAACAGGGTATGAAAGAAGGGGAAGCAAAAGCTGTTGAAGAGGCTGAAGAAAAGGCCCGGGAAATTTTATCCTCCCTTGAGGACGCATTAAAAAAAGCCGATCAAACGCTTGAAAACTTAGTGGATATGTATGAGGACCGGATCATAGATATGATCAAACACATCACCCGAAAAACCGTGATGGTTCAGCTTCAGATGAATGAAGAAATTGTAAAACCTTTAATAATGGATGCATTAAAACATCTGGTTGAGCCTGAAGAGGTGATTTTAAACGTTTGCGATGAGGATTATGAATATATTGAAATGATCAAAGATGAATTCTTTGAACAGATTGATACACTTAAAAACGTTTCAGTCAGATCAGATCCTTCTGTTAAACGGGGCGGCTGCAAGATTGAAACCCATACTGCATCCATTGCCACAGACCCCGAATCCAGGCTTGAAGCAATTTTTGAGGCCATGAAACATACCGGAGCCGCATAATTTTGAAACATCTGTCTAAAATGGATTTTAATAAATATATGACGGCAGTGGATAATGCTGTCCTGTTAAAACCTGAAGGACGGATTTCCCAGGTGGTGGGAATGATCGCTGAAGGAGACAGCCTGGGGCTGGGTATCGGCAGTCTGTGCAGTATTGTCAATAATCAGGGACTGGAGATCAAGGCAGAGGTTGTTGGATTTAAACAGGAAAAAGCATTGTTTATGCCCTACGGCGATATCCGTGGGATCAGCCTGGGCAGCCGGATTGTTCCCATTGCAAGCTCACCTGTGGTCGGGGTTTCAGATGACCTGCTGGGCAGGGTGGTGGACGGTATGGGACAGGCCATAGACGGCAAAGGCCCCATAGCGCATACTCAGGAATATAATCTGTATGCGAAACCCGTTGGCCCCATGGACAGACAACCCATCAAAGAACCGCTGGATGTCGGAGTGGCTGCCGTCAACAGTATGGTAACGTTTGGAAAAGGTCAGCGAATCGCTATTATGGCCGGCTCCGGGGTTGGAAAAAGTGTGCTGATGGCCATGATGACCAAACACACCAGTGCCGATGTGGTTGTAATCGGGCTCATTGGTGAACGGGGCAGGGAAGTAAAGGATTTTATTAATGAAACACTAGGAGAAGAGGGTTTGAAACGGGCGGTGGTGGTCGCTGCCACGTCTGATATGCCGCCCCTGGTGAGAATCAGGGGAGCGTATCTGGCCACCACCATTGCTGAATATTTCAGGGACCAGGGAAAAGATGTGCTGCTCATGGTGGATTCCATCACCCGGTTTGCCATGTCGGCAAGAGATGTGGGACTGGCCGCAGGAGAACCGCCCACCTCAAGAGGGTATACCCCGTCTTTTTTCATCCAGATCCCCATTCTGCTTGAACGGGCCGGCAATATTGAAAACGGGGGATCAATTACCGGAATTTATACGGTACTCGTGGAAGGCGATGATTTGAATGATCCGGTGGGGGATACGGTACGGTCCATCGTGGACGGTCATGTGGTGCTGTCAAGGGATCTTGCCAATCGGGGACATTACCCTGCCATTGACGTATTGTCCAGCATTTCAAGGGTGATGCGCGATGTCAGCCCAAGAGAACACATCGCCGTCCGGGACAGGGCTGTGAATATTCTTTCTTCCTACCGCAGCGCCGAAGACATGATTACTATTGGTGCATACATAGACGGCTCAGATCCTGATGTGGATGAAGCAAAAAAATTAATGCCGGGAATTATCCGGTTTTTACGGCAGGGAATGCAACGAAAAGTGGATATGGAAGCCAGTATTACGGGGTTGAAAAATGCATTGGGAATCAAAGCCCCGGAGAAGGCTAAATAATGAAGAAATTCCAGTTTAAAATGCAGCCGCTTTTAAAATACCGGGAATATCTGGAGCGGATCGCCCAGCAGAAAACAGCCAAGGCCCATATGGATGCAAAAAACTGCGAGCAGAATATTGAGCAATTGAAAAAAACCTGGGAGCAGCAGGCAGATGTCATTGAACAAAATGTGGAAAATGGTATCAGTGCATCACAATTTCAGCGATACTATCATTACCTGGTGACCGTGGAAACAACGATTGAAGAAGAAAAATACAGGAAAATCGAGCTGGATAAAATTTTGAAAGAAAAATTGTTGGAACTGAAAAAAAAGAGTGTAGATAAACGGGCAATGGAACTATACCGGGAAAAATTATTGGCCCAGTATACAAGGGAAATGATACAGTCCGAACAAAAAGAATTAGATGAGATTTCAACCCTGAAAAGCGCAAGGACAAAGGCCCAATGAAATTCTATCAAAGGATAATGCTTGTTTTATTGACCGGGTGGTGTGCAACCCAGTTTCTATCCGGTTATTATAACTGGGAAAAATATGAAATCCATCTTCCGGGGCAGGCCATTGCAGCAGACGAGCCAAAAGAAAAATCAGACCGGAAAAATGACGAAAAAACGGATAAGGAATCCAAAGGCACGGATCAGGACAATCCCTGTCCGGAATGCCCTGAATGTCCGGATCCTGCCAAGGTCGTTTTGAGAGGACTTGAGGAAAAACGGACCCGGGTTGAAAAAGAGCATCAGGCCCTCCTGATAGAAAGAAAACAGCTGGAATCCTTTGAAGAACAGATTGATGAAAAACTTGAGAATTTAAACGCGTTGAAAAAACAGATTGAACAGGATCTGGCGTTGCTGGATAAAAAGAAGAGTCAGAAAGAGCTGGATAAAGAAGCTGCCTATGAAGCCAAAATCGGAAGGCTTGTTAAAATGTACGCCGGCATGAAGCCCAAAGCGGCAGCCGAGATCGTTAACAAGATGAAACTTGAGGTGGCTCAGGAGATTTTTTTAAGAATGCGCGAAGCATCAGCTTCACAGATTTTATCCTTTGTGGACAGTGAAAAAGCAGCTAAAATCAGCGAGCGCCTTGCCTTTAAACGTAAATAAGCTTTTCGGAAAATCTCATGTGATGGCAGATATCGCCGTCTAACCGTTCCCAATTCCCATCCAATATGCAGTCCCCTGAATTCTCCTTTCCCCCTTTCAATGATGATCCGGTAATATTTTCCCATGGATTCTGACCAGGCGGGAAATAAATTCCAAAAATCATTTTGTCTATCGGAATTAATTCAAAGGACAAATAGATATAACCTATTGAACTTTAAGATAAAATTTTTTTTGTTCAAAAATGGCATGATCATTGCTCTTAAATCTTGCAACACAAAAATTAATTTCAGGTGGTTTATGAATTTTACATTTACAGATTTGAGCAACACGATTCTATCCATGGCCCAGCCGGAAATGCCAAAAAAAATGCTGGCTGACACGGATAATTCAGGGACAAAAAATCAATTGTTTGCCCAAAAATTAGGTAAAATACTTGAAAAGGCAAAGCCACTTGAAGAGAAGGCCCTGCCGGAAACGATACAAGACCCGGACTCGGAAAAATCAGGGGAATTTGTCGAATTTTTAACCCGGAAGCTTGGAAATAAAAAAGGTTCGGCTTTTTTATCGGAATTGAAAAATATATTTTTAATGCTGTCAAAGGGTGATCTGAAAAATTTGTCCGTTGACGAAAAGGGTCTTGAAGGTCTGAGACAACTGCTGACCAAAGCCGGATTTGATCCTGAAGAACTGGAAACCCTGATGGCTGAGTTGACCCAGGGACTTGAAGAAGAAAAGCTGACAATGGACGAACTTTTCAATCAATTGTTCGACCTTCCCATTGATGATTCCACGGAGGATGACCCAGACCCTGATCAGTATATTGCAATATCTGCACTGCCGGTGCTGGAATCCCTTTTTAAGGTCTTGAACATCCCTGAAGATAAAATACAGGAAATGTTATTGGCATCAGATAAAGGTGAAAAAGGGATCAGCCTGGATGTTATTATTGAAAAACTCCAAAAGATTCAAAAGCAGGCCTTTATCACCCACACCCAATATCAGGCGGATGGGGAAAAAGATCAGTTTACTCCCTTGTTAAAACAACTGGGACTTGATGTTAAGGCTTCAAAAACCGCACCATTGACACTGAATGAGCTGGTGAGTGCCTTTGAAAAAATGAACAGCCGGGTAAAGCCGAACCAGCCGGTTGATAAAAGCGTTCTGCCGGAAGGGATTGACACAAAAACGGCTGTTAAAGACCTGTTCAAAGGGCTGGAAATGGAAACCATGCCAAAAGAAAAACAAGTCTTTGAATTTTCTTCCGACCAGGTGAAAAGTCAGCTTGCAAATAATCTGCTGAACCCTGAAAGCGGGAAAACAGAATCCGGGAAAGTGTTTGTAAACCGGAAA
>JBNKNP010000420.1:0-3838 GCA_050293905.1 Desulfobacteraceae bacterium | reverse complement strand
TGTTTTAATCGGTATCACAAAATGATATGAGCCGCAAACGCTAATCCGCCAGAAGATATGCGACACGTCAAAATTCTTTTAACTTATTAAAATAATAGAGAAAAACAAATTGTAAAACATGTTACGATTTTGTTACACCATGTGACATGAAACAACCTCCCGGGGCAGGTCTGCATGGTTGATGTTTACCCGGACCCAAGTTGCTTGAAATAATGAATGCGCAAGGTTTTATTCAAACTGATTTATTAATGCTTGACTTTTACTATGGTTTCTATATATCTAACGAATAATACGCGAATAAAAGCAGGCGTAGAAGTTTCCTCTTAAGGCATATCCCCAATATAAAATGCGGTTTGACCTCCAAGATCAGAAACTATCATTATTTTATTATTTATTACAGGAGACTGTCAATATGGCTAATGGTACAGTAAAATGGTTTAACGATTCAAAAGGTTATGGATTTATCGAGCAGGAAGATGGTGGAAAAGATGTGTTTGTGCATCATTCCGGTATTAATGCAAGTGGTTTCAAATCCCTTAATGAAGGGGATCGTGTAACATTCGATATTGAAGAAGGGCAAAAAGGGCCATCAGCCACAAACGTGACCGTAATTTAGTTGACCGTTTTATTTGCTTAACGAAAAAGTCATACCCATGATGTGAAGAAAATAAAGTCTCTGGATAGGCGCTCTGTTCAGAGACTTTTTTGTAAAAGGCCTGATACTGAAAATTCAGCATCGAACATTTAAGACGGTACAATAACATACCAGGCAAAAAATAATTTCCTGACATTAAACGGAAGCCCTTATTTTTGTGCGCAGGGTCTTTTTATTAACCATAATACAGTGAGAACATATTTTTATTTTGAATACCTCTGAAACAAATGACACGCCAGTACCATTTGTGACCGGCGTTGCAGGTCTTAAAGAATATTTTTGCCCCTTTTGCAGTAAATTTCTCTTCAAGGGAAACGTTAAAAAAATTAATATGGTTTGCCACCATTGTCAGAAATTAGTGGATGCATCTGAAAGTGAGTTGGTTAAATCCAAAACCGACGAAAAATAAACCAGCCCTGATCAGGTACCTCCATTTAATCTGAATGTCCGGTACTTGACAAACTTCTTTTTTTTATTACAGTTATTAGAATTACTCTGCAGGATGTAAAATCTTAAAAATGCAGTACAAAAAAACAATAACAATTTCAGACATTGTTAAGGAGAAAACAATGACTCAAGACTTTTGCATGGGATGCACAATATTGTTATCACCCCATACAAGAATCTGCTCTGTTTGCGGGCTTTATAACAATTATGACAATTTTCCCGATACAGCACTTGATGTGAACCAATTGAATGAAGCACATGATGACATCGTTCCGGAAAATGTTTCAAAGTACCGTCCGGTTGAAATTCGTCCGAATTTTACTGCACAGTCCTGATTGTTCCTGCCGCTGTTGTTCCCGGTTATCTGAATTTTAGTACTGCAAGGGTAATGTCATCCTCCTGACGGGCACCTTTTTTGAAGAGTTCAATGTCATTGATAAGCGTGTAAAGAAGATCTTTTGCACATAAGTTGCGGCTGGTTGAAATCAGCTTTTCTATGGGGTCTTTCCCAAATCGTTCATTGTCTGTGTTTTCAACTTCCCAGACACCATCGGTGCCGATGACAATGCAGCTTCCTTTTTCAAGGCCGGATCTCTTGCAGCAGGAATATTCAAAGGTTTCATCCAGGCCCAGAACAATCCCCTGTCCTTTAAGTTCAATGATTTTTTCTTTTTGCGCGTCATAATATATGGCCGGGTCATGCCCGGCCCGGACCCATTCAATGTCCTGTTTTTGAGTGTCGATTATCACGGCAAAAAGGGTGACAAAACTGCCGCTTTCAGCAGTGTCCAGGCAAAGCAGACGGTTGACATGATTTATGCATCGGGCAAGATCAAGATCCTGGTGAAGGCTGCTTCTCAATAATGCCCTGGCCGTGGTCATCAAAAGAGCAGCGCTGATACCGTGGCCCACCACATCCCCGACCACAACACAGACTTTTTCTTTTGCGTGATCCAGTTCAATGATATCAAAAAAATCTCCCCCGGTTTCATCACAATAAAGAACGGTTCCACTGATTTCAAAATGATTGGCTGTAAAATCTCCGGCCGGCAGAAGGTTTTGCTGAACTTCCATTGCAAGCGAGATGTCCTCTTTTAAACGGATCCGTTCTTTGAGCTGCCGGGTCATGACATTGAAGTTCCGGGTCAGCCGGCCGACTTCGTCTTTTGAAACCACAGGCAGGGGACTGCCGAAATCTCCACGGGTAATTGCCATGGCAGCATCTGAGACGTTTTTAATGGCAGTGCTGGTACTGGATAATATTCTCCGGATGAAAATAATGATGATCAGGATTGAGATGATCCCGCCAAAGGCATAGTATGACTGGTGTTCAATTAAAGATGCCAGGACTTTATCTCCTGGGGCAATAAGAATAATCCGCCATGCGGCCTCATTTAAATTATAGAAACCCGCAATTTCAGCAGGCGGATGTCCCGGACCGTAGACCACTCCGGATGGCGCTGTCTGCATGGCGCTCAGTACTTTTTTTTCAAAGGGACCGGACAGCCCGAATTGAACCCGTTCCGACCGGTTGAGCTGTTTGTCGGGCAGAGGGGATTGTGCGAGAATATGGTTTTGATCATCAATAATGTATGCCTTATTGTTTTTCCACCAGGGTGATATCAGAACCTGTTCCACTATCCTGTGGAAATCAATAACCACATCGATTTTTCCGATTTGTTTGTCGGTCTGGTCAATGAAATCCACAGAAATCGACAATGTCTCGCTGTCCGACTGGGGGCTGAGCCGGGGTGATGCCGTGCGAATCTTACTCATTCGGCTGTATCGCATTTGCATGTGCCCTGTTGACCGGGCCCATCTGTTTTGTCTCATACCCATTTGTGCCGGTGTTCCATCGGCCTGATCCGGTATGGAAATATCAACCCGGACAACGTCGTCCAGTTGTTCAAGCTGTTTGAAATCAAAGTCCTGCAACAGGTAGCCAGTGTCGGATTTGGATTCTTCATGGATGCGCTGCAGAATTTTTTTTGGCTCGCTCAGGTGTTTATCGATATTGCGGGCAGCCTGTTCAAGTTTTAAAAGGGCGGTTTCCTCCCATTGATCCAGAAGAATATCCCGGGTGTAAAAAAAACCGGCAGCCCCCATGGAAATCAGCAGTAAAAAGACGGGAGTCAGGATAAATAAGGTGATCCGCTGTTTAAGAGAGTTCGGCTGTATGATGGAAAAGATCGTCATAAGTATCTCAATTTTTATTTGTGGGTCAGTACCGCTAGGAAAACCATCCTTTCTACCGGGTTGCCGGATTATATCCGTCAATCTGTTTTTTTGTCAATAAAACTGCAGAATGGATTTAAAATGAAAGTATGGTACAAACGAATTGTTTGATAAAAGTGATAAAAGAATGGTAATAATTTTCTAAGATGGAAAAAATACCGGACATATCATTTCAGAAACCCCAAAAAGACAAAATAGAATTTGAAATATTCACCCTGAACAGTCTTTTTTCACGACATGATAAACTGCCGCATCCGCTTGATGAACCGCACAGGGTCAATTTTTATGCGATTCTATTTATTACAAAGGGAAAAGGAAACCACTTTATTGATTTCCAGTCCCATCCGTATATGGAGCAAACAATATTGTTTACTTCAAAAGGCCAGATTCAGGCGTTTGAAATACGTCCGGAAACCGACGGCTTTTTGATTCTTTTCACTGAGGCCTTTCTTTTAAAAAATATGATTCATTCAGATATCCTGTCCTTTTCAAGATTATACA
>JBNKNP010000419.1:0-8175 GCA_050293905.1 Desulfobacteraceae bacterium | reverse complement strand
GTGGCTGTCTGAACAGTTCACTGCGGTTTTTGTCACCCATGACATTGATGAAGCCATCCGGCTGGGAAATAAAATAATTTTACTGGCAGGAAACCCTGCCAATATAAAAGACATTTTTCATATCGACCAGGAATATCCCAGGGATCAGAACAATCCTGAATTTAAAGAAATGCGCAAAAAAATCCTGAATAAATTCAAAACCACTTACCTTGCCAAAAGGAGCCTGATATGACGATTCCTCTTCTCCAGTCCAGGCGCGATTTTATAAAGACAGCTTCAGCCGCCTGCTCCGGACTCTTTGTGCCCGGTACGCTCCAGGCATTTTCAAGTTCTGAAACCCTCCGGCTGGGTTATCTTCCCATCACCGATGCGACACCGTTGCTGGTGGCCCACGGCCTGGGATATTTTGCTGAAGAGGGATTGAAAGTAGACCGGCCCGTTATGGTAAGATCCTGGAACATATTAACGGAAGCCTTCCTTGCAGGCAAATTTAACCTGACGCATATGCTTTTCCCCATTCCGGTCTGGATGAGGTTCAAGCAGAATGTGCCCATTAAAGTGCTTGCCTGGGACCACACAAACGGCAGCGGTGTTACGGTTCGGGGAGATTCGGATATCTACAGTTTTAAAGATTTCGGCGGGAAACGGGTTGCCGTGCCCTCCTGGTATTCCATGCATAATCTGATCATGCAGATGGGACTGGTTGACCAGGGATTGACTCCTGTTATCAAACCACCTGCCGCCCCGCTGAAAAAAAGTGAGGTCAACCTGTTCATCCTGCCGCCGCCGGATATGCCCACGGCTCTGCTGGGCAGAAAAATTGACGGATATATTGTGGCCGACCCTTTTAATGCCCTGGCACAGATCAAATTCAATGCCAGAGTCATGAGATTTTCCGGTGATATCTGGAAAAATCATCCCTGTTGTGTTATTGTTGCCAATGAAAATTTTATTAATAAGAACAATGTGTTGGTACAAAAGGCCATCAATGCCGTTGTTCGTGCCCAGGAGTGGTGTACCAATAACCCGAGTGAAACCGCTTATCTTCTAAGCCGGGACGGAGAGGGGTATCTGCCGGTGTCCAAACGTGTTCTAAGCAAGGTATTTGAAGATCCCAAAAAAGACGAGCTGGTTCATCCGGATTGGAATGTTGCCCGCATCGGGTTTCAGCCCTTTCCGTTTCCGTCTGCCACGAGGTTTATTATTGACCAGATGAAAAAGACCCGGGTGGAGGGAGATACGCTTTTTTTAAAGGACCTGGACACCGCCGGCGCTGCCGCCCAACTTGTGGACAACCGGTTTGTATTAAAATCATTGGATGACAGCGGGGGTTTAGGCCGCTTTTGCGATTGTGACTTAAAGAAACCATATACAAGGGAAGAAGTCGTTGAAATCAATTAACCGGGCCCTATATAAAGATCCAAAACAGGTCGGTCTTAATTCGGTATTCGGCAACCGGGATTTTGGATGGAAATATGAAATGATCGGGGTTTTCATTTTTGCCTCTTTATGGGTTGCCGGCACTACCTTTATTTTCACACGGCCTGAATTTGAACAATTTTCCGGATTTCTGCCCGGCCCCACGTTCCATGCCCTTTTGGAAGCAGTCAAAGACAGCCGGTTCTGGATATCGGTGTTTGCCAGTTTAAGAAGAATCCTTATCGGTATCTTCCTTGCCGCAGCCATTGGCATTCCCATTGGCATCATCGTAGGCTTTTATCCAAAAATCCGCAGTCTTTCCTACTCGCCGATTCAATTTGTCAGGATGATCAGCCCGCTTTCCTGGATGCCCATCGCACTTCTTTTATTTACAAGTTTTGAGTCTGCGGTCTATTTTTTGATTGTAATGGCTACAATTTGCCCTATAATACTGAGTACAACCATCGGTGTTTTAAATATTAACCCCCAATGGATAAAAATGGCATTAAACCAGGGAGCCGGCAATTTTCAGCTGATTCAGACCATTGTCATCCCGGCATCCCTGCCTTACATGCTGACAAGCCTTCGGCTGGCGTTGGGTGTGGCCTGGATCGTTCTTGTGCCGGCCGAATTTTTAGGTGTATCCAGCGGGTTGGGGTATCTGATTAATGATGCCAGGGATACCATGGAATATGATAAACTCATGGCGATGATTATTGCCATTGGTATTCTGGGCTTTATTCTGGACCGGATATTTCAAAAGCTTCAACTGACATTCAGCTGGTCCTGGGATGAATAACAATATAAATAAAATTCAACATCTTTATATAAAAACATTTAAGGAGTGTTTCTATGGCTGTAAATCCAAACATTAAAATTGTTGTGGCAGATGACTCTGGAACCATGCGCATTATGTTCAAGCAGATTTTAAATAAAGCCGGTTATGAAAATCTTGTTGTTGCCGTGAACGGTGCCGACGGTCTTGAAAAAGTAAAAGCGGAAAAGCCCGACCTTGTCATCAGTGACTGGAATATGCCCAAAATGGATGGACTCGAGTTTTTACAGGCACTTAGAAAAACTGAAGAGTTCAAAAACCTGCCGTTCATTATGGCCACGGCCCAGGCTGACAAAGGTCAGCAGAAAGTAATCATGGATAACGGCGGCAGCGGTCATGTTCCAAAGCCCTTTGACGAGCAGCAGATTGGCGAAGCCATTGAAAAAGCCATGGCCGGTGATATCGGACCGGCGGAACGGGTTGAAAAGCAGCGCCATATTATGGGCGGTAAAGTTGAAATCAATGTTGCCCATATCCAGATTACGGACCATCTGGCCCTGGGTGCATTGAAACACAGAATCGATCAGGGGGAGGTGGAACCCCGGTATTTTGATCTGACCACAAGTATGAAAGCCGGCTGGAACCCCATACAGGAAGGCCTGGAAAGTGGTGAAATCGATTGTGCCTTTGTCCTTGGTCCCATCGCCATGGACCTTTTTGCCTATGATTCACCCATCAAGCTGGTGCTGTTTGCCCATAAAAACGGTTCAACCTTTGTCAGGTCCAGGCACTATGATCACCGGTTTGACTCACTCCAAAGTTTTTATAAATATAAAGTCGTTGATATTCCGCATAAAATGTCTGTTCATCATATGCTGGCGCACCAGTTTCTAAAAGAACTGGGACTCAAGCCCGGTGTGCCGGGCAAGAAAGCCATCAATGTCCGGTTTGAAGTTGTTCCCCCCATTAAAATGCCCGGCATCATGAAAGAAAACGAAGATGTAGCAGGTTTCATGGTCGCCGAGCCCGTGGCCACAAAAGCCATTGTCCAGGAAATCGGCAACCTTGAATTCTACTCTGCCGCACGCTGGGAAAATCATCCCTGCTGTGTGGTTGCCATGCAGGAAGATTTTATCCAGAAATTTCCGGACGCTGCCCAGGAATTTGTCTCCCTGCTGGTAGATACCGGGGAATACATTGAAAACGACAAGGTAAGGGCTGCAAGAATTGCGGTAAATTTTCTTGACCCCCAGGGAAAGATCGGGCTGAATCCCGATGTTTTGAAAAATGTTTTTTCCCAACCCCAGGCTATCCGATGGGACGGATTATACCCCGTGGCTGAGGACATGGATAGAATTCAGCGCTATATGCATGATGTGATGGAGATCGGCAAAATTATTGATCTGGAAAAGTTCATTGAAAGCTCTTTTGCCGATGAAGCGTATCGATAATTTTTTTTTAACAGGAGTGTTTGAATGAAAATCACCGATCCTGATGTCATTAAAAATGGAGAAAGAGACCTGATAGACGCGGTAAAGGAAGATCTTGATCTGGATGCCGTAAAACAGATTTTAAAAGACCAGATTGCAAATACCGCCCTCGCCGCAAAGGGAGGACAGATCGTTGTACATGATAACCAGATCGCTTTTCGGCTTGATTTTGATTTGAATTTATCCGGGAGCCTCATGTTTGACCGGGACGGCAATTATATTCCCTTCTCAAATAATGACGATACCGCATCAACAGAAGATGATGCAACGCAAGCAGAAGATACGGATATTGATGACATTAATATTGAGGACGCGCTGGATGACATCAGTATTGATATAAATGCAGCAGCCCCTGAACAGGACGACACCCCGGAAATTGCCGACAGTACCCTGCTTAATGAGGAATTGCTGGCAGAGGATCTGCCCGGACCGGAACCGGCTGATATTGACCCCGCTGAAACAGCGCTGTCTGACCAGGACGCTGCTGAAACCGACATGGCAGGAACTGAAACACCAGGGACACAGACCGATACGGAGGAATTATCGTCAGACCTCACTGAAGAAGATCTTGATATGGATCTGGATGAGGATGAGCCCGGTGACATCATGCTTGAAAATTTTGTTGATGAGGACCTGGAAGTGCAGGAAGATCGGGAAGATGCAGACCAAGCAAATGACGAAGACATGGATGATATGCTTGAGGAAAACCGAAAATTCTGGGAAAAAAAATAAGGCGTTCAGCCGGTAATCAACCATACCAAAGGAGGTCGGTCAGATATGTCCAGCCCTGATGATGCCCATGCTACGGTCAACTTAGATGAATTGAAAGAAATTATGGATAACGATATGGAACTTATCCAGGAATGTTTTACCGATTTTGTCCAGGAATGGCCGGAACTCTATGTCCAGATCAAAGGCGCCATTATGGAGAAAAACGGGAAAACTCTGGAAGAATCCTCCCATAAATTAAAGGGGACCTTGCGATATCTGGCCGCTGAAAATGCGGCACAGGCCGCTTACGCGCTTGAATCGGCAGGAAAAGACAATGACTTTAACGGGGTCGAAACAAAACTTGAAAACCTGAAAGCTCAATGTCAAGACGTTATTCAATATATCCAGACATTTAGCGCCTGAAAAATAAGGTCTCCCCCAACACTTAGACAGTTACACTTCTCCGCGGCCCGGACACAAATCATACAGGGGACACCTGTGGCAGCGCGGCTTCCTGGCATCACATATTTCTCTTCCAAAATAAATCAGCTGCAAAGACAAATCACTCCAGGATGATCTGGGGATGCGCTCCATTAAATCAAATTCCACCTTAACCGGATCTGTTTTTTTTGTCAGGCCCAGGCGGTTTGAAATTCGCAGAACATGGGTATCCACAACAATGGCCTCATGGCCGAACACGACGGACCGGACGACATTGGCTGTTTTCCTTCCCACGCCGGGCAGCTCAACCAGCTTTTCAATATCCTCCGGAACCCGGCCATTATGCCTGTCCAGGACAGCTTTTGCACACGCTTTGATATTTTTTGCCTTGTTGTTATAAAATCCTGTGGAAAAAATGATTTTCTTAATTACATTCAACGGAGCTGCGGATAGCGTTTCCGGGTCCGGGTATGTTTTAAACAGTTTTTTTGTCACACTGTTGACCTGGTTGTCCGTACACTGGGCTGACATAATCGTTGCAATGAGCAGTTGAAAGGGCGTTTCATGTTCAAGCTGGGTCTTGACAACCGGATAGCGGTCTCTTAATGTTTTAAGGATGGCTGTTACGTTTGATCTACACTTTTTCATGGCAGGAATTATATATGACAACTGATAAAACCTCAAGACCGGTTAAAGGACTGGGACTGTGTTCCGGTGGCCTGGACAGCATTCTTTCCGCCCTTGTTCTCCAGCGGCAGAACATCGAGACCACCTGGATTTGCTTTGAAACACCGTTTTTCTCTTCAAGGGCTGCAAAAAAAGCGTCCAGAATGACGGGCATCCCGTTGATCACGCTTGATATCACAGAAGATTACATGAAAATGATGAAAGCCCCGAAAGCCGGTTTTGGAAAAAATATGAACCCCTGCATGGACTGTCACGCCCTGATGTTTGCCAAAGCAGGAGAGCTGTTACAAAAAAATGGTTTTCATTTTCTTTTCAGTGGAGAAGTCCTGGGTCAGCGGCCCAAATCCCAGAATAAAAACAGTTTGAGGTATGTGGAAAAAAATTCAGGCTTTGACGGGCTTATTCTCCGTCCCCTGTGTGCCAAATGTCTGCCGGAAACCCGTGTTGAAAAAATGGGCCTGGTGAATAGAGAACAGCTTTTAGATATCACCGGAAGAAGCAGAAAAGTCCAGATGGCACTGGCCGAAGAATTTGAAATCACGGATTATCCTTCCCCTGCAGGGGGTTGTCTGCTGACAGATATCGGCTTTTCCTCCCGTCTCAAAGACCTGATGGAGATCCAGCAGACGTTTGAATACCGGGAACTCTTTTTATTAAAGAACGGCCGGCATTTCAGGCTGGATAACCAGACCAAGGTCATTGTCGGACGAAACAGGAATGACAATGTTCACCTGCTCAAACACTTCAATCCGTCAGCAGATATATTGATAAAGCACCACCGGATGGCCGGGCCGGATGTCATCCTGACCGGAACCCAAAGCCTTGAGCATATTGAAACAGCTGCCGGGATATGTGCCGCTTACACCAAAGCCAGACCCGGCGAGATCTCCGAAATGGCGGTATCCAAAGGGGATGAAAAAAATATCATCCGGATAAAGACCCTCCGGCCTGCTGATTTTGAACATTTAATGATATAGCTCCTGTAGAAATCGGGCAAAAAACCGTCTTTCTACAGGAACGACGAGCTAAAATTTATAGCTGATACCAAAGGAAAGAACAGGGTAAAACTGGAAATCCTCAATTTCACTTTCCAGCTGCTGCCGCTCAGCCTCCAGGTCGGATAAAAAAGAAGCATCATTCGAAAGCGCGCCGGTGGTGGAAAATGAAACATCCGGCTCACCCTGGTACATCACCCCCAGATCAAAAACAAAATTCCATGTTTTATCTTTTCCCACAGCATTTCCATACCCAACCCCCAGGTAAGGAGCAAAGCTGTTGAAATCTATATCCCCTTTCAGGGTTCCCACATCCGCAGCTGTATAATTTGTGTCATTAATCGAAAAGGTTGTTCCGCCGCTGGCCTTTCCAATGGCTTCCACTTGATTGCCGTTATACAGCGCCCCGGCGCTGATACGGAAACCATTGTTCACAGGATGCCAGTCAACCAAAAGGGAAAGAGATCTTAAATCAAGATCCACGTCATAATCCACGCCGCTTTCAGAACCATCATATTCATAGGAAAAATAGTTGAAACCCAGCCGCGCATTCACATTGTCTAAAATTCCTATAGTCCCTTCCAGCCCTGCGCCCAGGGTTCCGCCCTTGAGTGCAAGGCCGAATTCGCCCTGACCGGCAAAACTAAAAGTTGCCATTAAAATTAAAAAGCTACAACAAGTCAATGAAACGATCATCCGGATGTTTTTCATTTTTTTCTCCTTTATTGTTGTTTTAATAAACCATACTGTCGTCCAACCATATAACTTGATCTTCAATCTGTTGTAATGACAGCAGAATTTTGCTTTCCAGAACCTGTAATTGGAGTTAAATAGCTTTCAAATATTATACATATTTTAATATCGCATTGATATTATTGCTTAATTGAGAGAAAAAATCCTGAAATCAAAAAAAATCATCTTTTTATCAGCCTGTCAATCGTTTTTAATTATTTTTTTGGCATCGCATCTTTGATCAAGCAGCCTGGCTTTGAGCTGGCCGCAGGCGGCTGATATATCATCCCCCTTGCTTTTACGGGTCATGGCCGTCATGTTGGCGTCCAGAAGGACCTGTAGAAACTCACTGACGCGTTTTGGAGACGGCCGCTTAAATTCACTGTGATCGTGCTCATTATACGGGATCAGGTTAACCTTTGCCTTGATCTGTTTGAGCAGTTTAACCAGACAGCGGGCATCTTCAAGTGAATCATTCAGATCCCTGATCAGAATATATTCAAATGTAATTTTATTTCTGGGTTTCATCTGAAAGGTTTTACAGGTATCCAGCAGTTGATTGAGCGGATATTTTTTATTGATGGGCATCAGCGTGGACCGCAGCTCATTGGTTGTGGCATTCAGGGAAACAGCCAGATTCACATCCGTATCACAACCCAGCCTGCTGATATTTGGGACCAGACCGGATGTAGAAACCGTCACTCGTTTGTTGGAAAATTTCAACCCGTAATCACTGTCCGTGATAATGCTTACAGCCTTGATCAGGTTGTTGTAATTGGCAAGGGGTTCGCCCATTCCCATAAAAACCAGGTTGGACAGTTTCAAGGGATCAATCCCTCTTTGAACAAGGAAATTCCTGCTGTCCCTGATCTGGGAAATCATTTCCGATGCAAGAAGATTTCTTACCAGACCGCCCCGGGCCGTC
>JBNKNP010000418.1:0-19139 GCA_050293905.1 Desulfobacteraceae bacterium | reverse complement strand
CATATTAAATCCAGCCGTACGGTGAACAGCATCATGGCCGGGCAGTATAAATCCGTGTTCAGAGGCTCGGGCATTGAGTTTGAAGAAGTCAGGGAATACTCCCCTGGAGATGATGTTAAAACACTGGACTGGAAAGTGTCTGCCCGCCTTGGAAAACCCTTTGTTAAATTGTATACTGAAGAACGTGAAAGCATTGTTATGCTGCTCATTGACATGAGCGCGTCGCTCAAGTTCGGAACTTTTTTCGGCAGCAAACTTGAAAGGGTCGCTGAAGTAGCATCGGTCCTGGCCTTTAATGCCATTAAAAACAATGACAAGGTCGGGGTGATTTTTTTTACAGACCAGGTGGAAAAATATATTCCCCCCAAGAAAGGATCCAGCCATATCTGGCGGGTGATAAAAGAGATTTTTACCTTTGTGCCCAAAGGAGAGAAGACCGATATTTCCGTGGCACTGGATTATCTGGGCAAGATTTCCAAGAAAAAATCCTTTGTATTTATTTTGTCTGATTTTTTAGATGACGGATATCTCAAAAGTTTAAGAACGATTCGTCAAAAACATGAAATTATCGGTGTGATGATCTATGATCCCGGCAGTTTTTCCCTGCCTGCCAGGGGAATTATCACCCTGTCTGATTTTGAAACCGGCAAGGAACTGGTCGTTGACAGTTCCAGCCGCCGCACCAAAGAAAGATTCTCCAAAGTCCGTTCATCCCACTTTGACCGGACACACGATTGTTTTTTAAAGGCCAAAAGCGATGTCATAGAACTTGACACCAGTGCCTCTGTCTCAGAGGCCCTTTTGCAGTACTTCCGGTTCAGAGAAAGGCGGATGCGGTAAATGAAGGAGATTCACGACATAAGACCTCCGGTGCCCGTGGGCATGGACCCTGCTCTCATCATAATCGTGCTGGGGGGGCTGGCTGTCGTTATTTTCCTGGTCCTGGCCTTTTTATTGATAAAAAAATACTTGAAGAACAGACAAACTCAGACATCTGTTAAACAACTTGCTCCGTCCCTGCCGCCCTATGAATCCGCAGTGCAGGCGCTGGATCTGCTCGCACAGAAATCACATCCCGATCCGCGGCTGTTTTATTTTGATCTGAACCTGATTCTGAGAAAATATATCAGCCGGGTCTTTGCCGTTCATGCGGCAGAGATGACGTCCCAGGAGTTTGTCCGGCACTTGAATGTCCTGGATCTGGATCCGGCATTGAAAACAGATATCACCCGGTTTCAGGAACTCTGTGATCCCATTAAGTATGCCGGTGTTAATCCTGAAAACGATAAGCAGCAATCCGATCTTTCAATGGTCAGGAATGTCATTGATAAGATTCATGCCGACCAGGAAAAAAAGGATGAAGCCCGGACAGGAGACGACGATGTTTAGATTTGCCTCTCCTCTTTTTTTATTCTTACTGCTTTTTTTCATTCCAGCCATTTTTTTTAGGGTGAAGCAAAAGCGGCAGGGGTATATCAAGGCGGCATCCCTTAACGGGCTTGAATCTGCTTCTCCGTCCATGGGTGTAAAATTTTCACGAATTGTTCCGGCTTTTAAAATACTGGCCCTGGTCTGCTTTATTGCTGCCCTTGCCCGGCCCCAGTGGGGAGATAAAAAAATCAATGTTACCACACAAGGGGTGAATATTATCCTTGCCCTGGATCTTTCCGAATCCATGCGGGCCCTGGATTTTAAGCGGGAAAACAAGATCGTGACCCGTCTTGAAGCGGTTAAAACCGTGGTGCGGCAGTTTATCATGAAGCGTGAATCCGATCGAATAGGCATGGTGGTATTTGGCTCCAATGCCTTTACCCAACTCCCGCTGACCCGGGATTACAACACGATTTCCTTTATCCTGGACCGGTTGCAGATCGGGGCTGCCGGCCCGAGAACAGCGATCGGGGATGCCATTGGTATATCACTGAAACGGCTGGAAGACATCAAAAGCAAATCCAATATTATTATTCTGCTCACAGACGGAAAAAGCAACTCCGGGGAACTTTCCTGGCAGGACGCGGCCCAAATTGCCGTGCAGCGAAAGGTGAAAATTTATACCATCGGCGTTGGAACAAAAGGAGAAGCTCCTTTTCTTGTGGATGGCGTATTTGGCAAGCAATATGTTTACCAGCGCGTTGACGTGGATTTAGATGCACTGAAAACCATTGCCCATCAGACCGGGGGCAGTTTTTTCCAGGCCAAGGATCTGGAAGGACTGGAAAAGATTTATGAGATGATCAACCGGCTTGAAAAAACAAAAGTCGATGTTGAAAAATGGGTGGAGTACCGAGAATTTTATTTTTTCCCTCTGGCTGCAGGCTTGATCCTGCTGCTCATCTATATTATTTTAAGCAACACCCGGTTTATGAGGATACCTTAAATGAAATTTGCCAGTCCATATCTGCTCAACCTGTTGTGGGGGCTGCTGCCTGTAGCGGCTATCCTGGTTTACGGCATGTTAAGGCGCAAAAAAATCCTTGCCGCCTTTGCCCACACCAGTATGCTGTCAACCATCATTCCCGGCTTTGATCCGCGCCGGCGGTGGATCAAAGCAGTTTTAATCCTTCTGGCAGCCGCCTTGGCCGTTGTGGCCCTGGCCGGACCCCGGATGGGGTTCCATTGGGAAAAGGTTAAACAAAAAGGGGTGGATATCATGATCGCCCTGGACTGTTCCAGGAGCATGCTGGCCCAGGACATCAAGCCCAACCGTCTGGAACGGGCTAAAAGAGAGATTATAGACCTGCTCAGGATGATGAAATCCGACCGGGCCGGTCTGGTTGCCTTTTCAGGCAATGCCATTTTACAGTGCCCGTTGACCCTGGACCACGAAGCTTTTAATATTTTTTTAAAAGTCCTGGAACCCGGGTTTCTGCCCACAGGCGGAACCAACCTGGATGCAGCGATTCAAACCTGTTATTCCGGGTTTGAAAAAGATACAGATACCGAAAAGGCGATTATTCTTATCACGGACGGCGAAAGCACGACCGGGGATGTGGAAAAAACAATCCAGGAGATGGCCAGGCAAAATATTAAAATTTTCTGTATCGGAGTGGGGAACATGACCGGAGCCCCTATACCGGATGAATCGGGCGGGTTTAAAAAGGATGAATCCGGTAATATTGTTCTGGCCAAAGTGGATGAATCAGGGCTTGAAAAAATTGCAGACACAACCGGCGGAGCATATGTCAGATCTGTTGCCGGAGACATGGATCTGGACGTGATTTATAAGGACAGGATTCACAACACCATGGAAAGAAAAACCCTGGTTTCAGGAAAGAAAAAAGTCTGGGAAAACCGGTATCAATGGTTTTTATTTCCTGCAATGATCCTGCTTCTGATTGAATTTTTTATCAGGGCCGCGCGCCCTCGTTCAACCGGGTTGTTCCTGGTTTTTGCCATTTTGTGCCTTCTGGCACATCCCCGGCCGGGACAGGCCCTGTCTGTTTCCAAAAGCGTGAAAGATGGTATAAAAGCTTACCAGGAAAACCAGTATGAAAAGGCAGAAAAACATTTTATCGATGCCCAGCTTGAAGACCCGGATGATGACCGGCTCTATTACAATATCGGCACCACCGCTTATCAGACCAAAGACTTTGAGCAGGCCAGAAAAAATTTTGCTCGGGCAGCAAAGTCAAAAGACGCAGATCTCAGGCACAAGGCAGAATATAATCTGGCCAATACAGCCTATCAGCAGGGCGATATGGACGACGCCATTGCAGGTTATGAGAAACTGTTAAAAGAATTTCCCGACGATGTCCAGGCCAAAGAAAACCTTGAGTTTGTGAAGCAGAAAAAACAGGAACAGCAGCAGTCAAAATCTGACCGGGGCAAGGACAAAGATAAAAATCAGGATAAAAATCAGAACAAGGACAATAACGGAAAAAATAAGGACCAGAAGAAAAAAGACGGTCAGGAATCAAACCATAATAGCGACAAAAAAGACTCACAGCAACAGCAGGGAGATAAGCAGGAGCAAAAACCTCAACCAGGCGATAAAAACGAAACAGGACAGGATGATAATCCCCCGCCGCCCCGGGAAGATGCAGATAGCTCCCCAGATAAAGAGCAGGATAAAGAGCAGAATCAGGGGCAGGCTCAGGATCAAGACCAGGGCATGGCCCGGTCAGACCAGGGGGGCAAACCCGGAAGCCAGGATATGGGTAAAATGCTCAACCGGCTTGAAGACAAACCGGGGCAGGCCATGATCCCCATGGGACAGGGACGGAATAATGGAAAAGATTGGTAAGCGTTCAAACAAAACTACGATCTGGTCAGCCTTGATCATCCTGGCAATACTGATGCCTTCAAGTGCGTTCAGCCTTGATATCACTGCCAGCGTGGATAAAACCAGAATCACACTTGAAGATTCGGTTTTCATGAAAATCACCATCAATGGCGGCAAGGGAGAACCGGATATGTCCGTGATCCGTGATTTCAAGGTGTTTCCCAGGGGGACCTCATCTCAATATCACTCGATTAACGGAAAATCCGAACATAAAACGATTTATCAATATCTTCTGGTTCCGCGGTCCAAAGGTGAATTTACCATTCCGGCCATTACCGCCATGGTGGACGGACATCCTCTATCAACCCGACCTTTTTCAATCCGGGTCATTGACCAGGTGGTGAACCCGGGTGAGGTCAAGGCCCTTTTTGCCCAGGCATCAGTATCAGATCCGGTCCTGTTTGCCGGGCAGCAAACCGTATATACGGTCAAGTTTTTTACGTCCAGGCGGCTGGCCGGACTGGGATTTGAAAACCAGCCGGAATTTAATAATTTAGCTGCCAAGCCCTTTCCATCCGAAAAAACATATTCCTTGAATCTCAACGGCCAGACGTTTCAGGTCACCCAGGTGGATTACCTGATCATCCCGTCAGCGCCGGGCAGTTATACCATTGATCCGGTCTCCTTTATTGCCAAGGTCCGGGTTAAAAACCGTCAGGATCCATTTGATTCATTTTTCAATGATTCATTCTTTTCCGCCAGTAGTTTTAAACCGGTCCGGGTGACTTCAAACCCTGTAAAAATCGAGATCAACCCGCTTCCGGATTATTCGGGAAACCAGGCGTTTTCAGGCCTTGTGGGCCGCTTTAATATTCATGCAGCCCTGGATAAAACACATCTTGCAGTGGGGGAATCAGCCACTTTTACCATTAAAGTGACCGGCAGGGGAAATATTATGGATGCCGGCCTGCCGGTGATCAACCTCGACCGCCTGGGATTTAAAGTTTACGATGACAACCCGGCAGATGACATTCAGCTGACGGATCACGGATATGCCGGAACCCGGACATTTAAAAAAGCACTGGTCCCGGTGGAACCTGGGCAATACCGGATTGATCCGGTTGCCCTGGTTTATTTTGATACCGAAAAAAAGCAGTATCAAAAAATTTTGACCCCGGCTATTTTGGTAACGGTTGCTCCGTCAAAGACCGGGTCACAGACAGCAGGACCTGAAAATTCGTTTAACGGCAGCCGGAATGCGGTCAAGGCTGAACCTGGTGCGGCAAAACAGGAAGTATCCTTGCTTAATAAGGATATTCTTGATGTAAAAGACGGCCTGCATGTTCTTGATGATCATCGGCCTATAAAACCGCTGCACTTTTTTTTCTTTCTTGTGCTTCCGGCTGTTCTGTTTGCCATTGTTCGGCTTTTCTTTGTGTTTCAAACCAAAGACGTTTCCAATGAAAAACGCATGCTGGCCAAGGTTGCTCACCATTTAAAGCAGGCCCGGAAAATACAGACCGGACAAACAAAAAACATGGATGAAACCTTTTTAAGCCACTTGTATTCATCCCTGGTGGCGGCTATCTTTGCAAAGGCGGGTAAAACCGGAGAAACATTGACCCTGAATGAAATAAGAGGGATACTCGATCAGGCGGGAACGGATAAAGCTGTGGCTGATGAGGCTGTTGATTTGATGGCAGCCATTGAATCGGTCCGGTTTGGCGGGAAAAAAATGGATGAGCATTCAGCACATGAGTTATTTTCAAATATCAAACGGGTGGTTAAATTGCTCTGCTTCTGTCTGCTCTGTCTATGGACCCTGTCTTTTTTGCCGTCAAAGGCAGCGGCCGATGTGACCTATGATTTTACAAATGGAATGAAGTATTACAGGGCAGGGCAGTTTCATGAGGCGGCCAAGGCGTTTGAGGCCGTGGCTGATACGCCGGTGAGAAATCCGTATTTGTATTATAATATCGGCAATGCATATTTAAAAGCCGGTGATATCGGGCGGGCCATTCTCTGGTATGAGCGCGCAAAACTGCTGGCACCCAACGACCCGGATCTGTTGTTTAATCTTAAATACGCCAATACCCTGGTCAAAGATAAGGTGGAAATGGAGATAGGCTTTTTGGATGTCCTTTTTTTCTGGGACAGGTTTGCCGGTGAAAAAACCCTTCAGATAACAGCCATATTTTTTTCCGGGTTCTTTTTTCTCTGGGCCGGTATTCGAACTGTTCAAAGAAAGAAAATTCTGTCCGGTAAGGGTATTCTTCTGCTGTCTCTGCTGATCCTGGCCGGAATTCTTGTGGGGGCGGATCATTATAAACAGACATTCAGGCGGTCAGCCGTTATCGTGGCACAGGAGACCGGCGTACGGTCCGGCACTGCCCCTGAGGCCACAACATTGTTCAGTCTTCATGCCGGCTCAAAAGTCCGTGTCGAAGAAAAACGCGGCAATTCCTGGAAAATTGTTTTTTCAAAGCAGATGGTGGGATGGGTGGACAGCCCGGACCTGATCGTGATTCGCTGAATATACACACAGGCAAACGATTTGTCTGCCTGATCCTTTTTATTTACAGAGGAGGGGAAAAATGACGGAGAAAAAAGTACTGGTACCCGTAGCCCAGGGCGTTGAAGAGATGGAAACGATTACGATTGTGGATATCCTGAGAAGGGCCGGGGCAACCGTGACCATGGCATCTGTGGACACGATGCAGATCAAGGCGGCCAGGGGCGTTGCGTTTATGGCCGATGCCCTGATTGGATCCTGCATGGCAGATGATTTTGACCTGATTGCCATTCCCGGCGGCCTGCCCGGTGCAGATAACCTTAAGGCCTCAAAGGAACTGGGCGTTTTGTTGAAACGGCAAGCAGACCAGGAAAAATACTATGGGGCCATCTGTGCATCCCCGGCAGTTGTCCTTCATCCGCTGGGACTGGTCACTCCGGGAAAAGTCTGCTGTCATCCGGATTTTGAAGACCGTATTGATCAGGGGAATGTGTCAGGCGACAAGGTCGTTGTGGACAACCGGTGCATCACCAGCCGGGGCGGGGGAACTGCCCGGGAATTTGCTTTGACTCTGGTGGAGCTGCTTTATTCGGAGGACGTCAGAATCCAGGTGGAAAAAGGACTGGCACTTTAATTGGTTGAAATCCGGTCTGCATGGGTGTAAATATTGAACCGTCTGTCCCTGGCAAATCCGATAATGGTTAATCCTGCTGTGTCTGCCAGCCTGACGGCAGATAATGTCGGGGCAGCATTGGAGATCACGACGGGAATCCTGGTTTTAATGATTTTACCGATAATTTCAAGGGACATTCTACAGCTTAACGTGGCCACTTTGTCATGGGGATCTGTCTGATTCATTATGATGTGGCCGGCCAGTTTATCCACGGCATTGTGCCGCCCGATATCTTCAAAATAGGAAAGAATCCGCTCGCGGCTGCATAATCCTGCGCTGTGAAGTGCACCGGTTTCGTGGAACATTTTAGAACTCTCCCAGTGCTGTCCGATCAAAGAGAGCACCTGGTCCGGCGTGAGCGTGAAGGTTTTGGCCGGCGGCAAGGGCTGACCGGCTGCCGGATTCAGCAGCAGCGAACCACCGGAAGAGCCTTTTACCAGGTTTCCTGTTTTAAATTGTTTTAACCGGTCAAGCGCATCATTTTCCAGGGTGATGTGACATGTTTTTGTATTTTCCTGCCAGACGTATTCCAGTATATCGGATTTGGCATGAACAATGCCCTGGGTAAATAAGAATCCCACTGCAAGATTTTCAGGAAAGGTCATTGAAAATACCATTTCAAATGCTTTTTCCTTGTTGATCACAAGGGAGAGGATGTCTTCATCAATGATGGCATCTTTCATCAGGATTTTTTTATTTTCCTTTATCCGGATGATATTGATTTTTTGAATGACAGGATCTATTTCCATAAACCACTCCAGAACAAGCTAATTTGACTGTTTATCCAAATTGGGATAAATCCAGGGGGACATAATTAATAATCTAATCAATTAAAGTGTAAAAATAAAGGGCAGAACCTAAAAATAAAGGATCTTGATGAAAATAAAAAACAGCCGGGCAGAATTTGATCAATTAAAAGCAGTGTTTGACTTGTTTGAGTCGCTGGTGAAAAACACGGACTGGGTCTGTGGGCAAAAATGTGCCGCATGCTGCACCTGCAATGTCACCATGACAAGCCTGGAAGCCCAATTAATGGTATCACAGCTCTCTGACGATCTGAAACAGAGCATCAAAGATAAAATTAAAGCCCATGTGGTTTCAAAAAAATATGTTCCGAAACTGACTTTTAACCGGTTTGCCAGGCTTTGTCGGCAGGGCAAAGATATCCCGGAAGAAGAAAATGACCCGTTGTGGGGCCGGTGCGCCCTGCTGGAAACAAAATTGTGCATGGTTTATGAATACCGGCCCTTTGGCTGCCGGGCTTTGCTTTCATCCGTTGACTGCAAAGAGAATGGATATGCCCGGATTCCACCCTTTGTATTGACTCTGAATAATCTGTTTCTGCAATATATTGAACACCTGGATCATGACGGCTTTTCCGGTAACCTGTCTGATATGCTGGCATTGTATCTGACCCACGAGGCTGAAACCTCTGATCCGGAGAAAATCGCCGGATTGGCAGATGAGCGGTTTACGCCCAATGAAAAAATAAGCGTTCTGATGATTCCGCCGGAGCATCGGGGGGAAATCGGGCCGGTTATTGAAAAACTCAATGGGATTTTGACTTAAATAATCCAGGGAAAGTAAGGGAAATCCCGGGCTGTCGTATGTGGGTTCAGGCAATGTGCCTTTGTTTTTTATGAGCCGGGAAGGGAAAGTTGCACTTGCTGATCTCCACGTTTTTCCTATTGAGGAATTTTTAACACCAATGGGAATCAGCCAGTATCGTTTGGCAAAAGATATAAGTGTATCTCCCAGGCGCATAAATGAAATTGTACACGGTAAAAGATCGATTACCGCAGACACTGCTCTTCGGCTTGGACGTTTTTTCGGTATGTCCCCCCAGTTCTGGTTAAACCTTCAAACTCGATACGATCTTGAGATGACCGAAGATTTTTTAGCCAACAGGCTTGATAATGAGGTTAATGCTTTTCATGCTCATTCGGGCTGAACCGAAAAAAGCTAAACCTTTTCCCAAATATATATCACATTGAAATTCAATAGGTATCAGCGAATTAATCGCCTGAGCGGGACCGGTGGGAGTATGGGTGTTTCAGGCTGTTTATCTGTGCAGGCCTTTGAAATTTACCTTTCAAAAACTTGACTTCAACCTGCTAATTATATTATAAATCAGGGTTATTAATTTTAATTGGCTAACTGAAAGTTGAGGTAATCCCATGGGTATGAATGTGGTTGAAAAAATTGATGATAAGGTGACGGTAAAAACTGTTCTGGTCAGTGTATCTGATAAATCAGGCTTGGATACCTTTATTCCGGGCCTGCTGGACGTGACTCCGGATATCCTGATCCTGTCCACCGGTGGTACCTATGGCCGGATAAAGGAAATTTTAGGGGATCGGGCCAAAGATTGTCTAAAACAGGTATCCGACTATACCGGGCAGCCGGAAACCCAGGGAGGACTTGTCAAAACCCTTGATTTTAAAATTTATCTGGGTCTGCTGACAGAAACCTATAATGATGCCCACCAGAAGGATCTGGAACGTACACAGGCCCTGGCCATTGATATGGTGGTTGTCAATCTGTATCCGTTCAGTGAAACCATTGCCAAGACAGATGTGACCTGTGAAAATGCCAGGGGGAATATTGATATTGGCGGGCCGACCATGATCCGGGCGTCAGCTAAAAATTTTATCCGGGTGGCATCTGTGGTTGATCCTTCCTCGTATCCTTCAATCCTGGAAAAGCTGTCTGCCAATAACGGTGCATTGAGCCTTGAAGACCGGTTCGGGCTGGCCCAGAAAGCGTTTGATCATACTGCGGTGTATGACAGGACCATTGCCGATTATCTGGCCAATCAGGCGGCAGCAGACGTTAAATCATGTTATAAGACAGGAGAATAAGCCATGCCCAAAGACCTCAAGCAGATGTATAAAACCATAATGGACGATCATTTTACACCTCAGCTGGAAGTTTCTTTTGTTGACAAAGATAAACGGCAGACGCTTTTTTATGAAAAGGTGTCATGGGTGATTGACGGAGTCCAGAAAGGCCTGCGCTATGGTGAAAATCCGGGTCAGGAAGCGGCCCTTTACCGCCTGGTGAACGGGAACCTGGCACTGGGAGATGCCCAGACCATTAACCCTGGAAGATACCTGGTATCTGATATTGAATTGCTCCAGTCCGGCAAACATCCGGGGAAAACCAATCTTACCGACGCAGACAATGCATTGAATATTATCCGGTATTTTACCGACACACCCTGTGCCGTTATTGTAAAACATAACAATCCCTGCGGCGCTGCAAGGGCCAAAAGCCTTGAAGAAGCATACAATAAAGCTTATATGGCTGACCGCGTGGCAGCATTCGGCGGATGCATCGCCTTGAACAAAGCAGTGGATAAAGCCACGGCCCAGGCCATTGCCGCCCAGTACGCCGAAGTGGTTGTGGCGCCTGAATTTGAAGACGGCGTGGTGGATATTCTGGCATCCCGTAAAAACCTTCGTGTGATCCGGATAAAGGATATTGAAAAACTGCAGAGTTTTATCGGTGAGCGGGTCATTGATTTTAAAAGCCTCATGGACGGCGGCATGGTGGCACAGTGGTCCTTTGTTCCCACGACCCTTTCAAAAAAGGACCTGGTGGTGGCCAGTACCGAGTACAAGGGAAAAACCTATACGGTTGACAGAAAGCCCACGGATCAGGAATATGAAGACATGCTTTTCGGGTGGCTGGTTGAATCGGGTATTACTTCCAATTCCGTGATCTATGTGAAAGATAATGTGACCGTGGGGATCGGAACCGGTGAGCAGGACAGGGTAGGGGTTGCGGAAATTGCTGTGGACAAAGCCTATCGAAAGCTTTGTGACCGCTATTGTTTTGAGCGGTATCAGATTCCGTTCGCCAATCTGACAGATAAAGACAAACGCTTGGAAATTGAAAATGATGTCAAAGAGGTCAAGGGCGGTCTTATCGGATCAGCCATGGTGTCTGATGCATTTTTTCCGTTCAGGGACGGCATAGATGTCGGTCTTGCCCAGGGCGTTCAGGCTGTGGTTCAACCCGGAGGATCAATGAATGATTACCAGTCCATTGAAGCCTGTAATGAAAAAAATGCCACCATGGTCTACACCGGCCAGAGAAGTTTTAAACATTAGAAGAAAACAAAAAAATCAGAATCAATTTCTTAGGAGATGTCATGGCAAGTATTCAGCCCCAAGGTGAAAAATTGAGAAATGCTGTAAAATATGTATCTGAAAAAAGAAAAGAAAACCCTGACATCGATCTGGTTAAACTCGTTGATGATACAGCCTTAAAATATGACCTGAGCCCTAAGGATTCAGAGTTTTTGTCCCGGTTTGTCAAAGAAAACACGGATTAGATATAACGTTGAAAATTCCATTCCTGAGAATCGAAGACCTGTCGGAATGGTTAAAAACCCGTTTAAAACGTGGTGTTGATTTCATGCGCTCTGTTGGGTGTATTACAGGTTTTAAAGTAAGAAAAGGATTTTTTTTAAATGAGCAGTAAAAGCAAGTTGCGTGAAATTATTGAAAACCATGTGCCAGGTTTGCCATTAATGCTGACTGTTTTTGCAATTATAGAGATTGGTATTTTACTGGTCTGTGTTATTTATTCGGCTGACCAGGAGATTGTAAAAATTTATAATGCAAACAATGAGGTCGTGTATGAAGATGATTATAATATCAACTCCATAAATGAGTTCAAAAAAATATACGGTATTCGAAATTTCAAAAAAGAGGGTTTTGTCGTCACCCGGGTGGGGATAGACAATAAATTCCCCACAAGGGCGTGGATTGCTTTATCCATCTGCGTTCCTCTTGCCCTGGTCTTGTTTGTTGTCTTTATTGTCAAAATTTTTACCGATGTTTTTCAAATTAAAATTAAAGATTCAAAACAAGATAAAAAGGATAAAAAATCAGGTGATTTTGAAACCACTGATTTTGAAGAAACCAAGTTTGAAAAGGTATTTACAACCCTTGGAAGATTAAATATTTATTCTCTGGGATTCACTATACTTTTAATTGTATTCCTTTACTGGATGGTTCCGGATTTTATTATCTATATGGGTAAAATCAGCTATCAGACCATATCCGAATTCAAATGGGTGATTCTTGGCGTCATTCTTTTTATCGGCGTGTATATGATTATACGGGTCTTTTTATCCCATAAAGCCAGAACCGAAATGATTAAGCAGCAGACCGAGATACAGAAAAACCGTGACCGCCTGGTGATTGAAGCCAAGGTGGATAAAAAACTGCTGGAAGATAAGTCAGGAAAAACAGATCGTTAATTTTTCCCCTGATACGGCGGATAACTGATACGCCGGAAAACCTGGAATGCCGTGAAACGGGGCAGGAAAATTTTAGGGGGTGAAGGGGGGGTCAAGCGAACAGGGAGAGCTGGTCCCGCCTGGCATCTGCATGCTGAATGGTTACCTGGATGATATCACCGTATTTAAGTTTGATACCCGTGGCCGGCAGTTTTGCCTCAAGCATGAATTCCTTAACTAATACATTATAATAGTCGCGATATCCATCCAGAACCAGTGCTTCATAGGTTTCATTGCGTCTGGATTCCAGATATTTTATAATCCAGTATCGTTTTCTCAGTCCCTGAATCCGGCCGGTATTGGCAAGGGGGATGGAAATTGTCTGAAGGATCTGCTCCAGCTCATCTTTTGAATAAGGCCTGTGATATCCGAAAATGGCTTTAATCTGCCGCTGGGTAAGCAGATCATGATATCTTCTGATGGGGGAAGTTGCAGTGACATATGCTTTGACACCCAGCCCGGCATGGGTTTCAGGCGATGTCCCGATCAGTGCCCGGCTTAAGTGCTTGCGTTGCATGAAGTTCAGGGTCAGGGAGGTCTCAATCCCGCTGAAGAGGCGCTCCTTGGGCTGTGACTGGGATCTGAATACCGCAGGCATATTATTGGCAGATAAAAATTCTGCCATTAACGAATTTGCCACAATCATCATTTCAGACACCAGCATGCGGGATGGATTTTCCCGGTCAACCTTTGAATAGCCGATCTCTTTGTTTTCTTCAAGCCATACATTGACTTCAGGCAGGGTGATCTGTATGGCGCCGGCCTTGAGCCGTTTTTCCCGCAGGGTTGTGGCAATTTTATACAAGGTGGTGACCGGATCGTTTTTTCCGTTCAACAGGTTGGCCTCGGCATAGCTCATCTGTTGGTGAACCTTGATAATGCTGGGAATAATGCGGTAATCCTGGATTTCAAAAAACCGGTTCATTTTTATCAGAGTACTGATCCCGGGACGTATTTCATTTTCTTTAAGGCTGCACAGATCTTCTGAAAGCCCCGGAGGTATCATGGGCAGTTTGTCGTCCGGCATATAAATAGAACTGGCGCGTTCTCTGGCAGCAAGATCAATGGGGTCTTCCGATTTAATATAGGCATCCACATCAATGATATGGATGCCTAATGTATAGCCGGTTTCTGTGTTCTCCAGACTGATGGCGTCATCAAAATCAAGGGTGGACTGACCGTCAATGGTGATCAATGGAAGGTCTGTCAGATCTTCTCTTAGGCTGTCATCATGAAAATCTGATCGGGTCCCGATTAACCGGGCCTCCTGGGCCAGAACTTCTTTAGAAAATGCAGTGGGAATCTGCATGGACAGGAGGGGAATATTTTCATCCGGATCAAAAATCCCGGCTTTTACAAAAACAGTAAATAATTGTTCGGCAGAATTGAGCGGGGACCGCTGGATCATCTTTTTTGCAACCAACTGGGTTGGGGAATCATTTCCAAAAAGGAAGTAAGATTTTAAAATCTCTATCACTGCCGGGTCGGTTTGTATGGTTGAACCGTTTTTCTGGTTAAGCGCTTCATTGATCCATGCCGTTCCCTGCTGGATCTGTTGTTCTGTTCTTTTTGCTTTTCTTATCTGCCGTTTTTTAAGTTCAACCTGTTCCGGCGAAAATGGTGAAAACAACGTCTGGTTAAATTTAAAATAGAGCCGGTCATTGAAAAAAGCCCGGATAACAGCAGCCTCGTGGTCACAGGTTAAAGGCGGGTCAAAGCAGAACATGGTCATGGCTGAGATGTCAATTTCATCTTCTTCTTCGTGAAGGATTTCCCACAACTCTTTGATATCAATGGTTTCGGAAAGTGCTTTTCGATTTTTCGTCAGCTCTTTTAACTGGTTGACGATGGCCTCACGTGAAACGGAAATGTCCAGGCACAACTGTGAAACATGAGAAAGCCGGTTCTCTGAAAAATTGACTTCCCGGTTATTCTCATTGAGCAGTTTTAATCTGCCTTTTTTTTCCTGTAAGATAACAGCTGAAATGATTTTCTGCTGATCAATATACTCTACAATATTCCCTTTTATCATGAAAAAGACAATATCAGTACAAGGGATTTATGTCAAATAAACATGATGATGAAAACCTGTGTCATATCGATTGAAAAACCAAACGATGAAACCTTGAAAAGTACCGTCTGATCAGTTAAAATACAGCATTATCAGCTTAAAAGGCAAAGAGAAAACCAAGGTGAACAAACGAAATAAAAAAGGTCTTTTAAAACTTGAATCAGACCATGTTTTTTTAAAAGCATTTAAAGAAAATGATCCTGACTCGCCGGAATCCATGTCGTTCTCCGATAAAAAGCAATCTCTTATATTTGATAAACACGGCCTGCCGGTTCTGGACGATCTTGCTGCTGATCCCGGTTCTGAGAGGGAAATCACAGACGATGAGCAGTCACAAGATTTTACATCACTGCTGGAAGAATCCCTGGCCGGAAAAACAGCACCTTCCAGACCGAAGCCTAATTCCATGCCGATTAAAAAAAGGATCAAAAGATATCCGCCGGTCGAGCGGCAGCTGGACCTTCATGGCTGCAACGCTGCCCAGGCCCAGGTTCGAACCCGCTCATTTATTGAAAACAGCAAATATAAGGGATATTTTACGCTCAGGATTATTGTGGGAAAAGGACGTCATTCTCCCATGGGGCCAGTGCTTCCGGATGTTGTCGAAGATCTGCTTGTTGTCATGAAAAAAGAAGGCAGCGTACTTTGGTTTGAGTGGGATCGAAAAAAGAAAAACCGGTCCGGATCATTAATTGTATATCTTAAACAATTTGAGCAATACGAATAAAAATCTGAATTATTTGCCGAGCTGGTATTTTCTGACGGCCTGGTTGTGCTCCTGGATCGTTTTGGAAAAATAATGCGTAGTGTCCTTTTTTGAGACAAAAAATAAATAATCGGTTTTTTCAGGATACAAAACGGCATGAATGGAATCAGCGCCGGGATTTGCAATCGGCCCTGCCGGAAGACCCTTGATTCGATAGGTGTTGTATGGCGTCCACATTTTTAAATGTTTTTTTTTGATGTTGCCGTCAAAATTTTTAATCCCGTAAATGACGGTTGGATCACTTTCAAGGCGCATGTTTTTTTTAAGCCGGTTATGAAATACCGAAGCAATAACCGGTCTTTCAGAAGCATCACCGGTTTCTTTTTCAATGATGGACGCCAGGGTGACAACTTCTGAAATGGAAAATCCAAGCTCCCTGGCACGCTGTTCCCATTGAGGAATAAAAATGTCACTGAACCGGTTCACCATGGTGGAAATAATGATTCGGCAACCGGCTTTTCCGGGGAAATAATAGGTGTCCGGAAAAAGATACCCCTCAAGGCTTTTTACTTCAATACCCAGGGAGTGAATAAACACGGGATCATGACAGAGCAGTACAAATTGAGCCGGATCACATGGACTGCTCTGCGCCACCCGCAGGGCAACCTCCCTGATGTTCAGACCTTCGGGTATGGTCAGCTTGTAAAGCTTGACCTTACCCTGGAGAAGGATTGACAGGATCTGTTCCGGGGTTTTTGAAGCAGACAGCAGGTATTCTCCGGCCTGGAGTTTTTTATCTGCTCTTTTGATTTTAGCAAGCCAGATAAAAAACCGGTCATTGGTAATAAACGCGCTGCTTTTTAAGTTTGCCGTGATTTTTTTTAAGGATTGTCCGGACTGTATGGTAAATAACTTTTGGCCGGTATCTGAACCGGCCGGTGTTTTTATGAATGTTGAAAATTGATGAAAAACAAACACACCGATGCCGGTCATCGTAATAGTCAGAAAGAAAAGTACAATCAGAATAAAAGATTTTTTTTGAATCATATGATTTGAACCGGTTAAACTATAAAAGGATATCTTTTCTTCAGATATCCTTTTATATCAGTGGTATGTTTTTTAAATCTGCTTGGTTGTGATTATGATGCCATGGGAAAATCCGTATCCGGATTATAACAGATCCTGCAGCAGTTCAGGCATCTTTTTGCTTCCGCGTTCGCCTGGTCTTCGGGAAGAACCAGGTCAACTTCGATCATCGAGTCCAGACGGTTTTCCACAGGGATTTCCGGCATTTTCGCCCGCGGGCTTTTAATAATGCCATCCACTTTGCTGAAAATCGTTTCCGGTATGTTTTTGCCGAGCAGGGATTTTTCCACCGGCGTCACTTCCCCGGTTTTCAGAAACATGTCAATGGATCTTGCTGCCCTGCGGCCGGATCCGATGGCGGAAACCACAAGATCAGGGCCTGTGGCAGCATCTCCTGCCGTAAAAATATACGGGATAGACGCCTGCAAAAGTTCCGGATCATTATCAATGGTATTCCACCGGGTCAGCTCCAGCTCTTTCATTCTCGGATGAGGATCCGTATCCTTGTATTTGCCTTCAGGTGCCTGCCCGATAGCTGAGATCACCATATCAACCTGGAGTTGGGTCTCTGACCCCTCAACCGGCTCCGGCCGGCGTCTGCCTGATGCATCGGGTTCGCCCAGTTCACATTTAAGGTACTCAAGGTGAGTCACATGACCGTCATCATTTCCAATCACTCTTGTGGGAGCGGCCAGAAATACAAAATGGATACCCTCTTCTTCAGAAGCGACGATTTCAACTTCATTTGCCGGCATTTCTTTTCGGGTCCGCCGGTAGACCATGTATACTTTATCCAGGCCTTTTCTTAAAAGGGTCCTGGCACAGTCAACCGCTGTATTTCCGCCGCCGACAACAGCCGCAGTACGGCCCATGGGTATGTTTTCACCACCAGCAATTCTCTGCAGGAAATTGATGCCGGTATAGGCACCTTCAAGTTTTTCACCTTCAATCCCCAGGTTATAGTCTTCCCAGGCACCCACACCGAGGAAAACCGCATTGAATCCGGAAGCCATTAAAGAACCAAGGCCGAAATCTTCGCCAAATTTTACCCCGCAATAATGTTTGATTCCCAGATCAAGAATCCCCTGAATCTCCCAGTCCAGAACCTTTTTGGGGAGACGGTATTCAGGGATGCCGTACCGGATCATACCGCCCAGTTTGGGCATGGCCTCGAAAATATTTACTTCGTGCCCGAGCCTGCGCAGGAAGAAGGCACAGGAAAGCCCGGCAGGACCTCCGCCGACAACAGCAATCTTCTTGCCGGTATCCGGCGCGCATTTAATGGGGAGCCTGGAGCCTGAGTTCATTTCATAATCCGCAGCTACCCGCTTGAGCTGGTTAATGGAAACCGGTTCATCTTCAATTCCCCGTCTGCACTTATCTTCACACGGATGGGGACAGACCCTGCCGCAGGACAATGGCAGCGGATTTCTCATGCGTATGGTCTGGACAGCTTCCTTGTATTTGCCTTCCCTGACCTGATTGATATATTTGGGAATATTTATTTCAGCAGGGCAGGTCTGGGCACAGGGTGCCAGGGCCGCATCTGTCTGGTTAAAGGTCATGAGCTGTTCGGAAAGCGTATTTACTTTGATAATGGTTTTCGGGCAGGCTTGCTGACAGGCACCGCACCCGACACATTTTTCTTCATCAACTTCAGGATACCCGTTGGCACCGATGGCCACAGCATCGAATTTGCAGGCTTTAACACAGTCACCCTGGCCCAGGCAGCCGATACCGCAGACCCGTTTTCCGCCGTACATGGCAGCCAGGGCTTTGCACGAGGAAATACCCAGATAATGGAATTTATCCTCTGCCCGGTTACCGCCTTCGCACATATTGTAGGACAGGGGGCTTTCCGCATTGCCGGCATCCACACCCATGATCCGGGCAACGGCCTCGACGCCGTCCTTGTTTGATACAATGCACAATGAAGGGGCTTCTCCACCGCTTACGATGGCTTCAGCCGCAGCAGAACAGCCGGCATATCCGCAGCCGCCGCAGTTGGCTCCGGCCAGGTTGTTTTCTACAAGGGCGATTCTCGGGTCTTCGTAAACATAAAATATTTTTGAGGACAGGCTTAATACAACAGCACAGACTGCACCGATGCCTAACATGAGTAATAAAGCTGAAATCATAACATCACCTTATCTTTGAGTTAAACCATTCCTTTAAATGACAGATCCAGTACACAATTTATTCCGTTATTCAGAAGGTTAAATCATTCCTTTAAATGACATAAATGTCAGTGCAATCATGCCGGCGGTGACCAGACCGATGGAAGTGTCCTGCAACGGTTTTGGCACCCTTGCAAGGATGATCCTTTCCCTTACGCCGGCAAACAGAATCAGGGCCAGGCCGAATCCGGCTGCATAGGCAAATGAAGATACCAGCGCCTGTAAAAAAGAGTATTCCTTGCTGATATTCAACAGGCAGGCACCCATGACTGCACAATTGGTTGTAATCAACGGAAGAAATATGCCTAACCCGGCATAAAGAGCCGGGATGCTCTTTTTGAGAAACATTTCCACAAACTGGACCAGGGATGCAATCACAAG
>JBNKNP010000417.1:0-1918 GCA_050293905.1 Desulfobacteraceae bacterium | reverse complement strand
CAGGCCGACAGCCGGCCCGATGGACATTCAGACAATCAAAGTAATGAAAATCCAAATCAATCGAACACCACGACAGTCAATGGCCAGGCTCTAGACTCTCAAGCCGTGCGGCTTTTGGATCAGCTTCAGCAAATTGACCGTGAAGTCCGCCGCCATGAAATGGCCCATGTAGCCGCCGGGGGCCGATACATCACATCCGGAGCTTCTTTTACTTATAAAAAAGGACCGGACGGCAGGAATTATGCTGTGGCCGGAGAAGTAGGTATCGACACCTCTCCTGTTCCCGGTGACCCCCAGGCCACCCTCCAGAAAATGCGCCAGGTTAAGAGCGCGGCGCTTGCACCGGCGAACCCGTCTTCCCAGGATCTGAAAGTGGCATCACAGGCCACGGCAAATGCGTCCAAGGCACTTTCCGACCTCATGATTCTTACAGCTAAAGAGCAGGCCGCATCCAATGAAACCCAGGCCTTTGGAAACATGAAAGAAGCGGCCGGTTCCTATGAAAAAGTCAGCAGCCTTCCGGAAACCGAAACCTCTTCTTTTCAAATTGCAGTATAGTTTCCCCCTATTTGTAACAGATGACATTTTTTGTTACCCTTTTAAGCAGATAACAGGATTAAAGGATTTTTTAAAAAAGCTGCAAAATGCCCTTAAATAGGACATTTAAGCATATCATAGCGATTTATCAGAACAAATTAGCATGATTATTGCTTGTAATTTCCATAACAGGACTTGAAAACAAGGAGCCGATATTATGATTTCAATGATCCAGGGCAATGTTTCCGCATTACAAGCTTTTTCCAGGCAGATGCAGGTCAGTGCAAACAATGTGGCCAATGCACTGTCAGATGATTTTAAAAAAAGCCGGGCCATCAACAGTGAAGGAGAAAACGGCCAGGTTGAATCGGTTATCACCAAAATAGACACTCCCGGTCCGCTTGTGGAAGATCCCTTAAGCGAGACGGGTGAATTAAAAGAGCTGTCCAATACCAACATTGCTGAAGAATTAACAAACCAGATCATTGCTGAACAGGGATTTAAAGCCAATGCCTTAACCATTAAAACATATGAAGAAACAACAGGTACTCTTTTAGACATAATAGGATAATTATCATGACCCGAAAATCTCGTGTTGTTCTTGCCGCTCTTTTTCTGATGTCGGTCATGGGCTGTGCCCCATTGCAAACCGGATATGAAACACCGGTTGTCACCATCACTTCATTTGAGGCCATTCCAACCAACAACATCATTCCTCAATTCAAAATCGGTCTTCATATTGTCAATCCCAACCGGACTCAGCTGATTTTAAAAGGAATCGCTTACACCATAGCGCTGGAAGGTCATAAAATCATGACAGGCGTATCCAACAAACTGCCGGTTGTTGAAGCCTATGGTGAAGGGGATGTCGTGCTTACAGCCTCAGTGGATCTTTTTTCAGGCATTGGTTTCTTTTCAGACTTGATCCGAAGCAAAAAAAAGGAAAGCCTTTCCTACAGCTTTGATGCCAAGCTGGATCCGGGCGCACTGAAACCGCTCATCCGTGTATCAAAAAAAGGGTCTTTTTCCCTTTCAGGAAACACGTTGTAACCCCTGGAAAAAGGAAAGTTTGATCATATGTTCAGGCATATCCCCAGACACCATTTCTCATCCTGCCACGGCTATCAATTATTAAAAAAAATCGTTTACCCCGTTATTTCCATAGTATGTTTATCTGTATTATTTTCATGTGCATCCTCCAACTCCCCGGTTACCCGACATCATATTCCGCCGGCCAAAAAGAATTCAACCCCGGCCAACCCAGCCATCCAGACCCTTCCGGAAAAAAGAAAAATAATTATCCAGCAGGCCATGAACAACCTGGGGGCGCCTTACAAATGGGGCGGGAAATCCCCGCGCACCGGTTTTGACTGCAGCGGAC
>JBNKNP010000416.1:0-19620 GCA_050293905.1 Desulfobacteraceae bacterium | reverse complement strand
GTTCTAACCTCAATATTATTCTGTTCAAGATGCTTTTTTACACTGTGTATGGCGATTTCTTTTCTATGAAAAATCCCTGCTGCCAGGGCTGCTTCAGCCTTTGTCTTTTGAAAGACTTCAATAAAGTGGGCTTCACAACCTGCCCCGGAAGAAGCAATCACGGGAATGGTCACGGCATTTCTGACCGCATTGATCAGTTCAAGATCAAATCCGGAGTTGGTCCCATCCTTATCTATGCAGTTGAGAAGGATTTCACCGGCACCAAGATCTTCGCAGGCTTTTGCAAACGACACGGCATCAATATCCCTGGCGGTCCGGCCGCCCTGGACCGTGCACTGGTACCAGCAAAAGGCTTCATTGTCCGGCCCGGGAAATTGTGTTTTTATCACATGGTGTCCGGGCGCATCTTCCGGGGATGCCACATACACTTTTTTAGGATCCACGGAAATCACGACGGCCTGGTTGCCGTACACCCTGGAAATCTGTTCAATGGAGCTTTCACCGGTTTTTACACCGGTTTCAAGGTAACGTTCCGCAATATAAACAGCATCACTGCCGATGGAGATTTTGTCCGCCCCGCTCCGGAAATACTGGGACGCCACATCCAGGGCAGTATAGGTTTTTCCGTTGCTGTCGGTATAATCCCTGATGCCGCCGCCAATGGTCAGGGGAACAAAAACATTTCTGCTCGTTTGTTCCAGCACTTCTATCATGGGCATGTCCTTGAGTGGAAAATCCCGGAATCCGGTAATGTTTAAAAAGGTGATCTCATCGGCCCCTTCTTCATAATAGCGCCGGGCAAGTTCAACCGGTTTTCCAAGATTTCTGACATCCCCTTTTTCCCTGACATCATACTGGTCCCCCTTGGTTACCACCAGATCTCCCTGGTCGTTGGAGCGGACATCCAGGCAGGCAATGATTCTTTTAGACAGGCCGGTTGACGGGATATCAACTGATTTTCGGGGTGTCAGATCTGTCTGGTGAATAAAATTATCAAGCAGTTTGATACCGGCGTTGCCGCTTTTTTCCGGGTGAAACTGGGTGCCGATGATGTTTCCTTTCTGGACACTGCTGGCAAACTCATATCCGTAAGTGGTTGTGGTTAACACCACGGACGGGTCCTCGGGCACGATGTGATATGAGTGGACAAAATAAAACTTGGCGCCCGGATCTGCGTTGTCAAAAACCGGAGAGTCCTTTTTCAGGTTCACGCCGTTCCAGCCGATGTGCGGCACGGATAGGTCGGTTTTAAACCGTTTGACCATGCCTTTGAAAAAACCAAGGCTTTCATTGCCTGAGAAATCTTCCTCGCTGCCTTCAAACAGGGCCTGCATCCCCAGACAGATGCCGAAAAACGGCCGGTTGGACTCTAAATATTCCCTGAGCGGCCGGATATAGTCTTTTTCATTGAGAATCCGGATCATGCTCTCGTAGTTGCCCACGCCGGGAAAGAGCAGTTTTTCAGCATTAAGTATATCTTCCGGCTGTTTGACCGGTTTAATGGTTCCTCCGAGTTTTTCAACGGCATTGACAACGCTTCGAACATTGCCTGCCCCGTAATCAAGTAGTGTAATCATGTATATAATCCTTCAAAAAGGGGGAGCTGTTCCAGCAGTTCCCGGATTTCCCCTTCAATTTTTAATGGTTTTCCAAACTTGTCTGCAATGACAAATGTAATGTCTGCATCCACTAAAACCGCTTTTGTTTCCTTGTTGATGATCCGCTGGCGGATCACCGCGCTTTTATTGCCGGTACCGGCCCTGCCGGACTGGACAATAATCCGGTCGTTCACTTTGGCCTGGTTCCGGTATGAAATATTGATATTGACGACAAAAAATAAATATCCTTTTTTCATGAAAGCAGGAAGATCCGTATATTTTTCAAGGACCTGCCAGCGGCCTTCTTCTAAAAATTCAAGAAATCGGGCATTGTTCACATGCTGGTATAAATCTGTGTGATATCCCCTGACAATGATTTGAGTTTCCAATATTTCACCTTCACCGGATCAGCAGTCCGGCATTTTCAATACAGGCCGTATCCTTGCCCGCACCTTTTATCAATTCTTCCATAATGGAATGATTTATTTTTTTTACGCTAATTTTCGCACAGATTTTAGCATTCAAATCGGTTTTTAGAAAGATATTTATCCGACGGGTTTTGTTTATCATGGATAAGGCAGTTCCGCCGTTGCCTTTGTAATTCTTTTCAAGGACGGCAAAGGCTGTTTTAAAATCCTGATATTCAAACCAGGGCAGAAATGTGTCGGATCCAATGCCGTCACTGCATTGGGCAAAGACAACCAGGCTGCCGCCGTCTTTTACGAACAAGGCTGCGTTGTTGATAGCCTTGTGCGCCTGGATCAGGTTAATGTCTTTTGGATATCCGCCGCAGGAGGCTATCACCAGCCCGTAGGCGGCCGGTTGTTCAATTTTGTAAAAAGTATCAAGTGTATCACAGGCCTGAACAAAATCATCATAGCTTTTTCCCACGATCAACCGGCAGACAACCCCTTTTGAATTGACTATCCCGTGAATGCAGACCCTGGGAACTTTGTTAAAATCATCTATTTCTTTCAAGTCTGCTGCAATCGGATTATCATTCAGGTTTCCGGGCCGGCAGCCGGAAGCAAGGCGGCCTGCATCCGTGTCCAGAAAGAGAGAGTGGTTCTGGTAAATATCCTTTTTGTTTCCCAATCCCGGAAACAACAGTTTTCTGCCGCCGCCGCAGCCTGCAAAATAATGATGGGAGAGCGCGCCGAAGGTGATGATCAGATCAAGGTCAAGCAGGTCTTTCCTGATACGGATTTGAGTGCCGTTCTTGGTTTTTCCAACCCGGGTAAACAGGTCTTCACGGCTGCAGTCATGATGAATAAACCTGAACCGGTTATATACATCGCCGTAGGCTGTCATGCTTTCGGCATCTGTCTGCCGGGCATGGGTGCCGTAAGCGATGAAAAAAACAATAGAGCGTTCTTTGAACCCTTTTTGCACAAGCATACGGATCAGTTCCGGCAGATAGATTTCATACCCGCACAGCCGTGTTTTGTCTGCCACAACAATACCGATTTTTGCCTGATCAGGAAGTGTTGAAGGCAATGTTCGGGACAGATCCTGTTCAAACTGCCTGATATTAACGACAGGTGCGGGTTCTTTAATGGACAGACAGTCGCAGTCTTCCGGCACCTGCACGCTGCAGGTTGTTTTACCGTATTTAAAGTTGATTGTTTTTTGCATCATGTTTCAATGAAAAGGCCAAAATTATAACGCATGTCCGAATATACCGGACTGCGGCGGCAGAAACGACCGCGTTTGTGAATGAAACAGATACGGGTTAACGGATCAGGCTGTTTTTTGCTGGAGTTTTTCCAGTTGTTCTTCCAGTGTTTGAACGCGCTGTTCCATATGAAGCAGATAGGTTTCCATGGATTCAAGATATTGTGCAAAGGTAAATGTAATTCCCATTTCCAGGGTTTTTGATTCAAGCCTGCTGTTGCGTTCTTCTTTGCTTTCATTTTGTCTTTCTTCGAGGGTGGGCACAATAACCTCCATGTATTGGTATCCAAAACACCTGTTATTCCGGTGGGATTATTCCTATACCAACCAAAATTTATAGGAAAAATCAAGTAAAATGTGAGCCTTTTTCCGCAATTAAAAATCAATGTTTCCCGGTGTCCTTGGAAAGGGGATCACATCCCGGATATTGCTGATGCCGGTGATCAGCATGAGGAAACGCTCAAAACCCAGGCCGAATCCGGAATGGGGAACAGATCCGAATTTTCTTGAATCCAGGTACCACCAATAACTCTCTTTGGCCAGGTTCATGTCATCCATACGCTTTTCAAGCACGTCCAGGCGTTCTTCCCTCTGGCTGCCGCCGATCAGTTCCCCGATACCCGGTACCAGGAGATCCACTGCAGCCACGGTTTGATCATCGTCATTGACCCGCATGTAAAAGGGCTTGATACTTTTGGGGTAATCGGTGAGAAAGACAGGGCGTTTGCAATATTCTTCAGCCAGGTACCGTTCGTGCTCGGACTGCAGGTCGGTTCCAAATTCCACGGGGTATTCGAAATTCTGTTCTGCGTTTTGCAGAATTTCAATGGCTTCGGTATAGGGTATCCGGGCAAAGGGTTTGTCTAAAATCGTGTTCAGCCGTCCGGAAAGGGATTTGTCTACAAAGGTCGTAAACAGTTTCAAGTCTTCACTGCAATGGTCCAAGGCATGTTGAGTCAGGCTCTTTACCAGTTCTTCACCATGGTCCATGGTGCCGTTCAGATCACAGAAGGCCATTTCAGGCTCAAGCATCCAGAATTCCGCTACATGCCGGCTGGTATTGGAGTTTTCAGCCCGGAACGTGGGGCCGAAGGTATAGACATCCCCCAGGGCCAGGGCAAACATTTCAGCAGAAAGCTGGCCGGAAACGGTCAGGTTGGATTCCCGGCCGAAAAAATCCTTTGAAAAATCAATTTTTCCCTCTTTTTGGATGGTGTCCGGATCAAGACTGGTGACCCTGAACATTTCTCCGGCACCTTCGCAGTCGGAACCGGTAATCAACGGTGTGGTCAGATATCGGAATCCGCGGTCACGGTAAAACATATGGATGGCCATGGCCATTTCGGAACGGATCCGGAAGGCTGCCCCGTATTTGTTTGTCCTGGGTCTTAAATGGGCAATGGTTCTTAAAAACTCATCAGAATGCCGTTTTTTCTGAAGGGGATAGGTGTCCGGTGCAATATTGATAATGTCGATCTGTTCGGCCTGAAGTTCCCATTGCTGGCCTTTGCCCGGAGATTCCACAACAAGGCCTGTAACGGCGGCAGAACTGCCGGTGGTGATTTTTTCAATCTCGGAATAATTATCCAGATCAGCAGCAGCAATCACCTGGATGTTTTTCAGGCAGGACCCGTCATTTATTTCCATGAACAAAAAGTTTTTTGAGGTTCTCTTTGTTCTGACCCATCCCTTGATCAGGACCTTTCCGGGTGAATCTTTACTGATGAGTAATGCATTGATCTTTGTTCTTTTCATTGCTTTGTTCCGTAAAAAATAATATATTAAAAAATTTCGGTTTATTTTCTGTGTTTAGTAAAATAAATCAGATTTTTATAATAAGGATGATGAACTAAAATCAGTATCATGCGCAAGAGAAATTATCAAGAGTCCCTGTACCAGGAAATCCTGGGCCGGGTCCTAAGCCCCACCCGGTATACGGGTAATGAAGTCAACTCTGTTATAAAAGACCGGGAACAGGTGGAACTGACCTTTGCCCTGGTCTTCCCGGATCTGTATGAAATCGGCACCTCCCATTTTGGCCTGCAGATTCTGTATTCAATTTTAAACCGTGAAAAGAGCATTGCCGCAGAACGATTTTTTGCACCGGCCCCGGATATGGAAGCCTTTCTTCTGGACAAAAAAATTCCCTGCCTTTCCATGGAATCCCAACAGCTGCTTGACCAGTTTGATATCATCGGCATCAGTCTGCTGTATGAACTTAATTTTACCAATATTTTAACCTTGCTCAAACTGTCCGGCATCCCGTTCTATGCTGCCCAAAGAGAGGATGTCTTTCCCCTTGTGATCGGTGGCGGTCCCTGTGCATTTAATCCGGAACCCCTGGCTGATTTTTTTGATGCCTTTGTCATCGGTGATGGTGAAACGGTCTGCATTGAGATATCCAACACGGTTAAAGCCTTTAAACAGCAGGGAGACGGCAAAAAGAAAAGCCTGCTCAAAGAATTGTCCGCCATTGACGGGGTCTATGTCCCGTCATTTTTTACCCCGTCGTGGGATGACAGCGGTATCCAGACCTTAACGCCGGTTTTTGATGCCTACCGCTCGGTAAAACGGGCGTTTTTACCTGCCCTCACCCGGGAAAGCTTTCCCCATTCTCCCATCATTCCTTTTGGCAAGCCAATTCACGACCGGCTCAGGCTTGAGATTGCACGCGGCTGTACCAGGGGATGCCGGTTCTGTCAGGCCGGAATGATTTACCGCCCGGTCCGGGAACGGTCTTTACAGGATCTGGTTGACATTACCAAAGAATCCTTAAGCCGCACCGGGTATGCTGATATTTCCCTGCTGTCACTGAGCACGGGAGATTATTCCGATCTGCCGGCCCTGATGATGCAGTTAATGGGGCTCAATCAGGGGCACTGCACCGCGATTTCTCTGCCGTCGGTCCGGGCCGAAAAGCTCACCTCTGAACTGATGAATATTATTAAAAATGCAAGAAAGACAGGGTTTACCATAGCTCCGGAGGCCGGCTCCCAGAGGCTGAGGGATGTCATCAATAAGAATCTGACAGAAGAAAATATCAGCGCAACGGTTGAAAATGCCTTTAAACTGGGATGGAAGACCATCAAGCTGTATTTCATGATGGGCCTTCCCTTTGAAACTGCCCAGGACATTGAGGCCATCTGTTCTTTGTCTGCAAAACTGGCTTCAACCTATGCAAAAGGCAGTAAAAATATCAATGTCAGCACCACCAGTTTTATACCCAAAGCCCATACACCTTTTCAGCGGCATGCCCAGATGTCTTTGGAAGAAACCAAAGAAAAACTGCAGTATTTAAAGGGAAATTTAAACCACCGGAAGGTCAAACTGAAATGGCAGGATCCCCAAATGAGCCTCATCGAAGGGGTCTGGGCCAGGGGGGACAGAAAATTATCAGCGCTTCTGGTTGCGGCCTTTGAAAACGGCTGCCGCCTGGACGGCTGGTCTGATCATTTTGATTTTTCACGCTGGCTGGCTGCCTTTGACCAGACCGGCATAGACCCTGCGTTTTATACGACACGCAGGCGCAGTGACGATGAGGTTCTGCCCTGGGATCATATTGATTCAGGGGTTTCCCAGGCTTTCTTAAAAAAGGAATTCACTCGCGCAAAAGAGCAGGCCTTGACATTGGACTGCAGGGAAAATGATTGCACCGGCTGCGGCGTCTGCGATTTTAAAACAATAAAGCCTGTGCTGAATGAACCGGCCAAACCTGCTAAGGTTCAGACACCGTCGCCGGCAGCAGAACCGGCCGGAAAAGAATCAGACCGGCTGCCCGATGATGCGTTTAAAAAATTTGAACTCTCATTTTCAAAGCTGGGTACTGCACGGTTTTTCGGCCACCTGGAGCTGGCCACCATTATCAGACGGGCTGTCAGACGGGCCGGATTGGCGGTTAAGTATTCCAGAGGGTTTCACCCGGCCATGAAACTTGCATTTGACAATGCCCTGCCCGTGGGCATGGAAAGTGAGCATGAACTTCTTTTTATTTATCTTGAACGAAACATGGCGCCGGACAAAATCATCAATCTGCTGAACATCCAGCTTCCTGCCGGTATTATGATTACAGGATGCAGGCCTTTCAGCAAACTGAACAAAAGAACAACAGACCATGATATGTACACCATCCGCTTCCCACGGCAAGAGTTGACAAAAGAGCAGGTGGACCATTTGCTGAGTCTGCCTGAACTTGTGGTGGAAGACAGGAGCAAAAAAGGAAAAATCCGTCGCACGGATTTGAAAAAAAACATTGAATCCATTTCGTTTATTGATAAAACATGTATTAAAATGGTGTTGAAAAAATATAATGAAAGAACGATCCGGCCAACGGAAATATTGTCCCGGGGTTTTGAAATGGAGAATGAACAGATCCAGGCAGCACAGATACGGAAATTAAAATAAAGGTGATTTGATGTTAAAAGAGCTTGTTGTAAATGCAGCTTCCCATGAAACACGCGTGGCATTGCTTGAAAACGGTACCATTGTTGAAGTGTTTATTGAAAGAGAAGATGAAACATCCATTGCCGGAAATATTTATAAAGGCAGGGTGCAACGGGTTCTTCCGGGAATGCAGGCCGCATTTCTGGATATTGGTTTTGATCAGGCCGCTTTTATTTATGTGGATGATGTCCTGGATACGGCCAGCCATAAAATGTACCGGAAATTTGAACAGGATAATGAAACCGAAGCAGACAATGAAAACGGCAGGTCCCATACAGACCGGGATAACGGGCATTCTTCCTGGAATGCATCGTCAGCCGGGGATTGCAGTATTGAAGACCTGCTCACGGAAGGCCAGGAACTTCTGGTTCAGGTGGCAAAATCTTCCATCGGCACCAAAGGCCCCCGGGTAACGACTCATATCTCCCTTGCCGGCCGGTACATGGTTTTAATGCCCACGGTGGACCATATCGGTATTTCAAAACGGATTGACAATGAAGTGGAGCGGTCCCGGTTAAAAGAGCTGCTCATGGGCATCCGGGAGAATAATTTCGGGTATATTTTCAGGACCCAGGCCCAGGGGATTAATGAAGAAACCATTAAAAAAGAAATAGATTTTCTGACCAAGACCTGGGAGGATATCCAGGCAAAGAGCCGTACCCAGTCTGCCACTTCCCTGGTTTACAAAGATCTGACCGTCACGTTCCGGGCGGTAAGGGATCTTCTGGCCAATGAAGCAGATAAACTGATCATAGATTCCAGGGAGGAATATGATAATGTCCAGAATTTTTTAAAAAAACTCATGCCCGATGTCAACCTGTCTGTGGAACTTTACCAGGGCCGGGAATCGATTTTTGATGCCTACAATATCGAAGGGGACGTGGCAAGGGCTTTAAAGAAAAAGGTCTGGCTCAAGTCCGGCGGGTATATCATCATCGAGCAGACAGAAGCCCTTGTCGCCATTGATGTAAACACGGGCCGCTATGTGGGAAAACATAATTTTGACGAAACCATCCTGAAAACAAACCTGGAAGCGGTCAAGGAAATTGCCTACCAGATCCGTTTGAGAAATATCGGCGGGATCATCATTATTGATTTTATCGACATGAAAAAAGATCAGCACAAGGAAAAGGTCATGATGCACCTGAACGAGGCCATGAAAAAAGATAAGAGCCAGACCAATGTGCTGCCCTTAACCGAGCTTGGACTGGTTCAGATGACCCGGAAAAGGATCCGCAGAAATCTGACAAGAACCCTGTGCGAGCCGTGTTTTTACTGCAATGGGGACGGATACCTGCTGTCGGGAAAATCCATCTGTCACAAAATCTACAGGGATCTTGTCAGCGAAGCCGGCGATATCATGGGGAACCGGTTTACAGTAAAAGTTCATCCTGAAATTGCCCAGCTTCTCCACGGCCGGGAAAAGCATTTGATTTCATCTCTTGAACAGGAGTTTTCAAAACCCATTGCAATCTATCCTGAACCCAGTTACCACATGGAAGAGTACCATATTTTCGAATCCCTGGTTAAATAATCAGATATTGGATTTTTTTAAATGGATAGATTTTATCCGGGTCGGTGGCTAAAAGTTATCCATTCTATTTATATCAGCCTAAACTTGAAAACGCATGCAAGACTATAACCCTCTGTGTTTTAAATAAAAATAACGCATGGCATGCTTATTGATAGATATGTTTTCAAAACATGAATAAAAGGAGTTTCAAATGAAAACAAAAGCTATCAGAAAAACAATAATGATTGTTTCAATTATTTCGATAATCGGATTTGGCGGTTATGCCTTTGCAAATATGAGATATAGTTCCCACATGGGCGGATATGGTTATCACATGATGAATGGATTTAACGGCCAATACCGTGATCATATGGGAGAAAACGGACGTTATGGCCGCCACATGGACAACGGAAATCACATGTACAATTATGATCACAGAGGGAGCGGCATGTATAACAGCGGCCACATGTATAACAATAATTTTGATTACAACAGGATGGCCGAGGATATGAACCGATTCCATAATGGCTATGAAAGAAACAATAGTGACTCAACTAAAAATAGAGTCCGGTAATCCATGTACAGCCCCATCGAAATAAGGCCGGCAAAGTAGAAAAATAAACTATGCGGCAAGGAGAATTTTCTTGGATTTAATAAAGTATAGAAACCGACTGATGTTAATTGTATTATTGATGTTTATCTTCACTGCTTTCGGCAATGCCAATGCTACCTTGATCACATTGAACGAGTTTGTGGTTCAGGATGATCTGGGTACGGAAAACCCGAATGACGATCTGTTCTGGTATCGCAAACTTTTTGATTTTACCTCACGAACCTATCAGGAACAACTGGATGCGATTTCCGGTATTTCAACCCGGCTGACAGTAAACGGCGGCTGGAAAAATGACTGGCACATGGCAGACAGCCTGGAAATGACAGCATTATGGGCCTATGATGCCCATGAAATCATGCTGCCGTTTGATCATGACCATGACCGTGATATTGCAGTTGTAGAAGGCCGCTATGCTTTGTCGCCGTCGCTTTTTTCTGATACTCATTATATTGGAAAAATAGAACATCCGCATCCGGCATCCAACCCGCATATAAAATATCCGCTGGAAACGTTATATGTGGATGATTCGTTTACAAGCACTGATCTGTCAGCCTGGGCAGTGGCCACAGCAACCCCTGTCCCTGAGCCTTCCACCCTTTTATTGATCGGGCTTGGTCTGGCAGGCGCTGCATTTTCAGGACGGCGGAGAATAAAGAAACCGGCCGGATATTTGTCGAGTTTTTCAGGGCAGACAAATTGATCTATATGGGAAGCCTTTCAGCCGCGCAATCCATAGGCGTCTTTGGCATCCTGACCGGACTGGCTTTGATGGCGGCGCTGCCCCAAAAAAGATGACGTGTTATGTTTTGCAGGAACAATACACTGGGACTTGGAATCGGAAATATCGATCAACATTATCCCTTGTTTGCAATAAGCGAAATTCAATTATGAAAAATCTGCCGTTGTTTCCTTTCAGGCACCTTAATTCTTAAAGTTCAGGGATAAAAAATCCAAAATATCCAATATGTTCTTGACAATCGTATTTACATCATATTATTTTCTTCATTAAATAAGAACATCGCGCAGCCTTTTTTTTAAAGTTCCATCGTTAATTGTTTCCGGTATTCTTTTCTTTTCATCATTATAAGAAGAAAGGAAGGCTATGAAAAAAATTATCAAACCAGCAGTTTTCATTGCTATCGGTATTTTTGTCGCTTTTCCTGTTTTCAGCTTGACCTATTATACCATGGTCAGAACCTCAACCCCCGGGTTCTGTGCCTCCTGTCATGAGATAAGACCGGCCTACAACAGCTGGAAGACCTCTACCCATGTCAATAATGCCCAAGGATTTACCGCCGACTGCATGGACTGCCACCTGCCGGCGCCCCAGGACACGATTAACTTTTTTTATACAAAAACAGCCCATGGCCTCAAAGATATATTTGTCCATTTTGTTGATGGAACCTATGATCGCGAAAAAAGCCGGGAACATGCGTATGAAACATTTAAAAATGCCCAATGCCTGAAATGTCATAGAAATATTATTCATATTCCGGATAAACGAGGCGCCATGCTTGCGCACCGGACGGTTTTATATCCAAGAAAAGGCTATGAAAAACAATGTGTTGACTGCCATAGGAATCTGGTTCACACGGACAGCGACGTTTACAGGTATAAACAGAACCAGCCGCCTTACAAGGGATCAAGCTGACCGGATAAATTAATAAATTTATGAGTTCAAATATTAAACAGGGGGAAACCATGAAAAAAAATGTTCTTATTTTACTGCTGGCGGCGATTTTCATTGGTGTGTCTGCATCTGCCGCTCTATGCACGGATGTACAGATGAATATTCCAAAAGCAAAGGAATTCAGGATCGAAAGATCCATGTCACCCCAGGCTGTGGCCTGCATTGAATGTCATAAAAAACAGCACCCGGGTATTTTTTCGGACTGGGCATCCAGTCGTCATGCCAGCGCAAACATCACCTGCTATGATTGCCATGCAGCAGAATCCCATGATCCGGATGTAAGCCAGTCCCACTACAAGGAATATGAAGCCAATGACACGAAATACGGCCAGAAAAAATACATGGTTCCTGTTTCTGCGGTTGTCACTCCAAAGGACTGTTCCCGGTGCCATCCGGATGAAGCCATCCAATACGGCAAAAGCAAGCATGCCAATACCCTGGAATTGATATGGAAAATTGATCCCTGGCTGAATAACGGGATGAACAGTGATTTTGAGCGGGTAAACGGCTGTTATCATTGTCACGGTACGATTTTAAAGATGAAAGATCAGGCGCTTGAACCGGCCACCTGGCCGAATGTCGGGGTCGGCAGGATTAATCTGGACGGCAGCAAAGGCAGCTGCTCCAGTTGCCATACAAGACATCGCTTTTCAGTGATGGAAGCCAGAAAGCCCCAGGCCTGCGGCCAGTGTCACCTGGGTCCGGATCATCCCCAGATAGAAATTTTCACCGAATCCAAACATGGCGATATTTACGATGCATTTGGCGATGAATATAACTGGAACGCCGCTCCCGGGACATGGACGCCGGGTGTTGATTTCAGAGGGCCTACCTGCGCTTCCTGCCATATGTCCGGCGCCGGAAGTGTCATGACATCCCATGACGTCACGGAAAGATTATCCTGGGAACTGCAGGCACCCCTGACCGTCAGACCGGAAAATTTCAAACCCTTTCCCGCGCAGACCAACTGGACAGAAGAAAGAACCAAGATGCAGGAAGTCTGCATGCAGTGTCATGGGAAACAATGGACGCAATCCCACTACAGCCAGATGGACCGGACCGTCCAGGAATATAATGAGGTTTATTTTAAACCGGCCAAGGCAAAACTTGACATGTTGTATGAAAAGGGGCTGATGGATAAAACCCGTTTCTTTGACGAGCCTCTTGAGGTGGAATTTTATGAACTCTGGCACCATGAAGGAAGGCGGGCGAGAATGGGGGCGGCCATGATGGCCCCGGACTATTCCTGGTGGCACGGCTTTTATGAATGTAAAAAACGCTTCAATTCTTATATGAAAGAAGCCAATCACCTGATCGAAACAGGGGAAAAATCCTATAAAGCCAAAGATTATCCCAACGCAACCGGCGACACCACAAAGCCGCCACAATTGTTTAAATAAAAATATTAAGCCGGATAAAGGATGCAGCCGCTTGAAGGTGTTTCAAGCGGCTGCATTTTTGTTTAATTTCCAGCCATCATGGCTGCAACATCTTCATTGGCATCACCGGTGGGCTTGATGTCAAATTTTTCCACCAGCACATTTAGCACGGTTGGAGAGATAAATGCCGGAAGCGTCGGTCCGAGCCGGATACCTTTAACGCCCAAGGATAACAGGGCCAGAAGAACGGCCGCTGCTTTTTGTTCATACCAGCCGATGTCAAAGGAGAGCGGCAGATCATTGATATGGTCCAGGCCGAAAGCATCTCTAAGCTTCATTGCGATGACGGCCAGGGAATAGGAATCATTGCATTGACCCGCGTCCAGGACCCTGGGTATTCCACCGATATCCCCGAGATCAAGCTTGTTATACCTGTATTTTGCGCAGCCTGCGGTTAGAATGACGGCATCCTTTGGAAGCTTTTCCGCAACCTCGGTGAAATATGACCTGCTTTTCATTCTTCCGTCGCATCCGGCCATGACGATAAATCGTTTGATTGCTCCGGATTTGACCGCTTCAATAACCTTGTCGGCAAGCGCCAGTACCTGGTTGTGGGCAAATCCGCCGACAATGGTACCGGTTTCAATTTCCCGGGGCGCCGGGCACTGCTTTGCTTTTTGGATCACGCTTGAAAAGTCTTTGGGTGCACCATTTTTTCTGTCGGCAATATGAGCCGCACCGGGATAACCTGTTGTGCCGGTGGTAAAGAGCCGGTCCGTATAGGTGTTGTTGCTCCTGACAGGAATCACGCAGTTGGAGGTCATCAGGATGGCGCCGTTAAAGGTCTCAAAATCCTGATTCTGATGCCACCAGGATCCGCCGTAATTTCCTTTCAGATGGGCAAATTTTTTCAGTTCAGGATAATAGTGGGCCGGAAGCATTTCGCTGTGGGTGTACACATCAATTCCCTGACCGTCGGTCTGGATCAGCAGTTCCCGCAAACGCCCCGAACCGTGCAGCCGGTCCCTTTTGCCGTTTCCTGACATTGAAAGCAGAACATGTCTTTTCCTCCTTTTAAGTTATGGTGGACAATGAAAGATTTTCACATCATGGCATAAGAAAGACATAAAATGGACGGTGAAAATCTGTGATCAAAATGATGACCATACTACCACAGTTTAAACAATTATTGAATTAAAAATCCTGTTAAATACGTACCCATGGCGGTTAGTGATTTGAGATCCGGATATTCCTTCGATCGGTTCACCTGAAGCGTCTTTATACGAATCTTCCGATAAGCGCAGTTTTATGAAGCAGCGTTTTCTTTTGAACGTATAAACGTCTGGTGGGCCATCACTGCTTTGATTTCTCCATAGGTGATATCATCCTCCAGGACAGCTTTGACCTGCCCGGGGGACCGGTCCGGACGCAGTTCTTTTTCAATGGCGGCCCGCTTGTCCGCCGTCACCACCCGGTCCAGATCCAGGGTGCCGTTTCCAATAAAATGAACCAGATGGCCCTGGATGGTGGACAGGGCCAGGCCCCGCTCATCTGCCACGGCCTGGGCGTCCATTCCCCGCTTAAACAGGGTCAGGGTGACCTGCTTGGTGTCTGATTCGGGTTGTTCTATCTTTCCGTGCTTTCCAGCCGTTATATCATTTTCTTTGGGTTTCGGCAGGACCACCGTATTAATGCCCTTTTTCTTCCGGTAATCCCGGACCAGGGAAATCAGCTCCTCACCATAGCGCTGCCGGGTCTTGGCACCGATCCCTTTAAGACTTTTCAACGTAAGGGCGTCATCAGGCAGGCAGACGGCAATCTGAACCAGGACTTTCTGCTGTAGAATCCGGTAGGGCTGAACCCCCTGCTTTTCGGCCGTTCGTGCCCGCCAGTTTTTAAGGACCTTGAACAATTCCGGATGGTCGATATCAAACTCCGTATAATCGGGAGCCGGGGCCCGGTTTGAAGCGGTTTTGAGCAGGGAGGTCATGCCGGCGGAAGAGATGGCCCGAAGATAATGTTCTGACGAAAACCCGTTGGCACAGGAGCGGATACCGGCGCGGCGGATCAAGATTTCCTGGATCAGGTTGGCAAGGCCGTTGTTCATCTGCTTTTTAACGGCTTTATTGTCGGTTTCCACCTGTCCTTTTTTTACGAGATCCTTAAAGAGCAGATCAAATTTTTCGCTGAACCAGCCATGGGCCTTCTGTGTCCGCTCGGCAATGCCGGGATGGTCGTCGGGCAGGGTGCTGTCTGCCATCATGCTCCGGAGCTGGTTCTGGAATTTTACGCCCACGTCAAAAATCAGATTCCGGGCCTCGGACCTGAGGGTCTGGATATCGGACAATCCGGCCACCCGGACGCTTTCCCGGTGGGTGTCGGCCAGGCGCATGAAATAATAAAACATGCCGCGCATGGCATTGAAATCATAACACTGGAGGAGCAGTTCCTGCTGATAGGCCCGGCGGGCCGCGTCAAACCTGTCAGCCAGAGCTTCCGGACCGCCGGCAACAGCCTGAGCCATGAATTCTGCCACTGCCGGATCCACACCCACACCGATATTCGGTACCGGGGAGGACAGCACCAGGCCGTCCAGTGTACGGCAGCGGCTTAAGGCCACATAGGTCTGACCATGGGCAAAGGCGTCCCGGGCATCCACCACAGCACGGTCAAAGGTCAGGCCCTGGCTTTTGTGGATGGTCACGGCCCATGCCAGTTTCAGAGGAATCTGGGAAAAGGTTCCGATGACTTCTTCCTGAAGGGTCTGATTCTCCTCGTTCACTTTGTAGGTAATATTCTCCCAGGCGGTGGGTCCCACCTCCACAGGATCGGACAGCCCCTCGGGGTCTGTGACCCATACCTTGTTTTCTGAAATCCGGCTGACCCGGCCGATCTTCCCGTTATAATAGCGTTTTTCAGCCGAATTGTCATTGCGCAGGAACATGACCTGGGCCCCTTTTTTCAAGGCCAGGCGGTCCGGAGTGGGAAAGGAAGTTTCCGGGAATTCGCCCTCTATGGCTGCGGTCAGGACCCGGGCATCTGTGTTCAGGCGGGCCAGGCGTTCCCGGTTGATGTCGTCGGCCTTCCGGTTATGGGTGGTCAAGGTGATGGCCCCTCGTTCCGGCAGCGGTTTTGCCGCGCATTGTTCCAGCAGGGAGATGGATGAAGGTCCCAGCCGGTTCTGGCGGACCTGGTTCAGCAGGTTGATGAACGCTGGGTCTGACTGGCGGTAGATTTTTTTCAGTTCAATGGTGACAAACTCAGTCCTGGACAGGGCCTGACTGCCAAAAAAGTACATGGACGGGTAATAATTCTGAAGCAGCGCCCGTTCTTCTTCCCGGAGTACCGGAGGCAGCTGGAACAGATCCCCGATGAGCAGAAGCTGGACCCCGCCAAAAGGGCGGTCGTCCCGCCGCAGCCGTCTGAGGACGGCATCCACGGAGTCCAGAAGATCTGCCCGGACCATGGACACCTCGTCGATGACCAGCAGATCCAGACCTTTGATGATCTGTTTTTTCTCCCGGGAAAACCTGAAAAACCGGTTGCGTTCCCGGGGCTGTCCGGACTGGCCTGGAAGATAGGGACCAAAAGAAAGCTGAAAAAAAGAATGAAGGGTCACCCCGCCGGCGTTGACAGCGGCAACGCCCGTGGGTGCTGTGATGATCATCTGTTTGTGGCAGTCAGCTTTCAGGTTTTTAAGAAAGGTCGTTTTACCGGTGCCGGCCTTTCCAGTCAGAAAAATATGGGTACCGGTATAGCGGACAAAGGCGCCGGCCATGTCAAGCTCGGGATTGCCGGCTTCATCTGGAGATATATCATGTGTCATCATGACGGTATATTAACGCAACAAATCCAGATTGTAAAATGCACAATTCAATGCCGGGTTACCGTCAGCATCATGCTTGAACTTTACAGATTAACAATCCTGTAAAATATGTACCAATGGCAGATAATGATTTGAGATCCAGGTATTTTTGGGCATCTTCATGAAAAAGCAAGGTTGAACTGGCCGGTAATATGTCATCTGCATCATTAAATTGAAAGATTAACGGAATTTTAGGCAAGGCTTTAAACCGAATACTCAGGTCATATGAAGCGTTATTTACAGGCATGCCGAAAAACCGTCTGCATCTGTCTTCAAGAGCGTTCAGCCTATTTGAGAATGTATGCTCTATTGTTTTATTTGTATTCTCAGCAAATCGCGAAAATAACGGACCAGATCCTGAAAACTCTCTGAACGTTACAAGTCTGCCGGCATTTTCTATTTTAACTGGCGGGCAATTTATTAAATATTGACAAAAAATAGTTTTTACTATGGGTTGAATATGACCGCCTGAAAGATCGATAAAATCGTTTCCGTCAAACAGAATGGGGCGGTTGAAAAAATCGAACCTGCATCCCTGTGCACTTTTATGAATTCCAAGAACATCTATAATTTTATCCATATCCAGCTTGCGAACCCGGGATAGATAATTCTGCGTGTCCCGGTCATCCTGCATGCACTCATCACCCATTATTCACCTTTTTTAAGTTGATTCAACTTTTCCAGCAACAGATCATATTCGTCTTCATATGCTAACAGGTCCAGCATGACCGGCGGTTTGACCGAATGAGCAGGAAGTCTTTTTTGGGTTTCAGTGATCAGTTCGTCAAGCTCAGCCATCCTTTTCTTAATATTTTCAATTTCTTCCTGATTCATAAAGTTTCCCCTTTTTATCAAATAGGCGGGGCGATTGTGACGACGATCCTCATTTTTGTATCAGCCAGAACACCGTGGGGTTCCCTGATTTCAGAAATCAGAATATCACCTTCGCCGGCTGGTATTCTGGTATCATTCTCCCCTAAAAACCATCCTTTTCCCTTTATGACATGGATGGACAATTCTCCATCCAAATCATGAGAATGGACAGGGAACGTGACCCCGGCATCAAGGTTGAAATTGATGATCTTAAAAAATTCCGATTTGTCGATTAAGAAAAACCGCTTCATAGCGTCAGATTTGAACTCGTTGGTTTCGGTAAGTTTAATGACTTTCATAATAACCCTCCAAACGATTAAAATTATTTTTATCCGGACTTATTTGATTGATTAAATCAGGCTGCCGTTTTTTCGGTGATGAATAGCTTAAATATTCACGTGTTGAAATTTTGTTCTGCCAATGGCCCGTCATCTTTGCAAGCGTGATGCCTGTACAAAAGATAAGAAGAAAAGTGAAAGCAATCAATCCCGGTGTAAAAGATTTTCTGCCGTTAAAAAGCGAAAATTCAATCGCATCTTTTTCCGGGCAGCTTTTTTCGCACTTCCCGCACCCGGTACATCTGGACGGGTGCCGGTGGATTTTACCCAGGCTTAACAGGCTGAACAGCACCAGCAAAGCACCATAGGGGCATAGATACCGGCACCAGAAGTTTTGAATAAGGATTGATAAAAGTCCAATGGGGCAGATCCAGCTGCAGAACCCTTTTTTTACAATGACAGCCGTAAAACAGATTATCAAAAACAGGACCAGCGCGCTTGGATGGATGCTGTTGATCGTTCCGGTGTAAAGCCAGTGTTTCAAACTGACCAGGGCACTGATGGGTAAAAACGCTTCAACACCGGCAGGCCTGTCAAATCCGGGCATCATCCCTTTGTCTAAGTAAGAGACAAACAGGTAAAATTTTACACCAATGAAACCAATACTGAACAGGAAGACAAGCTGAACCCATCGTCTTGCCGGAATTTGAGTTGTTTTCGTAATTGTCATGTTGATGACCCTATCGAAACAGGGGAATAATTGAATTGATCCAGATCAATTCCAGAAAAAAAGTTTTTTACTTGATCTAAATCAATGATCTGACGGTGATGCAAGGATATCTTAAAAAATAAAAAAAAGGAGGAATATGAATTTCAGCCGCATTAACGAATGCTTCCAAAAAATAACGGACGAAGATGTTTTAACGGCAATGAAAAGCATACCCGGATACCTGGATATTACACCGTCTGATTTTTTAGAAATATACAGGATCGCTTTTGATCATGCTGTATCGCGGATAAAAACCGCTATCCTGGCCAAGCATGTCATGACGCAGAAAGTCATTTCTGTGGGAGAAAACGCACCCTTAATTGAAGTGGTCATCCAGATGGGGATGAATGAAATATCCGGCCTGCCTGTATTGAACCCGGCCGGCAGGGTTACCGGTGTTATTTCCGAAAAAGACTTTTTAACCAGAATGAACAAAAAAAAGGCGCCGTCGTTTATGCAGGTCCTTCTCCAATGCATGGATACCAGCAGTTGCCTTGCCGTTTCGTTTAAAAAATTGAAAGCAAGGGACATCATGTCGTCACCGCCCGTCACCATCAACAAGGAAGCAACGCTGCTTGAGGTTGCAACTGTCTTGGACCGGTTCAATATCAACAGGGTTCCGGTAACTGATGATAATAATCACCTGGTGGGTATCATTGCCAGATCTGATCTCGTTCAGGCCATGTGCTGATACGGGTCCAAAAGGAGTTGGCAATGAAAACTTTTATAAAAAAAATGGCCGGCAGCGGACAGCGTCCTCCGAAAGTGGGTATCGGAGAAATTTTCTGGTCCTGGATCGGTGCTTTTTTAGGAATATCGCCGGTTGCCTGGTTAAATTACAATCTGTTTTCCGGAAATGATTTTGTCTATATTATCGGTTCGTTCGGTGCTTCAGCCGTATTGATTTACGGTGCTGTCAGAAGTCCTC
>JBNKNP010000415.1:0-1764 GCA_050293905.1 Desulfobacteraceae bacterium | reverse complement strand
GTGGCGTCATCCGAGGATAAGGATTTTTCATATATTCCCAAAGATATTGAATTTTCAAAAGATGCCAAATATGTTCACCTGACCAGTAACAACACCATCAAGGGAACCCAGTACCATGAATTTCCCGATACCAACGGGGTGCCTGTTTTATGTGATATGTCTTCTGATATTTTTTCCCGTCCCCTGGATATGGAAAAATTCGGACTGATTTATGCCGGTGCCCAGAAAAACTTAGGCCCGTCCGGAACCTGCATGGTCATCATCCGTCAGGATATGCTGGATATGGTGGATGACAGCCTGCCGTCCATGCTCAAATATACGACCTATTCTTCTAAAAATTCCATGTATAATACACCGCCGTGTTTTGGTATTTATACAATCGGCCTGGTCTTAAAATGGATTGAAGAAGACATGGGCGGCCTTGAAAAAATGGAAGAGTACAATATTAAAAAAGCCGATATTTTGTATGATTTCATTGATTCCAGTGATTTTTACAGAACCACGGCTGAAAAATATTCAAGATCGTTGATGAATGTCACATTCCGATGCCCGTCAGAAGAACTGGAGAAAAAATTTATTGCCACGGCCACGGAAAACGGGCTCGGCGGGCTCAAAGGTCACCGCTCCGTGGGCGGCTGCCGGGCATCCATCTACAACGCGGCAACCATGGAAGGTCTTAATACACTTGTTGAATTTATGGATACATTTGCAAAGGAGAACAGCTAATGAAAGTTCTTGTCAGTGATAAAATGGGGGATGCCGGCCTTGAAATATTTGAAAAACAGGACGGCATTGAACTGGATGTAAAGACCGGCCTGTCACCGGATGAATTAAAAGAGATTATCGGCCAGTACGATGCATTGGCCATTCGAAGCGCGACTAAAGTCACTAAAGAAATTCTGGATGCAGCCACAAACCTGAAAGTGATTGCCAGGGCCGGTATCGGTCTGGACAATGTGGATATTGATGAAGCCACCAAAAAAGGGGTTGCTGTGATGAATACCCCCGGCGGCAATACGGTAACCACTGCCGAACATGCCATCGCCATGATGATGGCCATGACCCGGAATATACCCAGGGGTACTTCATCCATGAAGGCGGGCAGATGGGATAAAAAACTGCTCCAGGGCCGTGAAGTCCGTAACAAAACATACGGCGTGATTGGTTTCGGCAATATCGGTTCCATTGCAGCCGGCCTTGGCAAAGGTTTGAAAATGAACGTTATTGTATATGATCCTTATATTTCTGCTAAACATATTGAAGCAGAAGGCTTTGAATTTGTAACACTGGATCAATTATATGAACGCGCTGACTATATCACCATTCATGTCCCTAAAATGGATTCAACCATTGATCTGTTGGATGCTGAAGCCTTTGCTAAAATGAAAGACGGCGTCATGGTGATTAATTGTGCCAGAGGCGGAATTATCAATGAGTCTGATCTCTATGACGCCATCCAGTCCGGCAAGGTTGCCGGCGCTGCCCTGGATGTGTTTGCAACCGAACCTCCGGGAGAGCATCCCCTGCTGACACTGGATCAGGTGATTTCCACACCGCACCTGGGTGCATCCACGGCTGAAGCCCAGACCAATGTCGCTGTTGCCGCAGCCAACCAGATTATTGCCTATCTGCTTCATGATACCGTGATGAATGCTGTGAATGTTCCGTCTGTGACCGGTGAAGTCTTAAAACAGCTTAAACCCTATTTATATCTAAGTGAGAAAATGGGTGTCATGCAGGGCCAGATTACCAAAGGCGGCATCA
>JBNKNP010000414.1:0-3047 GCA_050293905.1 Desulfobacteraceae bacterium | reverse complement strand
ATCTACATGCATGATCCTGACGGTAATTCCGTAGAGCTTGTCTGCTATGATGCCTCTCTTTTTGATGCGGGCCTGAACCAACGTGTTCAGCCGAAAAAAGTCCTTATAAATTAGAGGCAGGGCTTATAAAAACGGGCACATGCGGCTGCCCCGGGTTCGGGGGCGATGTGGCACCGCTTTTCAAAACATGCGGCTGGAAGATGCGTTGGAACTATCCGGGTATCACAGGTGCTGCAATGGCGCGGTTACTCATCCATCAGGTATATGGGTTCCGCATAATACCGGACCTGATCATCAGACAGTTTTTCCATGACAAAATCGTAGAGCCATTTGTTTTTTTCGTTCAGGTCCATGTCCGATTTCAGGGTTTCAAACCTTGCATTCAGCCGCATGACACGGCCCGGGATGATAAACCGGGTGATTCCGGCCGGCATGACATGTCCGGCATCGGCGATCTGCAGCACCTGGTTCAGGGTGAAGACCGGAAAAACGACAACCCCGGTCAAATCCGGGAATTCATCCAGGAGGACATCGATATCGTCTTCCAGGGTCCGGGTGACATGACTTGCCTCAATGTAAGCATTGGTCAGTTTATTTAAGGCATCCAGGTGATTGACACCTGCCTTGGGCTGGATATGATAGATGGTCTTATCCACGGTCTGCAGATAGCACAGCCCCCCGTGCTCTACCATTCCTGCCTGGACGGTTTCCAGATCGCTCTTTGCTATGGTGATTTCAGGCATTTCCTTGAGCATGCTGACAATCCGGTCAGGGTCGATTTTCCGGATGGCGTGAAACCAGGTATCCAGGGTGTAATTATCTTTGTCTTTGAGGATCTGGACAATAATATGAGGGTATCCCAGTTTTTTAAAGGAGGAGACCCGGGTTGCCCCGTCCAGGACAACGTAGTAGTCCTTGGACTGCACGACAATCGGCGGGTTTGTAAACACATCCGAGGCTTCAAGTTTTTTGATCAGGTTTTCTACCCGCCTGGGGTCGATCAGTTCATGGGGGAAAACTTTATCCAGGGGCACGACCGCAAGGTTCATGGGATTCTCATGTTCTGCTTCAACAAGAATGTCGAGAATCTGTTCAGCAATGGTGATGGCGGCAGATTGCTGGGCATCATCCGTACTGGCTGCGATATGGGGTGAAACAATGACCTTTTCGTGGGCCACCAGGGGATTGTCAACAGCAGGTTCAACCTTGAAAACATCCAAGGCAGCCCCTGCGATACGTTCTTCGTTCAATGCGGCCAGAAGCGCATTCTCATCCATTACAGCCCCCCTTGCCGTGTTGATGATATACGCAGTGGGTTTCATGGTTGAGATAAGCTCGCTGTTAACGAAATCAACATTTTCAGGTTTTCCCGGGATATGGATTGAAATGAAATCAGATGTTTTAAATAGCGTTTTCAGATCCACAGTTTCAACACCGAGTTTTGCATTTTTTTCAGGGGTTGCCCGTTTCTGGGTAACTTTGACATTCATGCCGAAAGCGATGGCCCTTGAGGCCACCTGCCTTGCGATCCGTCCGAATCCGACAAGGCCCAGGGTTTTGCCGGCAAGGCCGGTTCCCATCAGGTTTTTCTTTTCCCACTGATTGTTTTTCAGCCCGGTATTGGCCCGCGGCAGGTGGCGGACAAGGGCAAACATCAGGGCAAAGGTATGTTCAGCCACGGCAACCGAGTTGGCATTGGGGGAATTGACCACGGCGGCATCATACTCGCCGATGGTTTCAATCAGCCGGCTTTCGTTCAGGCCGGGCCGGATATCGACCAGGCATTGTTTTTCAAGCATTTCAATGCCGATTTTTGCAATGGGATCACAAATGATTACCCGGGGCTTTTCTGTTCTGTTGTTCATATCTTTTCTCTGTTTGTACTTTCACACCAGGGTGTGGAGTTTATTCATCAATCCGTCAAGGGTTTGAGACCTGTCAAAACAAAATTGCAGGTCTGTAAATGCGCTGCGCAGATCAATCACCTGGTCCCTGACAGAACGTCCGTTCTGAACCACGTCACAAATCAACTGAGCAAGGGTTTCAAAGTTATTTTCCTTCATGCCGAAGCGGGTCATTTCAGATACCCCCAGACGAAGGGCCCCGGATGCGGTAAATCCCTCTTCCTCGGGTGTGGCCTGGTAATTGACGATGATATTGTTCTTTTCAAGCAGGTTTGCAATTTCAGGGCCCTTTGTATATCCGACATCCACGATGACCTGGTGGGTATGGGTAAAGCCGTCTTCTTTTTCCCCGGCCACGTCCATGCCCAGCTGGTCCAGGGCGTCTGCAAAGGCTCTGGCATTGGCAATCACCTGTTTTTGGTAGTCATCTTTAAAGTGGTTCATTTCATAGGCTGAGGCCAGAAGTCCCAGAAGGGTGCCCAGATGGTGATTGCTCACGCTGCCGGGAAACGTCCGGCGCTCAATGGCTTCCCAGAGCGGGTACCTGCGGTCGTCAAGGGAAAAATCGCCGGCAATAATCCCCCGCTGGGTGCCGAAAAAGGTTTTATGGGTCGATCCTGTCACAAGATCTGCCCCGTCTTTAAACGGTTCCTGGAAATAAGGTCCGCAAAGCCCCAGAACATGGGCCATGTCGTACATGATAATAGTATCCAGGCCTTTTGAATCCACCATTTTGCGGATCTGGGCTACAGGCTCCGGATAAATGGTCATGCTTTTTCCAAAGATGATCAATTCCGGTTTATGGACGTCTATCAGGGCTTCACAGGCATCCACGTCAATCTTGTAAGGGTTGTCCTCACATACCGGGAAATTGACCACGGCCGGTTTTTCCGTCCTGGGATCCCGGGCCACAAAATCCCGGAGTGCGCCCATGGGCTGGGCACTCAGGTGACCACCGTTCAGGATGTGGTTGTTCATGATTTTCCCAATCCTGCGCTGCTCATTTTTCCGGTCCACCCGGTTGATATAATCCACCAGGGCGCTGAAAACCGCTGTATTGGCCATCTGCCCTGAGACCGTCCGGCTTTCCACCCGCCGGCATTTGAAAAATTTCTGCATTTCCTGTCCCAGCAGTTCCTCGAC
>JBNKNP010000413.1:0-6062 GCA_050293905.1 Desulfobacteraceae bacterium | reverse complement strand
CACCATGTTCTTGAGTCAGGGTTACAAAAAGCGGTAAAAGCAGCGGTTGCAAAATCCGGTATTGATAAACGAGCCACAGTCCATACCCTGCGTCACTCATTTGCCACTCATATGCTTGAGCATGGTGTTAACATCCGTGTTTTGCAAGAACTTCTCGGACATGCCCATGTAAAAACTACTGAAATCTATACCCATGTCATGCGCAAGGACATTCATCGGATGCAGAACCCGCTAGACCGCCTTTATAAAAATTAGGTAAACTTCCACAAGATGAGCAATCATATTTATGAACTCCAAAACCTTTATTAAAGGGGTGTTGACTACTTTTGTCATTGGAGACTCGATTCATAAAAAAAAGCAGGGGCTATTGCCAGTTCGGGCTTGATTGCCTGGTTAAAATTTCCAGCAGACCATCCTGTACTTATGAGTTGGTACCAGGCAATGCACCTGTTAATGAATGCTGATTCCAAATTGGCTCGGATGACCGATAAGATAGAAAACCCAAAAACTTTTAAAAATTCAGACGACCTTTAATTTGCTGTTCGTAAATAATTGAAGCATAATTTAAAATCGGTTATTGCCCCAGGGGTCTTCAGACTCATGATCTGTTCCAGGCCTTAGCTCAAGTTGAAGCCCTTTTAAAAAATTACGCAGCATCTGGTTTTTGCATTCTCTGTAATGCTTATGCCCGGGTTTGCGGAAAAAGGCGCTTAATTCATGTTTGCTGATTCGCAAACCAGCCAGGGATAAAACTCTGATCATATCCTCTGCCTTGAAGTTTACAGCAATCTTCAGCTTTTTTAAAACAGCGTTATTATCTAATATTTGTTCAGGCTCAGGTTGAAGTCCTTCTCTTTTTCCCCGTTTATGATTGATCAATCCATTCAAAAAGACAGCCAGCTCTGTATCCGTGCATTTTTCACAGGCAGGATCATCCTCTTTTTTCAGCCAGTCACTGACCTGCACCCGTGACACCTCATACCCGGCCTGTCCAAAAATAGAAATCATATCTGAATCACTAAAATCAAAGATATATCGAATCCTGCGTAAAATATCATTTTTATTCATTTTACCAGACCAATCCCGTTGTCTTTTAATTCTATCAATCTTTTTTTATACAGACTGCCCACAGCTCTTTTGAATTCTTTCTTGCTCATGGAAAACCTCTTGCGGATTTCTTCAGGAGAACTTTTATCATGGCAAGGAATAAATCCCCCGGATTTATTTAACCGGTATAAAATGACTTCCGCAGATTTGTGAACCGATGAGTACCCAGGTTTTTTCATACTCAGATCAATTTTCCCATCCTCACGGATCCGTAAGATATACCCTTTGCACGTATCCCCAATAAATAATTTTTGATAGGTTTCATTTAAGTACATCATCCCATAGTATCGGTTATCAACAACCGCCATTATACCAATGGTAGTAATAGAGTGAACAATCAAGTCGACCTGTTGCCCGACTTTAAGCTCCCTGGTGTTTTTATCGCAGTTGGCAGAGATTTGCGTCGTACCATAAATCCTGTGCGTCCTGTCATCCTGGCAGATTTTGACTAAATATTTTTTCCCGGGCTCCATCCTGTCCTGCTGCTCATTTTTAGGTACCAGCAAATCCTTTTCCAGCCCCCAATCCATAAAGGTTCCGAAAGGGACAACATCTTTTGCAATTAAAAAGACAAAATCACCCACCACACCTGCAGGTTCTAAAGTGGTTGCCACCAGACGATCTTCAGAATCAGTGTACACAAATACATCAAGGGAATCGCCAATAGACACACTCTCCGGAACATATTTACCTGGCAGGAGAACCCTGTCTTCTCCGGAGCTTAAATACACGCCAAAATCCGATCTGGTTTGAACTCTCAACCGATTATATCTCCCAATTTTGATACTGGTCTCAAGCACTGATTTATTGGATTTGTCTGCATACTTTTTTGAACACTTCCATACATTTTCAAATTTTGTTTTTTTTCCCGGCATTAAGGATTCCTCACTGTGAAAATTATTTCAGTATCATATCATACAAATTACATTCTTGATACATGATCAGTTTGAGCTTGAGGAAAGAATAGATTTTCGGCAGTCACACCGCCCTATGTATATTTTTTTCTCAATTCCCGGGCAGCCGATACCATGGCACATAATTTTTGATACGCCACCTGCTCGACATTGACGGCCCGGCTTGAAAAACAGGCAAACCCGCAGTCTGTATTTAAAAAAAGCTGGTCTGGTGTGTAAAATTCCAGTGCATTGTGCGCCTTTTCCATGATCAGATCAACCGGTTCCACGTCGCTTGTCCGGGGATTGACCACGCCAAGTCCCAGTTCCCGGTCAGACAGGTGTTTGCCGACAACGGCAATGTCCCCGGCCCTGGGGGTGGCATACTCCAGAACAAACTGATCGATTTTCATCCGCTCCAGGGCGGGCAGCAGTCTGGTATAATCGCCGGACAGCAGGACCTCTTCCTGCCGGCTCCAGTTGCCGCGGCAGATATGGACGCCTATTCGTATGCCGTCTATACCTTTAACGATCCGGTTGATCAGGTCTGCTGCAAATTTCAGTTCCTTACCCGCATCCCGGCGGGTGGCAAGGGTGGCTCACATGAAGGTTCGGCGGTCGCACTCCCCGGACATCACAACTTCGGTTAAAACCGGTTCATCAAACTGGACAAATTCGCATCCTGCATTTTTAAGATCAATCAATTCTTCACGCAGGATTTTGACAATATCATCTGCCATTTTCTTATGATTTCGATAGACTTTTTTCGTCAGCGCCCCGACCCACATGGACCGGGTCAGCAGGTAGGGGCCGGGAAGGGTGATCTTGACGGGCTTATCTGTCAGGCTCTTAAGGAATTTCAAATCTTCCCCGGCCAGGGATTCCCGGCGGGACAATTTGCCGGTACAGGTTGGATTTTTGATGGCGGACGCAGGCATATCCATGGTCCGCAGCATCTCTTCAAAACTTGCCTTATCCTCAACAAAGTCCAGCATATCAGCAAGGGACATCAGTTGGGTGCCGGCCACCTTTTCCGTTATAAAGGCATAAAAACTTTCCCTGCGGTGTTCGCCGTCCACCAGGATATCCAGCCCTGCCTTTTCCTGGAGTGCCACGGTTCTTTTAATTTCTTCTTCGGCAACCGCAGTAAACTCTTTTCGGCTGACCCGGCCGTTCTGCCAACCTCTAAGAGTTTTGAGCATCTGTCTTGAGCGGGGCCATGATCCCACCTGTGTGGTTAAAAATGCGTTTTGTTTCATTATACAAAGACCAGTTTAAATTGAAGGTCAACTGCTTTTTTCAAGGTTGCCGCAACCGGAGACCTGTCGATGGTCCGATGCCAGGCAGCCGTTACTTTGTCTTCATCATCAAAAGTTGAGGCAAAGCATTTAACCTCTATCTTTTTAACTGACGGATCACCTTTTTCAAGTCCCATATGGGCCAGAATATTGTAAAGCGATCCGGTTAAGGAAAGTTCGATATCATCAATCTCAAGGCCGTCCTTTGCACATTCGGTGGCAAAGCCCGTACTCAGGGATGCGGCCAAAGCCCCGAACAGATACTCAAGCGCACAGGGATTGGCATCTTTTTCTTCAAAGCTGGCTGCCTGTCCCACATGAAATGAAAAATTGCGCGCATATATCGTGGATTTCAAATGACCGGTTGACCTGGCCCGAAGCCGCCATTCATACTCTTTTGCCGCCTTCTTATCTTCTTCAAGGTCCTGCCTGCCTTTTGTCTCATTTTCACCTTTTAGGACAAAATAACAGGTACATCCTTTGCCAGGGCGCTGCCCCAGATACAGGTGGCCTGACATTCTGCACCAGGGCGGCAGGTCATCTGCCACGGTGGGTTCCCGGCTGCGCATCTCAAGGATTCCGTTCACAGGGACCTTGAGCATATTCTCACGGATAAGAAGAATCAGGCCGGAACCGCAATCCATATCACCGCCGTCAAAGACTGAATCCGGTGTCAGAGTATCCAAATCAATATCCATGGATGATATTTCCATAGGTTTTGTTCTATTAATAGGCTACACAGGGGGAGCCGTTTGAAAGCCACTCAACAAGTGCGGCACCACCGGCAGGGGTTGCTCCCTGAATCAGCCCGTCTTCACTGATATTTCTTTTTTTCATGCAGGGCGTGCAGACATAGATTTTCCCGCCGGCCTGAAGAAATTTATCCACCAGATCCTTGAGCGGCGCAAAGGGTGCGCCCTCGTTAATTTTGGCAATTTCTTCGGGCACGGCGCAATACACCCCGTCCGAACTTAAGAACACAAGCGTTTCCTTTTCACTTCCCTGGGCGGCATTGGCAACGACAAATCCAAGGGTTGCCTTGTCTGGATCAGTTTTACTATGGGTAATGGTCACGCAGAATGTTTCGCTCATTTTTTTCTCCTTAAAGTTTCAGGTTTAATTTGTATCAAATAGTAAGGATGCTTTGTTTTTACCAGCTGATTTTTTGTCATCCTGCACCATGCAGGCAGTTCAACAGGGGCACCCGGGTCCTTTGAAATAACGAGCAGCAGGGTATCTTGATCAAGGTCCCGGGTATACAGATGAAGATTGACAATCACCCGTCCGCAGGTTTCTTCTCCGCCGTCAAATTCGTCATCAAACTCCCATTCGGGAAGGACTTGATTCATTTCACATACGCCTGCCCGCGTTCAAGTTTATAGGTCCAGGGCGCACCGGAATTCTTCCATCCGTTGACCAGCCGTTTCCCGTTGTTATAGCTGCCCGGCACCTTTAAGCTGTCTCCTTCAAATCCGTCAATGATATTAAAGACAGTTTTAAATCCTGCTTTTGCCATGAGGTTGACTGCGGCAGCGCTTCTGGAGCCGGACCGGCACATCACAAAAATCGTATCTGTTTCATTGAATTTTTCTTTTACCTGTTCAACAAATTTTTCATTTGCCGGCATATCCAGGCCCAGGGTAATGGAATTTACCGTGTTGTTTAAAAATCTCAGGGGAATATTGACGGCCATGGGCGCATGGCCGACAAATATATATTCACCCGGTGTCCTGACATCCAGTATTTTTATATGCTCCGGATCAGACTGCCATTTGGCAAATGCCTGCTGTGCCGTGATATAAAGGTTTAAAACCGTCTGTTTTTTCTTTGGTATGGATTGATCGGCAAAGGCGCCTGCTGCTGAGCCGAGAATAAAAACAGCCATGACCCATACTGCACAAATGTTCTTTATTATTATTCTTTTTTTCATCTTTGAATTTTCCTTCCGATGAATGTTTATGATCGTCCGTTCTGTATCTTGTCTGACGTATATATTGATAGATTAAACCGGCCGGACAAAGCAAATTGATTATATTGATACGGATAGCCTACCGAATCGAAGATTTCTATTTGGGAACGAATTAATGTTGACAATGCCTTTCCATATCGATATATTCCATTTTAACGATATAGAAAGGAGCCTATGAAAGTATTTATCAGAGTCATGAAAGCCCTGTCCGATCCAAACCGGATAAAAATAATGAAAATGCTGCAGGAAAGGCCCCTTTGCGTATGCGAAATAAAAACAGCTTTAAACATTGCCCAGTCAACCGCCAGCAAGCATTTAAAAATCCTTGAAGATGCCGGCCTGGTCAGAAGTTTTAAAGATGGACTATGGGTCAACTATTCCCTGTCCGACGGAAGCGGATCACCCTATTCTGCCAGCATGATCGGCAATTTGAAACACTGGATGGATGATGACTCAGAGATCAAGAAACTGCGCCGGACCCTTCCGGGCATTGACCGTCATGACATTGTGAAAAAATAAAGCGGAATACAAAAAAACATTGATTATTGATATCGATAAATGACCATATATAATTTGATGTGAGAGGAATCGTGGAAATCGGAACAACCCCATCCGGCCAGGATGAAAAAGCAAAAAAAAGGATGCTCCTCAATCTGTTGATTGCAGTGGCTGGAACATACCTGTGGTGGGTGGTCTATAAGATGCTGCCCAAGGTATCATCATGGCTGACCTACAGACTGCTGCCCATTAATGAAGGAACTCACCTTGGATCTTCCGTTGAATTTTTTCTTTATG
>JBNKNP010000412.1:0-2577 GCA_050293905.1 Desulfobacteraceae bacterium | reverse complement strand
CGGATCGAGCGGCTGGTAAATCCGCAGTTATCTGGCCTGCCGGCTTTTCTGGTGGAAGACGGGGGGCTGAATTCCGGGTTTATGATTGCCCAGTATGCCGCGGCATCCCTGGTCTCTGAAAATAAGGTTCTTTCCCATCCTGCCTCCGTGGATTCCATTCCCACCTCTGCCAACAAAGAGGATCATGTCTCCATGGGGGCGCTGGCCGCCAGGAAATGCAGGAATATAGTCGCCAATGCCGAAGAGGTGATTGCCATTGAACTGCTCTGTGCCGCCCAGGGGCTGGACCTGTTTACCAATATCAAGGCCGGGGACGGCACCCTTGCCGCTTACAGCACAATCCGGAACCGGATAGACTATATGACGCAGGACCGGATACTTTCAATGGATATCGCCAGGGTGAAAGCCTTGCTGGAATCCGGGGATATCGTAAGGGCTGTGGAAGAAAAAGTAGGAAAGCTGTATTAGGGAAATCATCCGGATATTCATTGACATCCCCGGATGATGAGAATATAAATTTAATAGTTTAAAAAAAATATTCATTTATTAAAATTTGCACAAGGACTGGTGAAATCATGATTTCGCGCAGACAGTTTTTTAAGGGTCTGACCGCTATGGGCGGTTTAATCGGCTTTGCCGGTGTCGCGAGTGCCCAGACCGGAAAATCAGAACAATCCGCTCCTGTCGGCGACGGCAAGGTCAGCATCGAGTGGCTGGGCCATGGCAGTTTCCTTTTTGTTTCGTGCAGGGGCAAGCGGATTCTTTTAGATCCCTGGATATCCACAAATCCCAAATGTCCGGGAAAATATCGCCGGCCGGACGGGTTTAAACAGGTTGATTTTATTTTATGGACCCATGGTCATGTGGACCATTTCATGCTGTCTGATGCCAGTGAACTGATCACCCGCTATCAACCCAAAGTGATCGCTCCCTGGGAACTGAATCTCTTTATTAAAACGGAAATTCCCGAAGCCAACAGCCAGACCTTTGTGATCGGCAACAAAGGCTGCACCTCTGAACTGGACGGCATTAAAATTACCATGGTAGAAGCGTTTCATTCCTCCGGTGCCCAGTTGACCGGGTTTGAAGGCGCAAACCGGTTTGTGGGCGAGGCTGTGGGCTATGTTATTGAATTTGAGAACGGATTGAAAATTTACCACAGCGGCGATACTTCCTTGATGGGAGATATGAAAACCATTATTGGTGATTTTTATAAACCGGACGTGGCCATCCTGCCCATTGGCGGGGTGTTTACCATGGGACCGGAAGAAGCTGCCTATGCCTGCAAACTGATTCGTCCTAAAATTGTAATTCCTGAACATTACGGCACGTTTCCCGTGCTGGTGCAGGATTGTGATCAATTCAAAGAAAAAGTCAAGGCCCAAAGCCCGGAAATACGGGTAATCATCGCCGAACCCGGTATTGCAGTATCAATTTAAAGAATGGTTGAACACAGCGAAAATATAAAGCAGCCTTTTGAAATAAAGATGTCCATTGAGTACAAGATCCTGCTCAGTGTCTTGCTGGTCGTCTTTCTGGCAGTCTTTGCCACCACGTATATCGCGGTGGTCACAGAATCCCGTGCCCTTCATAAAAACTTAATTGACAAGGGCCGCAATATTGCAAAAAATATTGCTTTCAGCACAAAAAGTGCGTTCTGGTCCCTGAACTGGATATTTGTTGAAAACCTGCTTCATGATGCTGCCCTTATTGCAAACGGCGACATTATTTATACGAAAATCGTCAAACCCAATGGCGAGGTCTATCTGGCCAATGATAAAAAATATTACGGCACCCTGGTTTCTCCTGACCTTTTAAAAGACAAGGAGCAGATTCTTGATAAATACCCATTTGAAAATCAGACCGGCAATCTGCTGATCTATCCGGTGAAAATCGGCAAGGAAAACTGGCATATCCTGCTGGGACTTTCAACCGGCCGTATCCGCCTGGCCGCCAAAAACCTGATTCTTCAAAGCAGCCTGTGGGGGATTATCTGCCTTATATTATCTGTTGTGATTTCCCTGTTTTTATCTGATTCGATTTCAAAGCCTATTGTGAATCTTGCCCGTGCAGCCCAGAACATATCCGATGGGTCTCAGGATCACCTGATTCACATTTCCAGCCAGGATGAAACAGGACTCCTGTGCCATTCGTTTAATAAGATGATAAAGCGCATCCATGCGGCCCAAAAAGCACTGAAAGCATCAAATGACCGGTTTATCACGGTTCTGGACAGTATGGATGCCACTATTTTTGTGGCGGACATGGAAACCCATAAAATCATATTTATGAACCGGGCCATGAAAGATATTTTCGGCAAAGACCATGAAGGCGATTATTGCCATCAGGTATTCAAAGGCTCTGACCGGCCGTGCTGGCTTTGCAGAACCTCAAGGTTGACGAATGAATCCGGCATCCCTACCGGGGTGACTTCCTGGGAGGACAGGAATCCGGTAAATAACCGGTGGTATATGAATTATGACCGGGCCATCCGATGGACTGATGAGCGCGTGGTTCATCTCAGGATCTCTTTTGATATTACCAAAACAAAAGAGCTTGAACAGCAGCGGCTGGAAG
>JBNKNP010000411.1:0-9265 GCA_050293905.1 Desulfobacteraceae bacterium | reverse complement strand
CATGACCGAAGAGGCGGCACAAAGTGCCATTGAATACAATCTTCCAGGCTTTGTCATCATTAATAAACTGGACCGGGAAAGAGCCGACTTCATCACTGCCGTAACTGCCTGCAACACAGCCCTGAAAAAAAAGATTATCCCCATCTGTTATCCCATCGGCATTGAAGATAATTTTAAAGGATTTGTCAATATTATATCCGGTCAGGCCTATGTCTATGATGCAGATGGAAAGCCCACCAAAACTGATATCCCAGCTGATATGACCGATGATATAGAAATGGCAAAAGAAGAATTTATTGAGAACGTTGCAGAGCTGGATGATGACCTTCTTGAAAAATACCTTGAAGGTGAAGATATATCAGAAAATGAACTAAAATCCACTTTCAGGCAGGGTGTTCTGGATGCCCAGTTTTATCCAGCCATCTGTTCATCTGCCACCAAAATGATCGGCGTGGATACCATCTCCGATTTCATCAACGATTACATGCCTTCCCCGCTTGACAGAGGGGACTGGACAGCCAAAGATGCCGATGGAAATGAAGTGACCGTTTCTCCGGACCCGGATGCGGATTTCTGCGGATTTGTCTTTAACACCATTGTTGATCCCTATGCGGGCCGCCTGTCCCTGTTCAGAGTTATTTCAGGTTCCCTTGGCAAGGAAGGCAATATATATAATGTTACAAAAGACACTAAGGAAAGATTTTCTCAGCTCCTGGAAATCGCGGGGAAAGAGCAGAAAACAATTACCAGCGCCCTGCCCGGCTCCATTGTAGCCGTCGCCAAATTAAAAAGCACCCTGACAGGAGACACCCTGACCAGCGGAAAAAACATTCAGATCCCGGCACCCAAATCCATGCCGCCGGTTATTTCTTTTGCTATTTCACCTAAATCCAAAGCAGATGAAGATAAAATTCACGAGGCTGTCAGGAAAATTCTTGAAGAGGATACCGGGCTCAAGCTTGAAAGAAATGAAGAAACAAAACAAACTGTTCTTTCCGGCAGGGGTCTGGTTCACATAGAGGTAACTGCAGATAAAATCCAGAGAAAATTCAATGTAGGCATGCAGATTGAAACACCCAAGGTTGCCTATCGCGAGACCTTGAGGAAAAAAGTCCGCGTTCAGGGAAAACATAAAAAACAGTCCGGCGGTCATGGCCAGTATGGAGACTGCTGGATCAGGCTTGAACCCCTTCCCAGCGGTTCCGGTTTTGAATTTGTTGATGAAATCGTTGGCGGTGTTATCCCGAAAAACTATATTCCGGCTGTTGAAGCCGGTGTCAGGGAAGCTTCCCAGCATGGAATCCTGGCTGGATTTCCCTGTGTGGACTTCAGGGTAATTGTTGACTTTGGTTCTTACCATTCAGTGGATTCATCTGAAATGGCATTTAAAATGGCCGGCACGCTTGCATTTAAAAACGCGGCAAAGGATGCCAAGGCCACATTGCTTGAGCCGATCATGAAAGTTGCTGTAAAAGTACCTGAAGACAATACCGGTGATATCATGGGTGACCTGAACTCCAGGCGTGGACGCGTGCTGGGCATGGATTCCGAAGATGATAAACAGATCATCAACGCACTGGTTCCCATGGCTGAAATGCTCCGGTATGCCCCGGATTTAAGCTCCATGACCGGTGGCCGCGGAACATTCACCATGGAGTTTGAACAATATGATGTTCTTCCGCCTGATCTGGCCAAAAAAGTCATTGAAAGGGTGGCCGCTGAAAAGGAAGAAGCCAAATAAGCATCAGCGCAATACCATAAGTTTAAACAAAAACAACAGGGCCGGGACAATAGTACCCGGCCCTGTTTTATTTTCTTTAGAATCTTATTCTTTTACAGAAAAGTTGATCTGCTCGGTATTTACCGGCTTAATTGATAAATTTTTTCAAACACCATATGCCGCAATTCGTCCACGGACAGGTTTTCAATCACATCAGAAGGTATGATTTTCCCTATGTTTACAACAACTTTTCCCGGCTTGATCAGAAAAGCACCCTTCTTATTATACTGGTAAAGTCCACTGACTCCAAACGGTAAAATATCAGCTTGTGCGTCTTTTGCCAGGTGAAAAGGACCTTTTTTAAACGGCTGCATCTTTCCGGTTGTTGTTCTGTGGCCTTCGGGCATGATTCCAATGCTCATACCGGTTTGAAAGGTCTGCTTTGCCTGCTCCAGGCTTTTAATGGCCTGTTTTAAATTATTTCTTTCAATGGGAATATTTCCCCATTTTTTAATCAGATATCCAAAAAACGGATAAGAAAAATGACGGGACGCCTGGACCCCGACAAAGCAAAGCGGAATAGCTGCCGGCACAACAAATATGTCAAAAAGGCTCTGGTGATTTCCCATGATCAGGCAGGGCCTGTCCGGGACAACATTTTCAAGTCCTTTAATTTCCAGACGAATGCCCACAAGCCGGACCAGGATACGGAATAAAAACCGGGTAATGTCTGCTGTTTTTTTCCGGGACAGCGCAAACGTACTGAGTACAATCACGATAAATGAAAAAATAAAAAAAAGGCTGCCGACAATCCAGAACCATAAAGATACAATTAATTTGATCACCAACCGCCTCCCCCTGCACTTAAAGATATCTTGAATTCAACCGGCAACGGCGCACAGCACTCTGGTCAAGCAAATTTCCAAGTTCCCCTTCTTTTTTCGGGAAAAACCCCATGCATTTTTGCCAGACCTCTTCGTCTTCCATACAAAAATAAACCATCAGATCAGATGCGTAATCCTTTATGCAGGATATCATTGTTTGATATATATTCATTCTCAAGGGTTTAAAATAACGCATCTTATTGTCCAGGCCCTGGATAAACTCACCATAACAGATCGTGGAATTCTTGAACCGGTATTCAATTATCGATTTAAGAGCAGGCATGAACCGAAATGTTCCGATGCTGATCCAGACAATATTTTCCGGATCAACATTTTCAAATATGGCCTTTATCACTGCCTGATAGGCCTGTTCGCAACCCGGATAAATGATCACGGGATCAAAATGAAATGCCAGCCTGAAACCGGCGTCCTGGGCTTTTTTTGCTGCCTTCAGCCTGGCAGTCAAAGTGGCGGTGCCCTTTTCTTCAGACGCAATAACTTCAGGTGTATTCACTGACCAGGAAAGAATGGTTTTACCGTTATGCTCAACATCCAGCAGTGAATCAATATTAACGGTCTTGGTTTTAAGTTCCAGAACACTGTTATTCTGTCCGGCAAACTTTTCAACCAGAAACCGGGGCTGGCGGCTGATTTTTTCCCAGATCAGTGAATCCGTATATTCACCGGTCCCGATGCGAAAAATTTTATTTTCTTTAAAAATTATATCCAGCTCAGCATTAATTGATACCTGCCCTGTAAAATACTGAAGGATTGGGGGATGAAAATAGGCTTGAAGGATGCAGTAGGAACAGTCCATGGTACAGAAGGTTGCGGTATGGAGAATGGTGTAGTCGCAGCAGGTATAATAACTTGTACCGGGACACCCCTTTATAACAGCGCCTTTGTTCGTTGTGATATAAAGTGTGGTTTTTGATTTTGCAACAGGATCATCGCTGTCATTTATAAAGTCATAAACCGGACGGCTTTCTTTGATCAATTCCGGGATAAGACCTGTTTTTTCGATCAGGTATTCTGTTTCGTCGCAGGGCTCAATTGCCTTGTCCATGAACAGGGTATCTATTTTCATGGGCTTAAAATCTCTTTGATCGCACCGTTCCGGCAGAGGCTTTCAAGTGATGATACGATTGCGTTAAATTCATCCGGGTTCTTAATCGTAAATGAGATGTTGTATCCTTGCCGCTCGAAATTTTCAGGCGGAATGAATCTGATTCCCTGCCCAAGTTTTAATGCGGCAATTTTTTCTTTAACATGATTCCGGGCTCTGGATAATTCAGGAAACCTGTGATCAAACAGGCGGTTTCGCAATTGCCGTAATTTCAGGGCATTGTCAAGACGGTCATCAGAAAGGATCCGGTCCAGTTCCAGCTGTTTGGATACAGCCTGCATAGGCGTTTTATCCCTGGCAGCGATTTCTTTTAACCAGGTCAGAATCTCCATTTGTATATTTTTTGATGCCCGGACGCATTTAAAAACACGCAGACACGCTGCAATATCATCTTTACCGAATCCGGTAAGCTGCTGAGCCGCTTTAATGCAAATACTGCCCGATTGAATCATGGACATGACAGAATCACCCAGCTGAGCAACACAAAAAAGCTGTTCCACATAGGCTGGATTTAATTTGAGATTAAAAAGCCCCATGGACCGGTCACAGATTTCTTTGGTTGAATAATGCGTCTTCAGCAGCCGGACCGAGCGTACCAGTTCTGCCTGGGTCAGTTCACGCTTAAATGCAATAGCGCTGATGGATCGTTGAAGACAAAGGGCATCAGATATGTCCGGTTCTGTTTTTAACACGGCTGCGCGGTTCACTTCATTGCAGACCAGCGCCCTGATCCGGTTGAACCCTGACACAATGATATATTTGTTGTCCAACGGCCTGACCACCGGCAGACAGGCCAGGCCGTTTTCACGAATTGAGCGCGCAAGCGCGGTTATTTCCGGTTCAGCAAGACTAATGTTATACCGGTCATCAAGAAGATCAATATCGCTAATGTCTATTTCGCAGAGCGTGTCAGACATTTTCACCGGTAAGGCGGGTATAAATTTCTTTGTACGTGCTTGCAGTCCGTTCAATTACCTCAGCCGGCAGTTTCGGTCCTGGCGGCGTTTTATCCCATCCGGATTCAATCAGCCAGTCACGGACAAATTGTTTATCAAAGCTGTTCTGCCCCCTTCCGGGTTCATAATCATCCAGGGGCCAGAACCTTGAAGAATCCGGAGTTAAAATTTCATCGATTAAAATAATTTCACCGTCCAGAAGGCCGAATTCAAATTTTGTATCTGCAATAATGATCCCCTTGGACAGGGCATATTCAGCGCCTTTATTATACAGGGAAAGACTTAAATCCCTTAATTTTTCGGCTTTTTCCTGTCCAACAATGTTAATGGTTTCCTCAAAACTGATATTGATATCATGATCGCCAACATCAGCTTTTGTGGATGGGGTGAACAAAGGCGTTTCAAGCCTGTCGGATTCTTTCAGACCCTTGGGAAGTTGAATACCGCAGACATGGCCCTCTTTTACATAGGAACTCCAGCCCGACCCTGTGATATAGCCCCTGACAATGCACTCCACGGAAAACGGTTCCGCCTTTTTTACCAGCATGGACCGTTTATCAAGGGCCGCCTTGTGGGGTTTAAATTCCTCGGGATATTTTTCCACATCCGTTGTGATAATATGGTTCCCGACAATGGATTCCATGAGTTTGAACCAGAACACCGAGATCTGGTTTAAAACTTTTCCCTTGTCCGGTATAATATCGGGCAGGACAACATCAAATGCGGAAAGCCTGTCTGTGGTAACCATTAACAGTGCGTCTCCTGTGTCAAATATATCTCTAACTTTCCCCTGCCTGACCAGGGAAAGATCATCAAATTGGGTTTTGGGTATGGATGCCATTGGAATCTCCTTAAATTGTTAAAATCATACCTGCATGATTTTTCAAGCTTAATACCATAGAATCAATTTTTTTTCCATCCTGGAAAAAAGAATATATCTGCTGCTTCATTGCTTGACGCTGAAGGTAAAATGGTAATATTCTTACCCATATTTTGAATTCCTTAAAAATGAGGTCCCCAGTATGAATAAGCCATGTATTCTGATAATAAGCCTGGTCCTATCAATTTTTATCCTTCCCTTCCCGGGTTGGTCCCAAACCGTGTATTCCCTTTTTGATTTGGCCAGGCTCGCTGAAAAACACAGCCAGACCATTAAAATTGCCGCAGATGATCTGTATATTGCAAAACAGGAAGAAAAAAGAGCGTTCTCCGTTCTAGTACCCAGAGCAACCCTTTACGGCAGCATGACTGAACGGAAAAATGAAGATTTTTCATCACCGGATACGGCCACGCTTGGTGGTAAATTAACCCAGTCGTTCACCTTGAACGGCAAAGAGCTGATTGCTCTTCACATCACAAAAGAATCCATCAAAAGTAAGACATTTTCTTTGAACAGTGTTCGCGCACAGTATCTGCTGGCTGTGTCCCAGGCATATTATGATATTTTAAGTGCCCAGCGCTACCTTGAAATAGCCCGGGCCGATGTCGAACGGCTCACAACCTACCGGGATTCGGTAAAAGAAAGACTCAATGTCGGCAATGTGACTAAAACAGATTTCTACAGGGCAGAGGCGGAATTATCAAAATCCCGGACCGAACTGATTGTTTCTCAGAACAACATTCTCAAGAGCAAGGCTGTTCTGCGAAATCTTGTGGATATTGAAGAACCCTATGATCTTGTAAAAGAGCCATTAAACAGGATTGAAAACTATCAGGACTCCCTGGATCAAATTAAAGCGGTTGCATTAAAAAACAGAAGTGAAATAAAAGAAGCCCGGAAAAATCTATTGATTGCCCAAAAAACAGTAGCATTTAACAAAGGAGAATATTGGCCGACGGTTTCCGTGGAAGCCGGGTACAGGGAAACCGATATTGAATACCAGACCAATGCCACTGAAACACAGTATGATACGGAAGATTTATATGTCAGCGGAGAGCTTTCGTTTACCCTGTTTGACGGCGGCCTTCGAAAAGCCACGGTGCGGCAGACCCTGGCTGACCAGCGCAAGGCAAAAAATGCACTTGAACTCAAAGAAAAAGAGATCCTGCTTGAGGCAAAGAACGCCTATTATGACTGGGAATCTGCCAAAGCCGCACTTCTCAATCTGGAAGATGAACTCAAAGCTGCCCGGGAAACTTACTCTGCCACTGAAATGCAATTGCAGTATGGCATGGCGGACAGTATTGATGCCGTAGACGCCAATTCTTTGCTGGTATCAGCCCAGAGGCGGATATCAGAGGCACAATATACCTATTATTTTTCAGTGCTTCGAATTTTGTATACCAAAGGTGAATTAATTCAATTTCTATCCAATAAAAGCTGATATGTTATTCCCCTGCTTGACTTCGCTTTATTGATTCAATATTCTTAAGAATACAAAGCTTACAAGCCTGGAATCAAACCGTTTTTAAAGGAGAAACCCAATGTATGAAATCATAGCGAATCCTGAAGATTACCAGATCGATCATCTGATTAACGGAACAGGCAATGCAAATGGTGAGATTTCAAAAGAAGATCGGGAAAAATGGGCCAGGGAAATCGTTAACTTCAGCGAAAAAATTGAAACATTTGCCCGAAAATCCAAAGCCATGGCTGCACTGTTTTCAGGCACGGAAAAAATTTCAGCCAAACCGGCATCATTGAAAACACTGAAGATTCAGTTATTTATGATAAATGACGCACTAACCACTGCCATGGATATTGCCGATAAGCTGGAAGCAGATATTATAAAAAAATGATATCCCACGGCTTTTTTTTTCGTTTTGTGTCTTGATCTATATTTTAATATAAACAAATCAGGTGAACTGAATATTCTATTCATTCTTCTTCCAGTAGTCACTTTCAGCCAGGCCGTACAGTCAAGAATTTCTGAATTGACTTTAATCGACCAGGCAGCACGAAAATATTATCCTTATATTGACCGCTGACGCAGCAGATGGTCTGCCAGAACAATGGCTGTCATGGCTTTGCAGACCGGATTTATTCGCGGTATTGCGCTGATATCGTGACGTCCTTTGGTTGAAATTGTTGTTGGATTTCCATCTGTATCTATGGTGTTCTGTTCTTTGAGAATGGATGGAATCGGTTTGACATGGACCCTGGCAATGATGTCGTCCCCATTGGAAATACCGGCCAGGATACCGCCGGAGTGGTTGGTTTGAAACCCCTGGGGCAAAATCTGATCATTATTTTCATATCCGGTCATCTGAGATACAGCGACCCCGGCGCCGATTTCAACGGCCTTTACCGCGCCGATACTCATCAGGGCTTTGGCAATATCTGCATCCAGTTTATCAAATACCGGTTCTCCTATTCCTGCCGGAACATTTTTTGCCACAATCTGCACCACACCACCCAGGGAGTCGCCTTGTTTTTTAACAGCAGCAATTTTTTCTTCTATTTTTTTCACAGCAGAATCATCCGGGCACTGGAGTGCATTATTTTCTGCGTTTTCCATTTGATCCGGATGTTGAACACTGATGCCGCCGATGTTGAGGGTGCATGTTTGAATATGGATATTATATTGATCCAGAATAAGCTGGGCCACAGCGCCTGCGGCAACCCGGGCCGCAGTTTCCCTGGCAGACGATCGCCCCCCGCCTCTGTAATCCCGGATACCGTATTTTTTTTGGTAGGTATAATCCCCGTGTCCGGGGCGGAAAAGATTGGCAATGGCTGCATAAGATTTGGATTTGGCATCTTTGTTTTCAATGAAAATCGTCAAGGGCGTGCCCGTGGTTTTTCCTTCAAAGATGCCGGATAAAAAAACAGCCTTGTCCGGTTCCTTGCGTGTGGTACCGGCTACGCCCTGGCCTGGCTTTCTTTTATCCAGAGCTGTTTGGATCACGTGTTCGTCAATGTCCAGCCCCGGGGGGCATCCCTGGATTACGACGCCAATGCCTTTGCCGTGGGATTCGCCAAATGTGGTGATATTAAATGCTTTTCCAAAACTACTGCCTGACATTGTCTATTCTCCTGCTGATCATCTCCACGATTTGCTCGGGACTGTTGGTACTGGTGTCAATTTGAAAATGTGCGGTTTCATTATACAGCGGCCCTCTTGTTTCAAGAAGCTGCTCGGTCTCCTTGAATAAATCCAGATCTGTTAAAGCCGGTCTTGAATCACTGGTTTTTACATCTGCATCCAGCCGTTGTAAAATCGTATGAATATCTGCCTGAAGCCAGACACAAAAGCCGGTTTCACGGATGAATGCCCGGTTTTGCTCATTAAGTATAATGCCCCCGCCCGTGGATATAATTGTATCTACAACTTTTTTTATTCCGAACAAGGTATCCTGCTCGATCTGTCTGAATGCATCCCACCCCTGTTTCTCAACGATCTGGGCAATGGTTGTTCTCTCATTGGCTTCCAGAAGACGATCCGTGTCGATAAATTCATAATTCAAGCGGTCGGCAAGTGCTTGTCCAACAGGGGTTTTACCGGTGCACCGGTATCCGATTAAATATATTTTCATAGATTTAAAATTCCCTTATAAAGCATCAAAAATTTCCCAGTAATTGGGAAATGATTTTTCAACACAGCTTGGATTTTCAATTTCCATGCCGTCTATAAGCAGG
>JBNKNP010000410.1:0-26109 GCA_050293905.1 Desulfobacteraceae bacterium | reverse complement strand
ATCACTAAATCCAATATTTTTTGTTTGTGTTGGTATTTACCAACAAATATCAAACAATGCAAAGAAAAACAAGAGGGTACAATATTTTAAAGCTTATTTATACAAACATAAACCTTAAAAAATATCCATATCGTTGGTATTTTCTAACATCAGCAATCAATTTTAACAAAAATAACCTGCAGAATGCGATCATCTGCATCTTTTTCCGGAAAGAATCAGCAATGCTTTTTCAGAGAACCTGGCAAGGGATCGGATCAGAGTTTCAACTCCGCTGTCCTTATATTTCTCGTAGCGCTCCATTATTTGTCTTTCTCAATTTTTTGTTCCAGCTGTTTCAATTCTTCCAGATCCTGCTGGTCCGCCTGTATGGCTTCATAGGATTTGCGTTTGGTATCGAACAATTGATAAATCTGCCTCACTTTCTCTTTCATGGCAGCGTTGCTGACTTTTCCTTTACCTGTAAGCAGTGGCTTTTCATTGAATTCAAGAATTCTGTCCACATTGTCGTGCCAGAACTTCATGGTGATATCGATCCTGTTTTTGGCTCTCAGTTCAGCAGTTTCCAGAAAGATGACGAACAGACGGTTCAAGGTATCGATTTCATCGGCGTTCAAATAATTTTTGGCAATGAACATATCCTGTTTTCTCACCACGCTGCCTTTCCAGGAAGTAAGCGCCACATTATAATCTTTGCCGTCTTTGGTGTAATAGATAATGATATTTTGTTGATTGTCGTCCATAATCAATCCTCCAAAACAGTCTTTTCCAATTCCAGTGTGGTCTTCTCCAATGCCAGGATATCCGCCTTTATCTCAGCCAGGGGACGCAATGGTTTTTATGTCGCTTATCGAAAACACCTAAATCGATCTCATTGTCGATCAGATGATTGAGGGTAAATTCGAAAGTACCCGGCAGGATCTGTCTATTTATGTAGCGAGTTTTTCCAAAACTGATAGCCACAAGATATTGTACCTGGCAAAGAGAAACAAAAATAACTCAAATCTTCTCCTCAAATAGGACAAGTTTTCCCGGAAATCTGTAATAATCTGTTTAGAGAACTTATCCATGGGAATTATTGAATCATTTATCGCATTGAAGTGAAACAAATTTCAATTTTAACGATTCAGTATGGGAGGCAAATACTGCCAATTGATGAAATAAAAACTTGAAAAGCACAAATGGTTGAATATGTTTTGTTGAAACAAACGACCGTTATGTGAAGAAAGGGATACTGATGAAAGATACATTAAAGCCGGGGATTGAAAGCGAATTTTCCATTGTCATCACTGATAAAAAAACTGTTCCGGCATTATTCCCTGAATCTGAGGAATTTCAGGCCATGCCGCATGTTTTCGCCACCGGGTATATGGTTGGTTTCCTGGAATGGGCCTGCATTCAGGCAATAAATCCCCACCTTGACTGGCCTGCAGAACAGACCGTAGGCATTCATATTAACGTGAGTCATGTTGCTGCTACGCCACCGGGGCTGAAAGTTACGGCAAAAGTGAAACTTAAGGCAGTCAAAGGTAAAAAACTGTTTTTTGAGGTTGAAGCCCATGACGGAATTGACTTAATTTGCCGGGGCAGTCATGAGCGTTATATCATTTACGCGAAAAAATTTAATAACAAGGTGAAAGAAAAGGCAGCGATTTTAACCGGAACAGGTCTTTAGCAGCATCTTCCGGCAATAGTTGACCAGTACTGATAACTTTGTTACTATCTTTTTTTAATAGATGAATATATCAGCTTTTATTCCTATGACAATCAAATTGAAAGGTCACTGCCTTGGAAAAAACAAAGCCGCCTGGTGTTCTGATTGTAGATGACTCTCAATTTATCCGATCCAATGTAAGAACTATCCTTGAAGAAGCAGGCTACCTTGTTCACACGGCTGAAGACGGTGCTGTTGCACTGAATTATCTTCTCAGCAAGCCAGCCCCGGAAATTGATATTATCCTGACGGATCTGAATATGCCCAACCTGGACGGAGAGCAGTTATGCCGGGAAATCAAGACCGATCCAAAGCTTAAATCATTGCCGGTTATTTTATTAACGTCCCAGGCCAACCAGAAAACCGAATCCGCCATTTTTACCGCCGGCGCCAGCGATTTTATCGCCAAACCGTTTATCAAGGAACTTTTGCTGGCCAGAATCGCTGTTCATCTTCAAAGCCAGGTCTCCAAAAAAAATCTTGAGCGCCTGATTGAAGAGCAGACCTCCAGCTTAAAAAAAGCCAAAGAAGAAGCTGAAACAGCAAATATTGCCAAAAGTGCTTTTCTGGCGAACATGAGCCATGAAATCCGTACTCCCATGAACGGTGTCATGGGCATGGCCGACATCCTCCTGGAAACGGAATTGTCAAGCGAACAGAAGGACTATGCCGAATCTATCCGCCAGAGCGCCCAGGCCCTGCTCAATATTATCAATGATATTCTTGATTTTTCCAAAATTGAAGCCGGCAAGCTGGAGCTGGAAGTCATTGATATTGATCTTGCAAAAACCCTTCACGATATCAGCCAGATCATGGCCACCAAAGCCCAGGAAAAAAACATTGAGTTTATCTGCCTGATTGAAGAAAATGTTCCCAATTTTCTAAAAGGAGATCCCACCCGGCTGCGGCAGATTGTCATTAATCTGTCAGGGAATGCGATAAAATTCGTTGAAAAGGGAGAGGTGCTTCTGCGGGTGTCCTATATTGGTGAAACCGACCGCCAGGTTTCCCTGCGATTTGAAATTATCGACACCGGTATTGGTATCCCGGACGATAAAATAAACCGGCTCTTTCAATCTTTTTCCCAGGTTGATGCGTCCACTACCAGGAAATACGGGGGCACCGGCCTTGGCCTGACCATTTCCAAACAGCTTTCCGAACTCATGGGTGGCGAAATCGGCGTGAAAAGCAAGGAGGGAGAGGGCTCCAATTTCTGGTTTACCGCCCAGTTTGAAAAACAGTCCGGAACCAGAGTCAAAAGGCTTGAGACACCACCTGAATTAAAGCGGTTAAACTGCCTGGTGGTGGATGACACGGATTCGTGCAGAACGGCCATGCATCTTCATTTATCTTCCCTGGGATGCAGGGTGGACAGTGCCCAGAACTCTGTGATGGCCATGGAAAAAATCATGGATGCCAAGCTGGGCAGCAAGCCGTTTGACAATATTTTCATTGACATGGAAATGCCGGACATTGATGGAAAAACCTTTGCCGGACAATTGCTGGATAACCCGGATATCAAAGATACCAACTTGATTCTCATGACCTATACCGGCAAACGGCTGGATAAAACCAGCTTGAAAACATTGGGATTTAATGCCCAGATCGCCAAACCTGTATATCGCGGTCATATTCTGGAATGTTTAAAAGATCTCCACGGACTCAATAAAGGGAAAAAGGTGGTCTCCAGAATAGGCATCGAAGAGCCGAAAACCGCTTTGGACGACGCAGTAAAAAATCTGAAGATTTTATTGGCAGAAGACAATAAGATGAATCAGAAAGTGGCGGTCAATATGCTTGAAAAGCTCGGTCACACAATTACAGTTGCCCAAAACGGGAAGGAAGCGGTTGAGTTATACACCAAAGGAGAGTTTGACATTATTTTGATGGATGGACAGATGCCGGTGATGGACGGGCTTGAAGCCACACAGCAGATCAGGGAGCTTGAAAAAGAAAAAAACACCCATATACCGATCATCGCGTTAACGGCCAATGCCATGAAAGGAGACCGGGAACGATTTTTAGCCTCGGGCATGGATGATTTCACCACCAAGCCAATCAAACGCAAAGCCCTTGAAGATGCCATTCTGAACAGTTCAGACGCGTTAAAGGCCCAACAGGCCCAGCAGCCTGTCGTGGTCAAAGGAAAAGAACAGGAACCTGCTGTTATTAAAAATGATATCATCGATCTTGATGAATTATTCAAAACCATGCATGGAGATAAACACCTGGTCAAAGAGTGTTTTGATGATTTCTCCCGGAACCACGGCCCCATGCTTGATGACATCAGAAGCTTTATTGATGGCGCTGTTCCTCAGAAAGTAAAAAATGCTCTGCTGGCATTCAGAGATTCGGTCAAACATCTTTCCAGCAAGCCGATCATGGATGCCGCCTTTTCCCTGGACCGTGCATATGATGCCGGAAACGCCTCACAGGTGGAAAAAGAATACCATCGATTGTCCGACACCTGTAAAGAACTGGAAAACTTCATCGTGTCCTATTCCGTAAACAACCTGTTCATGAAATTTTTGCTGGTTGATGACGAATTCAGTTCAAGAAAGAATGCAAGAAAAATTCTCTCCCAGTACGGGGAATGTGATGTGGCTGTCAACGGCCTTGAAGCGCTGAATGCTTTTTTGCGGGCCCACAAGGATATGGATACCTATAACCTGATATTTCTGGATGTTGACATGCCTGATTTCGGCGGCACCGAGGTGCTGCAGAAAATCAGAAAATGGGAAGCGTCCAAGGATGTAACCAGGGAGGATATGGCCAGGGTCATCATGCTGTATTCACAGGAACCGGAACCAGGCATTGAAACTGATTTCCAGGAAGGTTATGAATCTTATATTGTCAAACCCATTACAGCCGATAAACTGACCCGGGCATTTGGCCGGGTTCACTACATTTAGTCAACGCGGGAACGCAGATCTTTCCAAACACCGGGTCATCCTGCAGCCTGACCCGGATACCGTATATCCTGTTCAGGACCTGCTCTGTTACTGCTGTTCTGGGATGTTCAAATCCATGGATGTTCCGCTCAAACATTATCCCGACCTTATCTGCAATCATAAAGGCGTGATCCGGGTTATGGCTGGTCATGATCACTGCGGCACCCTTACGTGATAACTGACGGATGAGCGATAATATTTTGACCTGGTTGCCATAGTCCAGATGGGAAGTCGGTTCATCCAGAATGATCACTTCCGGCTCCTGTGCAAGGGCTCTTGCAAACATCACAAGCTGCCGTTCACCGCCGGAAATCTGTGTATAGGCCTTGTCGCTCAGATGGGTGATTCCCAATGCCTCAATGGCAGATTCCGCCACCTGTTCATCCTTGGGTTCGGGAAAAGAAAAAAAACCAAGATACGGCGTCCGCCCCATGAGCACGGTTTCAAAAACAGAATAGGCAAAAACCGGATAATGGATCTGCGGAACATAAGCCATCACCTTTGCAATCCGGTTTTGTTTCAGACGGCTCAACTCCTTTCCCTTGCAATGAATGGTTCCTGCGGACAACGGCAAAAGGCCTGCAATGCACTTTAAAAGGCTTGTTTTGCCCACACCGTTCGGACCAAGGATGCACAGAACTTTACCCGATTCCACCGACATCCGGACATTTTCAAATACGCTTGTTTTGGCATTCTCGTAGGTAAACCCCGCATTATTTACTTCAAGGATCATGACCAGCCAAGGGTTCCTTTCTTAAGAATCAGGGCAAAAAACGGTGCTCCAACGGTTGCCGTCAAAATCCCTAAGGGCACTTCTCCTGCAACCAGATTTCTGGACAGGGTATCAATAAACAGCAGATAGCAGGCGCCCAGGGAAAGGGAAAGCGGAACCAGCCGCCGGTAATCCGGCCCGCCGATCATCCGGGCCAGATGGGGAATCACAAGGCCCACCCATCCGATCACACCGCTGACCGCCACGGCCGATGCCGTTACCAGGGTTGCCGCCATGATCAGCACCACCCGAAGACGGCCGGCCTCCAGCCCCAGGGATCGGGCTTCTTCCTCACCCATGGACAGCACACCGATTTTCCATCTCAGGGCAAGCATTGCGATGGTACCTGCACTTACCGGCAGAAGAATAATCAAAAGATCTTTCATGGAGATAGTTGCAAGGGAGCCCATGAGCCAGAAAACAATCACCGGCAGTTTGTCATAGGGATCTGCGACATATTTTATCAATGATATCAATGCGGAAAAAAATGCACCCACAATCACCCCGGACAATACCATGACCAGTATGGAAGAGGTTTTATATATCCGGGTCAGGCCATAGCTGATGAGAACGGCCAGTGTACCGGACAAAAAAGCGCTGGCCTGGATCACCAGGGAATGGCCGGACAAAAGAATCGCTACAGCCGCACCGAAACCGGAACCCGTGGCCACCCCCAGAATAAAAGGAGACACCAGCGGATTTCTGAAAACGCCCTGAAAAGAAGCGCCGGAAACCGACAGGCCGGCACCGATAAGCATGGCGGCACAAACCCTGGGAAGCCGGATTTTGAACACCACCGTTTCCAGAGTGAAAGACCAGTTAGCGTCCATACCGGTCATTTTTCCGGCAACGAGCTTTAAAACCGCCCAGGGGGACGCGCCATACCGGCCGAAAAGCATGGCCAGAACAAAACAGACAAGCGGGAGCACCCAGACAAGCACTTTATAGACGGATGCCGGGAATCCGATGATCAGACGACATTAATTATTTCCAGTGTATGGAATCCCATAGAACTTTTTATAATAATCGTCTGCATAGGCCTGCATGTCGATATCTTTAAATTTTTCAGGATACAGCTTTTTAGCCATCCACAATTCCCCCAGCCCGATGGATTCAGGACAGGGATGTCCCCAGGGCTTCACATACTCGGGAGTAATAAAAACCTTATGATTTTTTACTGCCTGAACCGACTGCCAGGAATCAGACGTCGTGATCTGGTCTGCAACAAATTTATACCGGTCCTGGGTGAAAATCACTTCAGGATTCCATTTTAGAACTTCTTCCATGGATACCTGCTTGTACCCGGACATTTCCATGGCAACATTCAATCCGCCGGCTCTTTCCATGATCACGGATGCATATTTTCCCGTTCCCATGGAAAAAAGTTTGGGATAGGCCATATATGTGGTGACGCGGTCGCCCTTTTTTAACTGGCCCAGTCTTTTTTCAATCAATTGGCGATTCTTGAAAATATGGGCCAACAGATTTTCAGCCCGTTCTTTGCGGTCCAGAATATCACCCAGCAGCCTGACCGCTTCTTTGGTTCCTTCAGTATATGACTTATTCGGATCTTTCAGCTTCGGGTTCAGAACGGAGGCTTCCTCAAAACCGGCCTTGTAAAAGGAAAGCCCGATCACCGGGAGGCCAAGCGCTTCAATCTGTTTACCGGTTTTTCCCATCATATAATGGGTAATGATAACAACGTCCGGTTTTAACTTTAACAATTCTTCTGTGTTCACGGACGTTCTCAGATCACCGGGTGTTGCTACGGTGTCAATTTCAGGCCAAGCCTTTTTAAACCCGGCCGGAAGATACTTCTGCCAATCGCTGAGAATGCCGACAATTTTATCCTGTGCACCAAGTTCAACAGCCACGTCCAATGCATGGTGCATTAAAATAACAACCCGGTCTACTTTTGCAGGGATTGTTACGGATCTGCCAAGCTGGTCCACGATCACTCTGTTTGTCCCGGCTGATACGAGCACCGGCAAAACAATCAATCCCGCAATAAAGAATACCGCTGTAAACCGAATGGTTCTTAAAAAACGAATTAGCATGTTTCAAGCCTCCTTTTAATGTCTTTGGTTCACTTGTCTATTTTATTGTGTCAACGGATAGATATGTTTGAACAAGTAATTAGTCAAGCTTTTTTAAATAACAAGAGACTATTTGTCAGTAATAATTACCTAAAATTACTAAAAAGAACTTTTAATAAAAAAGCCGACAAAATTGTTGCTTGAATTGAAAACTGGTGAAATAATGCATGGGTACAGTCAAAATTTTTAATCGCAGTATAAATAAAAATGCTGAATCGTTTTTTTTAAAAAAATTCGTATCGTTTGCCATGGACATATGCCGACTAAAAATAAATCAGAACAGATATTTTATCTGTCGGATTGTTGCCTTTGCCGGATTTGCCCTGCTTTTCACCGTCGTGCCGGCGGTTTTCGCCCAGGAGACATTTGTCACCATTGGAACCGGGGCAGCGAGCGGCATTTACTATCCCACCGGGAAAGCCATCGCAGCCATTGTCAATCAAAGCAGAAAAAGACATGGAATTGAGGTCCGGTATGAAGCAACCGGCGGGTCGGTCTTTAATATAAACGCCATGATGATGGGTGATCTTGAATTCGGCATTGTACAGTCCGACCGGCAATTTCAAGCATGGAACGGAAGCAGTGAGTGGGAAGAGAGAGGACCTCAAAAACGGCTTCGTAGCATCTGCAGTTTTCACCCGGAAAGTGTCGTCCTGCTGACAGGTACAGACGCGAAAATTATTTCCTTAACCGATCTTATCGGCAAAACCGTCAATATCGGCAGCCCGGGATCAGGCCCGCGGGGCAATGCCATTGATGCCATGCAGTCATGCGGAATCGACTGGAAAAGACGGATAAACACACAGGCCGTCCGCGCGGAAGATTCTGCGGAACTGCTGCAGCAAGGCAGGGTTGATGCTTTTTTTTATACGGTCGGCCATCCCAGTGACGCTATCTTAAATGCCACCCGCGGGGAACGAAAAGTACATTTTGTCCCGTTTACAGGCAAATGCATTGATGAGCTTGTCACCAGATGGCCCTATTATGCAAAAGCATGGATCCCCATTGAATTTTATCCCCTGGCAAAAAATGAGTCGGATGTTGAAACCTTTGGGGTAAAAGCGACATTCTGCACCAGTATTGATATTCCTGAAAAGGTTGTGTATAGTATTGTGAAAGAAATTTTTTCGAATCTTAAGGCATTCAAAAAACTTCACCCGGCATATGGAAATCTGACAAAAAACAATATGCTTGAGGCGCTGAGCGCCCCGTTGCACCCGGGAGCCTTAAAATACTTTAAAGAAGCAGGAATAAAGCTTCCCCAATCCGATCCGGAGCCGTGAGACTGTGCAAATGAAGATCAACATAAAAACGATTTTCATCATGTTTTTCATAATCCTGGCAATGACATTTCCCGTGTCAGGCGCAGGGCCGCCCGATGCTTCAAAAAAAGACACCCTGACGGTTTGCCTGTCCAGCCGTATCGTATCTTTGGACCCTACCAATCACAGGGACAGGGATACCCAGATGGTGATAAAAAATATCTTTGACAGCCTGACAACACGGGACAGGCATCTGAAGGTCGTTCCCCAACTGGCAGAATCATGGCAGGCAGTGAACCCGACAACCTGGGAATTCAAACTTAAAAAAGGTATCTGTTTCCATAACGGGGACGAATTCACAGCAGCAGATGTAAAATTTACACTGGACCGGGTGACAAAAGAAGGCAGACTGGACGGCCGGACATCTCCCAGGCAGACATTGCTTGCAAGAGTATCAGATGTAAAAATAATTAATCCTCATACGGTGTGGATCATGACGGACAGGCCATGGCCGGTTCTTCCGCTGATGCTCAGCCTGCAGGAGATTATCCCTGAATCATATCTTGAGCAAATTGGATCCAAGCAGTTTGCCGATGCCCCGGTGGGCACTGGCCCTTTTAAATTCGTCAGACAAACCAGAGACGGTACACTGGTTCTGGAAAGATTTGACACTTACGGCCGGAATGTGCCCCAAAACCTGCCGGAACGGAAAGCCGCAATCAAATACCTTATTTTCAAACCCGTTTCCGACCAGATCCAACGGCTGGCTCTTTTAAAGAAAGGTGAAGCCGACATTATCACCGATGTCTCTATTGAAACCGTCTCCTTACTTGACATTCTTCCGGGAATCCGTGTTGTCAGTCAGCCGGCCACCCGGAGTTATTTTGCCGATCTTAATTGTAAAAAACCGCCGTTCAACAAGCGTGATGCAAGGCTGGCAGTCAACTATGCCGTGGACATGCGGGAAATTGTCAACTCAGTATTCCAGGGAAGGGCGCGGGTCCTGCCGACAATCCTCCTGCACCATGCCCCTGCGTATAATGCCGACCTGCTGCCGTATCCGTATGCACCCCGGGAAGCGAGACGGCTGTTTCGAAATGCAGCCGTCCCAGAGCAATATGTCGTAAAAATTGTCTGTCTGAATAAATTCGGTAAATTTGCCAATGCCATTTCATTGTTTTTGTCCAGAGCCGGTGTCCAGTCCTCCATCACAATAGGGGAAAAGGATGAAATCAGGGCAGCCATGAAAAATCAGGAAGCCGACATTCTAGTGACTTCCTGGGGAAATACCACGCTTGATCCCGTGGGTATCCTCTGGCCGAAACTCAAAACCGACGGACGGGGTAATTTTTCCAATTATTCAAACAAAAAGGTGGACCAACTTCTGCTGTCGGCTGAAAAGACAATGGATCCTTTCCAGAGAAACGAATACTATAAAAAAATTCAAAAAATTATTTATCAGGATGCGCCCATGCTTTTCGGATATGCCGGCGAGGAATTCTATGGTGTCAGGGAACGTGTAAAAGGATTTTATCCATCCCCAACCGGCATGCTTAACTTCAACGATATTTCGCTTGAGTAAAGGAACCCGGCTTTTCATGCATCGATTCCATTTTTTATTCAGAGACAGAAGTTTTGCTTTCAAATTCACCCTGCTGGCTACCATACCCGTCATTATCGTTGCAACCTCCATTGCCCTGATTTCAACAAAAACGCTTGAACAGTCCATGACCCAGGCGACCAATGTCCGTGTAAAGCGCAACACGTATCTTGCAGCCCTTTCCATGTCCAATCCCTATGTAATATACAACAAAACCATTCTGGACTCGTTTGTGGAAAGCTTAAAACAGGAAAAAGATATCATTTATGCCTTTGTGGTTGACTACAATGACGGCCGCATCCTTTCCCACAGTGATCATTCCTGGGACGGAAGCTTTTACCAGTATTCCGGGCCGCCAAAAATTCGAATCACAGGAACAGGAACAAACGGGATTACACGGATTCCCGGTACCGGATTTGAGGCGGTTTCTCCCATTCACATTGCCGGAAGTCTGGTTGGCTCCGTCCGGGTGGGATTTACCTTAGATGGTGTAAGCAGGGAAATTTCTTCCCTTAGAATTAAAATTTCCATCATTGTGTTTACAGCCGTATTTTTGAGTATTCTTGCCTGTGTATTCCTGTCCCGCCTGGTCAGCCGTCCGATCCTGTCTCTGGCGTCCCGGGCTCAGAAGGTTGCCGAAGGGAATTTTGAAAAACCGTTTATATATGAAAGCCGGGATGTTGTCGGACGGCTTGCCGCAGCGTTCAATAAAATGACCCGGGATCTGGAAGAACGGATGTGCCTGATCGAGAACAGTGAAAAAAAATACCGTTCCCTGTTCGAGGCCTCAAATGATGCGGTTCTCATTCTGGATAAAGGGAAAATCATGGATTGCAACCAGGAAACCTTGAAAATGTTCGGCTGCAGCGATTCGGACATGACCGGCACCCTGTTTCACCATTTTTCTTCTGAGTATCAGCCGGATGAACATCTTTCAAAACAGGACCTGGAAACAAAATTTGAACAGGCGGCAGACGGTCGGCGCCAAAGGTTCTACTGGGAGTGCGCACGGTCTGATAAAACAACGTTTGATACTGAAATTTCTTTGAGCCCTACAACGATTTCAGATACGCAAATGGTCCTGGCAGTGATTCAGGATATTACCGAGCGAAAGGCGGCAGAGCAGGAAATCGCAAATTTCAGCAAAACCCTGGAAAAGCGGGTTGAAGAACGGACCATGGAATTGCAGAAAACCCAGGATGCCATGCTGAATCTGGTAGAAGATCTGAACACATCCAAAAAGTGTCTGGAAAAAGCCCAGGAAGCTGCAGAAAATGCCAACCGTGCCAAAGGTGAATTTCTGGCCAATATGAGCCATGAGATAAGAACCCCCATGAACGCCATCATCGGCATGACTTACCTGATGTCCCAGACCAGCCTGATGCCCAAACAGACTGATTATTTAGACAAAATTCAATCTTCTTCCCAATCCCTTCTGGGCATCATTAATGATATTCTTGATTTTTCAAAAATTGAAGCCGGCAAGCTGGATATGGAATCAGTGGAATTCAGCCTGAACGATGTGCTGGACAACCTGGCAAACCTTGTATCGGTTAAAGCCTCTGAAAATAAAAACCTGGAAGTACATTTTGTAACAGCACTGGATGTGCCTGGGTCCCTGGTGGGCGATCCGTTGCGCCTGGGACAGATTTTAATCAACCTTGCCAATAATGCACTTAAATTTACCCCAAAAGGTGAAATCGTCATCTCAACTGATCTGATAAAAAATGAAAAGGGACGCGTCCTGCTTAAATTTTCAGTCAAGGATTCAGGAATCGGAATGACACCTGACCAGCTTAAAACGCTCTTCCAGCCGTTTACCCAGGCAGACAGCTCCATCACCCGGCAATATGGCGGCACAGGCCTTGGCCTGGCCATCTGTTCCAACCTGGTCAAAATGATGGGCGGACAAATCCGGACGGAAAGCGATCCCGGACAGGGAAGCTGTTTTACGTTTACCGCAGAATTCGGCATGGGCAAGAAAAAGAAAACAAAATGCTTTGAACCTGCTCCGGATTTGCGCGGCATGAAGGTGTTGGTCGTGGATGACAACTTTACCGCACAAACGGTCTTTAAGAATATGCTGGAATCGTTCACATTTGAAGTCGGTCTGGCAGCCACAGGCAAGGACGGGCTCCGGGCTTTGGAACGGGCAGCTGAAAGCCGTCCGTTTGACCTGGTTATCATGGACTGGCGGATGCCGGAAATGGATGGGATCGAAGCTTCAATTCAGATCAAATCCCACTCGGGTCTGCCGAAAATTCCAGCCATCATCATGGTGACATCCTATTGCGGGGGAAATATCATGAAAAAGGCGGAATCTGCAGGAATCGACGGATTCCTTGTCAAACCCGTCAACTCTTCCAGTCTTTTCAACAGTATCATGCAGATCTTTGACAAGGAAACAACCCGGCTGCCCGATCTTAAATCCGCACATAACAGGGTGGTCCGGGAACTGGGACCGATTCTGGGGGCTCATATTCTGCTGGTTGAAGATAATGAGATCAATCAGCAGGTTGCCTGTGAAATCCTGGAGCAGGCCGGTTTTAATGTCCGGATTGCCGATAACGGAGAAGCGGCGGTAAAAATGGCAAAAGAGAAACCGTTTGACATGGTACTGATGGATATCCAGATGCCGGTCATGGATGGTTATCTGGCTGCTGGAAAAATTCGGGAGGCTAAAGGAATTGACGAACTGCCCATCATTGCCATGACAGCCCACGCCATGACCGGGGACAGGGAAAAAAGCCTTGATGCCGGCATGAACGACCACATCACCAAACCCATTGATCCGGATAAATTGTTTTCCACCCTGTTAAAATGGATCAGGCCGGGGTCTTCAACCAGCAGGAGCCGGATCGTTAAAAAAACAGTACACAAGCAGCCCGGGCAAGAAATCGGGAATTTAAGCGACAAACCCGGCATGTCCGTTACCGTGGGACTGTCCAGGCTGGGGAATAATAAAACACTCTATCTGAAAATCGTGGACAAATTTCAACGGGATTTCATCCATTCAGCCGAAGAAATAGAAAAAGCTCTGGAAAAAAATGACGCAGAGTCAGCCCAGCGCCTGGCCCATTCCATCCGGGGTGTGTCAGGAAATATCGGTGCCCTGGATGTGCAGAATGCGGCAGAAGACCTTGAAACTGCAATCCGGGATAATCGTATCGACCGGGTGCAGGACCTGATCGCTGAATTTAAAAAACATCTGGACATCGCCCTGGCATCCATGCGGCAGCTTTCTGAGAATGGTTCACGCCATGCCGGAAATCATTCAAAAGGGCCGGAAAAAGACTCTGCCGCCCTTTTAAACCTGGCTCTGGAACTTGCCCCCTATGTTCATGACTCCGAGGCAAAACCAGCCAAGCAGATAATAAAAAAGATGACAGGCTTTTCCTGGCCTGATAAATACAGCCAAGCTATTAATAAGCTGAACCGCTGCATTTCAAAGTATCAATTCAAAGAAGCTTCAGATATATTAGAGCAGCTCTTTGAACAATTAAAAAAAAATTAGGGAGAACGTATGTCGGATCTGTCAAATATGCGCATACTGGTTGTCGATGATATGGAAACCAATATCGACATCCTGGTTGACCTGCTTGGAGACAGCTTTCGGGTGAGTGTCGCCATGGATGGAGACTCTGCTTTGAAAAATATCCGCAAGATTCCGCCGGATCTTATCCTGCTGGATATCATCATGCCTGGAATTGACGGATATGAAGTCTGTAAAAGAATTAAATCAGATATCACCACCCGGGATATCCCGGTCATTTTTCTGACCTCTTTGAACGAGGAAAGCAACGAGGCCAAGGGACTGGCCCTGGGGGCAGCCGATTACATCACCAAACCGTTCAGCACCGAACTTGTCAAATCCCGGGTCAACAACCATCTGGAACTGAAGCGTCACAGGGACCATCTGGAGGAACTGGTCAAGGAGCGGACCAGTGAACTTTTATTAACCCAGGAAGTTACCATAGAATGCCTGGGAACCCTGGCTGAGTTCCGGGACCCTGAAACCGGCGGGCATATCAAACGGACCCAGAATTATGTCAAGTGCCTGGCTCAGCATTTACAGAACATCTCCGGTTATAAGTCCCTGCTTGATAAGGACAGCATTGAAATGATGTATAAGTCGGCACCGCTTCACGATATCGGCAAGGTCGGTGTTCCGGACCAGATCCTTTTAAAACCCAAAAAACTGACTGAAATGGAATTTGATGAAATCAAAAAGCATACCATTTACGGCCGGGACGCCATTTCAATTTCAGAAGAAAAGCTGGGCCCGGATTCATTTTTAAAACATGCCAGGACAATCGCGTTTACACACCATGAAAAATGGAATGGTTCAGGTTATCCGCAGGGCCTGGAAGGAGACGCAATCCCCATATCCGGTCGTCTGATGGCGATTGCCGATGTGTATGATGCCCTGGTCAGCAGGCGCGTCTATAAACAGTCTTTTCCTCACTCCAAAGCCGTATCCATTATTCTTGACGGCAAAGGCACCCATTTTGATCCGGATATTGTAAACATGTTTGAAAATATATCCGGGAAATTCCGGGAAATTGCATTGAAATTTGCAGATTTTGATGAAGAGCGGCAAACCCTGCTCAAATAACTCATGGAAAAAATACTTATGGAAGATAATCATTTAAAACAATATACGGTGATGGTGGTAGATGATGTTGAATCGGACATCGATATCCTGGTTGAATGTCTCAGTGATACATATCGGGTCAGGGTGGCCATGGATGGTCATTCCGCGCTTGAAGAGATTGACAAGGATCCGCCGGATATGGTCCTTCTGGATATTGTGATGCCGGGGATCGACGGGTATGAGATCTGCAGAAGGATCAAACAGAACAACAGGACAAAAGATGTGCTTGTCATCTTTGTCACCTGCCTGGCCGATGCGGTTGACGAGACCCGGGGCTTTGAACTGGGGGCTGTGGACTATATTACCAAACCCTTAAGTTTTTCCGTGATCCGTGCAAGGGTAAAAACACACCTGGAACTGGCCGAGGCAAGAAAGGAACTTCAGCGGCAGAACGAGATATTAAAAGAAAATATAAAGTTACGGGAACTGGTTGAACAGATTGGCCGGCACGACCTGAAAAACCCCCTCCAGATTATGCTGGGTACGGCCAGACTGCTTGCCTATGAATTACCGGCTGACGCCCAAAAACACAGGAGACTGCTTCAAAACCAGGTGGATGCATGTTATACCATGCTGAACATGATAAACCGGTCCCTGGATCTTTACCGGATGGAAACCGGAAGATGCTCCCTGAATGCAAAAAAGACAGATATCCTGCCGCTGATGGATATGATTTTTCTCGGAATTAAAGATATCATCCGGACAATGAACCTGGAAGTGAATATGATTATTAACGGGCAGGACCGGTCAGATGATACCCGGTTTAATGTTTTCTGCGATGAACTCTTTTTTTATTCAATGATGAGCAACCTGATCACCAATGCAGCCGAGGCCTCCCCGAAAGGCGGGTCGCTGCTGATATCCTTTTCAGATACGGCCGGTATCACTATCCGCATACAAAATCAGGGGACGGTTCATCCGGAAGTCCGGAACCGGTTTTTTGAAAAATTCGTTTCATACGGCAAACATGGCGGAACAGGATTGGGAACATATTCAGCACGGCTCATCGCTGAAATACACAAGGGAGACATACATTTTCTGACATCGGATGAAGAAGACAAAACAATTGTAACAATAGATCTGCCCGATCATTTTTAAATAATAAATGCGTAATCAACAGGATAAACGGTAATGAAACATATCATTTCCTGGCTGTCGGCCCTATTGATGCTCCTGGTCACCAATACGGCCCCGGCCCGGACAAAGCTGGTCCTTTCAATAACGGGAGAAGACATCGTTAACGTGGTCCATGCATTTAATGAGTCTCAAACCGATTACCATATAGTTGTGCAAAACCGGCAGTATCGGAACTGGCAATTTGCCATTAACCGGTTCCGTTTTAATCAGGAAGGAGCAGCAAGGGGCGGTTCAAAAGAAATTATCGACATTGCATTTATCGATAACAACTGGCTGGCCGGGATGATTCAGGACAGGTGGCTGGAAGATATCACCGGAAAAATCGCCCGGCCGGATAATTTCATCAACGGCCTTGCGGATTCAGCTTCAGAAAACGGCAGGCTATACGCCCTTCCCTTCTGCAACAAAGGGCTGGTGCTTTTCTATCGCAGGGATCTGCATAAAAAGCATGGGCTTGCCCTGCCCCGTTCGTTAAAAGAGCTGGCGCACAATGCAGAAGTGCTGGTGGAACAAGAACACCTCGATCATGGCCTGACCCTTCACTATTCCGCCATTCATCTCGATATTCTGCCCTTTCTATGGAGCAACGGCGGCGGCATCATTGAAAACGACAAGGTTATTGTCAATCACTCTTCCAACGTTGACACCCTGACGGCTCTGCAGGCTCTGACAAAAAACCGGGTGCTGCCCGACCGGGCAGGCTTTGAAACATTGAAAAGCGCATACGTCAATGCCAAAAAAAAATTCATGGCCGGAAAATCAGCCTACATTCTGACCTGGAACAACCGGATAGCAGACTTTGAAAACTCTTCAATAGCCGGAAAATTCGGCATACTGCCCATCCCGCCGTTAAAACAAGGGCAATCCTCCTTTTCAGTTATCGGTTCCTGGTATTTTGCCGTGAATTCCTTCAGCAAAAACAAGGAAGGTGCCATTGAATTTTTAAATTATTTTTTCAAAGATGATACTCAGCTTGACCTGGCCCTGAATTCAAATTCTTTTATCCCGGCCACCCGTTCCGTTTACACCAATGGGCAATTAAAGGTAAAAAATCCCTATCTGCCGGAGCTTGCAACGGCTATGGCAAATATGCGACACCGGTTAAGGCATCCAAAAGAACCGGAAATCAACACTGTGTTTGAAAATACGATCAAAGAAATCCTGGTTGAAGGCAAACCCGTAAAAAACCTGCTGGATATTGCGCAGCGCCGGATCGTCTCCATCTGCCGGACAGAAAAAAAATAGGACGTGCTGACATGACCATGCAAAACAGCCAGAAAGGTACAACCGGCCGGACCATTTCCCGTGATTTGATAAAAGTGCTGATTTCCTGTCTTGTTGCAATTGTTCTTGTCGTCAGCCTGCTCTACTACGCCTGGGCCATGTCTGTTGCAAATAAAGATCTTGAATCCTATGCAGATCATTCGATTGATGAATTCTGCAAGAATATTGCCCTGCCCATGTTCAATTTTGAAACACAGATTGTCCGCAGGATTGCAGAAGCAACGCTTCAGGCGGAATCAATCGCCGGCATCACCGTGATTATGGACTCGACCATCGTGTTCCAGCAGCTTCCGGAAAAGATGGTAAATGTGTTTGACCGGAAACAGACCGTTGTCTGGGAAGGCGCAACAGTTGGTGATGTCAGAATTTTATTCACGCGGGAAAAAATAAGAAAAGAGCGCATGGCCTGGATGACGCTGACCGTTTTAATTCTGTCCTGCGTCATCCTGGCCATCGGCCTGACAACCCACTTTATTTTGAAATCATTTCTCAACCGTCCCCTGCAGAACCTGATCAGGGGCATCCGGCAAATTGCCGACGGAGACTATCAAAGCCGGCTGGACCCTGTCGTTCACAGTGACATCAATATGATTATCCGGGAAATCAACAAAATGGCCGGTCAGATCACCCGGCGAACAAACCAGGTTGAAGAATCCGGAAAACAATACCGCAGCATATTTGAAAATGCTGTGGAAGGCATATATAAAACCGCCATTAACGGTCGATTTCTCAAAGCAAATCCTGCCCTTGCAGACATTCTGGGATATGATTCCCCCCTGGACCTGATCCGGAGCATCACAGACATCGGCAGCCAGCTCTATGTCAACCCCGAACAGCAGCAGGAATTTTTAAAAGAGATAAAAACAAAAAAAATCGTGACCGGTTATCTCCTGGAATTGTACCGCAAAGATAAAACCCGGATCTGGGTGGAGTCCAACGGCCGGGCCATATATGACGATAGCGGGGAACTGGCCGGCATTGAAGGATTTATCGTGGATATCAGCCAGCGCAAACAAATGGAAATTGAACTCAGGCAGGCTTTTGACGCGTTGGATAACCGTGTTCGCGAACGGACCCAAGAGCTTGAAGAAAAAACAGCCAGGCTTGAACGGGTCAACAAATTATTTGTGGACAGGGAATTGCGTATGAAAGAATTAAAAGCCCGGATCCGGAATCTTGAGGCTGCAGAAGCCCAAAAAAAAGGAGGAAAAAAGGAACTTTAAATTCCTTTTTTCCTCCATAAAGAAGCAGGAAACTTTATTTTACAAGCATTTCCAATTGTTCTTCCTGTTCCTTGCAGTCAATACATTTGGCTGCCACCGGTCTTGCTTCAAGCCGTCTTATTGAAATGTCTTCACCGCATTCCTCACACTTCCCGTAGGTGCCGTTTTCTATCCTTTCCAATGCCTGCCGGACCTTTTTAATCAACCGGCTTTCCCGGCTTTTAATTCTGAGCTTCATAGCCTGATCCGTATATACGGAAGCCCGGTCCAGATACTCAATCTGCTGATCACCCTGATTGGCCAATTCTGACAGGGCAATACCGGCCTGGGTTAATAATCTGGCCAACTGCTCGTTCAGAACTTCTTTAAAATATTCAAGTCGTGAGGTATCCATATGCTCTCCTTTCTCAAATCAATGTCTGCGTGCTCAAAACTCTCCTGTTAATTTCTTAGCAAAACCAATGCCGTCTCTATTGAAAAATAAAATTATTTCCATATTCAGCATGAACAGGCTTCTTCACCGGTCAGGCAGTATCAGACAAATCATCATACAAAGACAAAAATAAGAACTGAAATATCTTAAAAAAACTATTGAGAGCTAAAAATTCCGATTATAAGACAAATTCATTCCGGCAAAACTGTTTTTAAATGCGGGCATCCATACAATTTATGATAAATTATTTATAATTTCAAACAATTATGTTCATTTCCAGTCAACCATGTAAAAAAATATTCCACCTGGTATGGGAAATGCAAATGGCCTTCAAAATAAAGGCACCAAAGAACGGACGAACCGTCCGGATATTGGTAAATTATGGAAAATCAGTAAGGAAACCCAAAATGAACGAACAGGATTTTGATCGGGAAGAAAACAACGTTAGAAAAAAAAACAAAGTCACAAAATTTCGGGAATACTTTGATGATGACAACAACAAAAAACACTATAAGAGAAAAAAGCAAAATAGAAAACCAAAACGGAAAAAGCCCCAGGATAATGACTGGTAGCGACCTGACAACCAAAGCGACAAATAAAGGAAAATAAAATAAATGAACACAAATTGCGCAATTAAAATCAATCCGGAAAAAGATGCATGGGGGATTGCCTCTGCCATTGATATTTATGACTGCGACCCGATGAAAATCAGGGATGCAGAATTGATCAAACGATTCGTCAAAGAATTGTGCGAGTTAATCGAGATGAAACGATTCGGTGAGACCCAGGTCGTTCATTTCGGCGAAGATGAAAAAGTTGCCGGATATTCCATGGTGCAGCTGATTGAAACATCCCTGATTTCCGCCCATTTTGCCAACCTGTCAAATGCTGTCTACCTGGATGTCTTCAGTTGCAAACCCTATGACACTGAGATTGTTCGCGCATTTGCCATGGATTTTTTCGGCGGAAAGCACAGCAATATCAATGTGACCATGAGGTACTGATTCATGTGGCAGATTAAAACAATCCATGACCCGCAGGAATGCCGGCAGGCCTGGGAACAACTCTGGCCCCGCAGCTGTGTTTTTGATCTGTGGCAGGTCAGGGAATGTTTTCAAAAAAGTTACAATCGGCCGCTGCACTTTATTGTCGCCCTTCAGGACCATGTTCCCAAAGGAATGATTGCCCTTTGCTGGATTGAAGAAGACCGGACATACGGACATTTTCCAGGGGAAACATGGAAACATCAGACCTGGCTTGAACAAAACAGGCTTCTTTCCGGGCATCCGGATATGTCGGCCGCCCTTATCGATGCGGTTCCGGGACCGGCGAATATCCGGTATCTGACCCATGATTCGTATTTTCAAACCCGGGGGCTTGTGGCGCCCGATGAAACCGGTTATGTGTTTATCCCCCAAAAATACGGATATGCGTTTGACAATTATCTATCTGAATTTTCAGGGAAAACAAGAAAAAAGATGAATTCGGAACTTGCAAAACTGAAAAACCAGGGAGTATCGATTGAATATAACCGGATGCAGGACGTGGACTTGTTTTTAAAAATGAACATCGATGCCTTTGGAGAAAATTCCTATTTCAGCGACAAAAGGTTTTTAAAAGGTTTTGAATACCTGATCTCCTTTCTGGCCGGCACCGGCATGCTCCGTGTTACAACTGTTCTCATCAAGGAAAAAGTTGCGGCTGTAGATATCGGGGCGTTGTACAAAAAAACATATACCATGCTGGCCGGCGGCACAAATCCGGAGTTCAAAGGGGTGGCCAAGCTGATCAATCTGCACCACATGAACTGGGCGTGCATGCAGCAATTAAAGGTTGTTGATTTTCTCTGCGGAGATTTTAACTGGAAAGAAAGGTTTCATCTTACACCAAAGCCGCTCTACGCATTAAACCTCCGTAAAAAAATTGAATTCTCAAACGTTGCGTTGCGGTTAAAGGAAAATTTAATTTGCGCATGAATAAAGTGCTGGTGGTGGGAACAACGTCTGATTATATTGACTGGATCAGGCGTTCCTGCCCGGACAGAACTGTTTTTATCACAGCGCCGGACATCAGGCGGACTGCAGCAGAGGATAGTCCTGCACCCTGCGAGGAACTCCTGGTTTCCCTGGCTGATCATGACCTGGTCTTCAATGCATTGCAGCAGCATCTTGATCAATGGGAACTGAACCTTGACGGCATTTTCTGTTTTGACTGCGAGTCCATGGAACTTACCGCTTTTCTGGCCGGAAAGTTAAACCTTGACTATCCGTCTTTCAACGCCATTCAGCTCTGCCGGAACAAGATAGAATCAAAACGGGTCTGGCAGCAGCACGGCATTGCCTGCCCAAAAATCGCCCTCATCAATCAAGCTTCTGAAGCCATTGATTTTTTAAAAACCACGCCCGTGGGATGCGTGCTAAAGCCCATCACCGGCAGCGGCAGCGAGCTTGTTTTTAAATGCACCGGCCCGTCAGAATGCCGGGCTGCGTTTAACACCATTAAACAAGGGTTGAAAAACAGAAAGCACCACCCTCTATTCAGACAACCGGCTGGTAAAGACGGAAACAAGACAGGATTGATGGTAGCTGAAGAACTTATTCCCGGCACTGAATATTCCTGTGACTTTACCGTTGAAAACAATTCCGCCCGGATCATCCGGACCGCAGCAAAAATCAAATCACCGTCAAAACCCTTTGGAACGATTACCGGCTATATGCTTCCGGCAAAACTTCCGGCACCTGTTACAAAGGAGGATTTGGAGCAGGTTCTTTTCCGGGCCGCAAGTGTGCTGGGAATTGACAGGGGACTGTGCATGGTTGATTTTATTGTTTCCGGCAATCAGATCTGTCTGATTGAACTCACCCCGAGACCCGGCGGAGACTGCCTGCCGCATCTGCTGAAGACTGCCCTGCATGTGGATATCTTAAAGTACAGCCTTGATTTTGCACAAAACCGCCCCCTTGATCCGATCCGCACAGACAGTGTCCAGCTGCATGCAGGCATCAGGCTCCATGCAAATGTAAACGGCATCTTAAAAAAAATTGACACCCGCCAACTGGCGGCAGATGCACGGGTAAAACAGATCCATCTGACAAAATCGCCAGGGCACCGCATTCTCCTGCCACCGGATGATTATGATTCATGGCTCCTGGGACATGTGATCATTGAACCATCAACCGACCGGTTTCCCGGATCCCAGGCCGTAACAATTTCAAAACGGATTGACATCATGGTTGATTCGCTCCTTCAGGAGGCATCATAATTTTCATGCCTGAACCCGATTTACACCCCACACCGCTTTTACCCCAAAAAGAGCTGTATGATTTTGCCCAAAGTTATTTTGAACGAAAACAGATCTTTCAAACCGCAGTGGAAAATTACGGCTCACCCTTGTGGGTCATAGAACCTGCTGTGTTGAAAAAAAATGCCCGGCGCTTTTCAAATGCATTGAATCAATATTTTTCAAATACATCCTTTTATTTTGCAATGAAATGCAACAGCCATCCCCTGGTATCGGCCACTCTGCTGGAATCAGGGTTCGGCCTGGATGTTTCCAGCGGGGAAGAATTAAAGGCAGCACTTGATATAGGTGCCTGTGACATTATTTTCAGCGGCCCCGGGAAAACAAAACACGAACTGGCCCTGGCATTTGAGCACAGACACTGCACCACCCTTCTGCTGGACAGCTTTGGGGAACTGGACCGCCTCAAACAAATATTATCCAAAACCAATGCCAAAAATCCAATAAAGGTGGGGGTCCGCCTGACAACCAATCCAAACGGGCTGTGGCGTAAATTCGGTATCCCGGCAGATCAGCTGCCGGCGTTCTGGGAGCAGATCAAAAGCCAGTCCAACATAAAATTTACAGGCCTGCAGTTTCATTCAAGCTGGAACCTTACGCCTGAACGGCAGGTTGAGTTCATTTCCGCCCTGGGTTTGATATTAAAAAAAATGCCCGGGGATTTTTTAAATTCCATGGAATTCCTGGATATCGGCGGCGGATACTGGCCTGAAAGCGGGGAATGGCTCCAATTTGCCGGGACCTCACAGGGAATCATCCAAAAAGCCATGGGAAACGATTCAGATCCAATCGACCATTTTCAGCATTACCGGATTCCCGGGATGACCATTGAGGATTTTGCCTGCTGTCTTTTCAAGGCCGTTGACCACTATATTTTTCCTCTTGTCAACTGCCGGATCTGTTTTGAGCCGGGCCGGTGGATATGCCACAGCGCCATGCACATCCTTTTTTCCGTGGTCGATAAAAAAGATCATGACCTTGTGGTCACGGATGCCGGAACCAATGCCATTGGCTGGGAACGCTTTGAAACCGATTATTTTCCTGTCCTGAACTTAAGCCGCAGCGCATTGGATGAAAAGGCCTGCCATATTCTGGGCGCATTGTGCACACCGCACGATGTCTGGGGCTATACTTATTTTGGAACAGATATCCAGGAAGGCGATCTTTTAATGATCCCCTGCCAGGGCGCCTACACCTACAGCCTTGGGCAGCGCTTTATAAAGCCACTGCCGGACGTTCATGCCGTTTGATGGTATGCCAATCTCACCGATCAGATTATCAATACCCAGAAGAAGCCTGCCTGGACAAAAGGATGCGGCGCAATAGGCAACAGAATCTCAATTTTTGTATAAACCTGCCCCACGGATAGGACAATTAGTCATGATTGTTATTAAGAGATGAATTCCTTTTTACAACTACTATTTTGAATCGAGTTTATTTTTTGTTGTGCCGTTCCTTCACAAACGAAAAGGGGGACGCACCGTTCCATTTGCCAAGCCTCGAGTACGGATTCCAACAAACCATGTCCATTTCCCATAAGTTTGAACTCTGCCTCGACCAGATTTCGTGCCAAGACCAGACTCCCATGCGGGTAAAATTCGAGTGTTGTTGAAAGCCCCCCCATATCGGCTGGCGTAATTTGCGCCATGTTGATTTTGAACGGTTTCGGGATAGAACCTTCACACTGTCTTCTTTAAATCTCAGTTTCCAAAGTCATGCAGGGGGTGCTGTCATGAGTGTTCAAAAAATCTTCCAGATGTATGGCCCCCAATATCTGGTGCATTATGGAGATCAGGCATTATGGATTTCTTAATCCCAACTATGCGTTGTCCGTTGAGAAAATCCGTGAACTCATTTCATTCATCCATGACATTGTTGCACTTTTTATTAGAATTCCGGAACCTGCAATACCCGGTATTAAATGCAGCCATTGCGGGCATGATTTAAAATTCATCCGCTTTGTAAAGCCGGAGTCACGAGGCAAGCCCGGATAACTGCATAAACTGATTACCGGTATTGATCATCTTTATAAACAGCCTGGCCTGCAACTGTCACCGGGCATGTTTCAGTACCCGTGCGCCAAATTGCCGGTATTTTAATTTTTGGTCTGAATTTTTATGGTTAAAAACGGCCTGAATTTTGATTTTTAAATCAGGAGAAAGGCCATCATATAAAATTTTCATTGCATCCGGCTCTTAACACACCCAGAAAACCTGGAACCTTTCCCCCTATAAATCCGCGGCTTCATGAACCATAGGATTAGCACCGAGCATCGTGCCTCGGCACGGTTACTAATCCTTTATTTGTTGTGTTTTTTTAGTAACTTAGTTTAGAACTAACGAGGCGATTGAGACTGACACCAGCTTCTGCTGCTTTAATGGCGAGAGCACGATGAATTTCAGGAGGAACTCGAACCATAAATTTCCCGCTATAATTTTTGATAGCAATGGGTTCTGGTACTTTTTCTTTGTTATCTCGCATATCCTTTATTACGTCGGCCACAACATTTCTAATGCCTTTTAAAGCATCTTCTGGTGTGTCCGATAACCAACTTAAACTAGGAAATTCTACACATAACCCTACATATTCATCATCATCTGCCGACCAGGTTACTCGATATGTATAGTGATCATTTTTTATTACCATTTTCTACCTCCAACCTTTCAATTGCTTTAAGTACTTGCCTTACTTGATAGGCTTTGGCTTTCCCTTTAGAGTTTTGAATATTAACACGAGGGTCACCTCTCCATGGAGTTTTGTATATTCGGTGACTTGAGCCTGATTGACGAGCATCTCCAAAGTAGAAATCACAAATTTTGCATAATTCTGAAAATTTTACATCCTTAGGATTATCTTTAAATAGCTTTAATTTTTCAGGTATGCTTTTCATATAAATATGATATCACTATTAGTATCAAAGTCAAGTTGAAAAATACAGGCAACAATTGGATTTTGAAACTCGGTGCTAAAACACAACGTTAAGGGTAACGGGCAGCAAGGGTTTCCAATAAAGTTGATTGAAAGTAACACTGTCCCAAATTCGTTTCAATATTTATTAAAAAGCAGACCCTTGATGTCCGGTTGCCCCGCTGGTTAGGCAAATTCAGATTATCCATTCCTGTGGGTCACCTTTAATTGATATCTGCATACATTCATATTGATCTGAGTTGTCAATCAGATGCATTTCAATGTCATTCTCGAACAATATAATAATTGTTCTATCATCAGGGATGTTTATTTCGGATACATTTACATTAAATATTTCAATAAAACCGTTTTCAGGCCAAACCCCTTCTTCCCACTTTGCCAACATTCCGCCATTTTTCATTAATGCGATTGGAGATTGCACTGCAAAATGTACATCACCCAGGTCAAATTGGATGTCATATTTTCCTACGCATATTTGAGTAGTGAATTCTCCAACTGCTTTTGTCAGATCAAGATTTTTGGGTATGCGATACATTATTATTGTTGTTGCCTAACCCCCAAACCCCGCGGTTAGCTCCAAAAAGGATTTGTCAGGTGTTGAAATTGTAGTAAAAGCATAGAGAACCTCCCAAACAGATATTTTTAACTTTTCTCCCAAAAAGAAAGGAGATCCTCTATGCTGAAAATCAAGATAAAACATTTTCTGGATTATTGTAAAGTATCAAATTTTGCAGCCAGGTCCATTCAATCATTAAGG
>JBNKNP010000409.1:0-5795 GCA_050293905.1 Desulfobacteraceae bacterium | reverse complement strand
CCTTCACCGACAAAGGAGGCCACATCATATGAGCATGGTTTGTAATAAAGATTATCAGCATTATCCCACTGAAGCAGTCGCCCATCCTTCATTACACCGATTCGGTCTGCCATTGCAAAAGCCTCATGCTGATTGTGGGTAACAAGCAGCCCTGTGATGCCATATTCATTTAAAATAAAACGAACTTCTTCAGACAATGTCTCTCTTAAGGATATATCCAAATTTGAAAACGGTTCATCCATCAGGAGAAGACCGGGTCTGGGTGCCAAAGCCCTTGCCAACGCAACACGTTGTTGTTGACCTCCGGATAATTCATGGGGATATTTTTTTTCAGAACCTGACAGCCCTGTTATGCTGATCAGTTTTTCAATCTCTGATCTTGTGTTTTTTTTAGGACCAAAAGTGATATTTTCAAAAACAGTCAGATGGGGGAACAATGCATAGTCTTGAAAGACCATACCTGTTTTTCTTTTTTCAGGGGCAATATTGATGTTGGACGAAATCACTTTATTACCGCAGATATTAATTTCTCCGGCATCAGGTGTCTCAAAGCCGGCAATCATTCGCAGAAGAGTGGTCTTACCACAGCCGCTGGGACCTATCAAAGCCCCTAATTCGCCGTCCTGTATTTTAAAGGTGATATCATCAGCAACGATAAGATTTTTGCCGTGTTTCTTATTAATACGATTGACCTGTAGTGACATATTACTTTTCCCTTTTCCCTAAGAAGGTAAGAAAAATGATGGGAATCATACCAGCCAGCACCAGTGTTATGCCAGGAAGAGCCGCACGTTCCCACTCCCCTTCAGAAGTAAGTTCAAAAATTTTAACAGCCAGCGTATCCCATCCGAATGGCCTGAGCATTAAAGTGACAGGCATCTCTTTAATGATTTCCACAAGCACCAGAATACTCCCCGTGATAATACCCCGTCGAATTAATGGCAGATGTATTTGTGTCAGAAGTTTAACACCCGTTACTTTCATAATCCTGGCAGCTTCATCTATCGATGTTGTCAGCCGGGTCATATTACTGAAAACAGGGTTGTAGCCTGCCGTAAGAAAGCGGATCATATAGCAGATTGGTAAGAGCCAAAGCGTACCTTTAAGAATCCCCGCAACTGAATGCCCCCCAAATAAGCCAACAAATTTAATCAGACTGGTGTCAAGCCAGGCAATAACACCCATCATACCCACAGCAAGAACGGTTCCCGGAAGTGCATAACCGGAAAGGCATAGCTTTGAGACAATACCTGTTTTAATATCTCTCATCGACCTGTTTGAATAGACCATGACAACAGCGACCCCCATGGTAAAGATTGTTCCCAGCGCACCGAATACAAGCGTGTTTTTTACCAGGGTAAAATATTGACTGCTAATTTCAACATTAAAGGATTTTACGGCCCATAATAACAGTTGGGCAACAGGAATAATAAAGGCCAATCCAAAAATCGTAAAACAATACAAAAAGGCCGTAAATGACTGATTTCGATTCAGCCGGATGCGATTCACTGCCTGATGACCCTTGGTGAAAAACTGCTGTTTTCTTTTAAAATATGATTCAGCAACAAAGATAAACAGAACGATAACCACTAAAATAGAGGCTAACTGGGAAGCTGCATTAATTGAAAAGAACCCGTACCAGGCTTTATACACACCTGTTGTGAAGGTATCATAATTAAATACAGATACTGCTCCGAAGTCCGCCAGTGTTTCCATAAACACCAGTATCAGTCCCCCAAAAACCCAAGGGCGGGCCATGGGTATAATTACCCTAAAGAGAGTATAAACTCGTCCGGCATGCAAAGATTGAGACGCTTCAATCATGGATTTTCCCATGGAACGAAAGCCACTGGATGCCATCAGATAGACATAAGGGAAAATCGATAAAGATATAACAGCAATCACACCCCATGCTGAACGAATTTGAGGAAAATAAGGTGCTGCAGACGGCATGGCGGCCCTGAGAAAACTTTGAACCGGGCCTGCAAAATCAAGCAGACCAGTATAAATAAAAGCCATGACATAAGCTGGAATGGCCAGGGGTAAAAGCAAGACCCGATCGAATATGTTTCTACCGATGAAATCATAAAATGATGTTAACCAGGCCAATGATACTCCCAAAACTGCAGTGGCGGCAATTACGCCAACAATAAGAACAGCTGTGTTTTTCAATAAGTCTGGTAAAACATACTGCTTAAGATGGCTCCATATCTCAATTTCAGCTTGAAATCCGGAAAGCAAAATAAAAATAACCGGTGAAACGATCATCAAGGTAAAAAAAATGGATACAAAGAACCCTCTGTTGGTATTAAAAAATTGAAGCATATTAGATCTTTGGATGTTTGATGATGACCACCCGTTTGGTAATTTATTTGCAACAAAGGCCCGGGTGGTCATCTTTTTGAAGTGGTTTATCTGTAACCGGCTTTATCCATCAACTTGACAGCATCTGCCTGCAGTCGACCGGCCTTGGCAAGGTTTAGTGTACTTTCTTTGAACGGACCCCATGCTTTTACATATTCATGTGGTTCAACTTTTGTATTCACAGGATATTCCATATTGGCGTCAGCGAAGACTTTCTGAGCCTCTTTATTAGACAGCCATTCAATAAACTTAATGGCTTCTTCTTTATTTTTTGAATATTTGAGAACACCCGCACCCGAGATATTTACATGAACGCCTTTATCTTTTTGATCTGCCCAGAAAATACCCAATGGCAAGTCAGGGTTCTTTTTCATCAGTCTTGCATAATAGTAAGTGTTCACAATGCCTACATCACCCTGACCAGCCGCAATCGCCTCAAGGACTTTCGTGTCACTGGAGTATGGCGGTGCTGCCAGATTATTAACCCAACCTTTAACGATTTCAGCAGTTTTGTCTTCACCAAGAGTGGCAATAAGCATGGCTACAAGTGATTGATTATAAACTTTTTTCGAGGTTCTTAAAACAAGACGTTTATTCCATTTTTCACCTGCAAGATCCTCGTAAGAATTTAAATCAGATGCTTTGACTTTATTGCTGTTAAAGACCAGTGTTCTGGCCCGTACGGAGAGCCCAAACCATTTGTTTTGCGGGTCTCTGTAATGAGAGGGGATGTTTTCTGTAAGAATCTTAGAATTAACCGGAATAAGAATGTCTTTCTGGACTGCGTGCCAAAGGTTACCGGCATCTACGGTTAACAGGATGTCGGCATTTGTACTGCTGCCTTCTGACAAGATTCGTTGTAAAAGGACCGCTGCTTTACCTGTAATGTATTTGATTTTTACACCTTGGTCTTTTTCATATTTTTCAAAAATATCTTTGATCAGATGTTCTTTTCTTGCGGTGTATACCACAAGTTCTTTGTCAGATGCGGCCGCATAACCGGTGAACACGAAAATAGATATTAGAAGAATAAATACTGTTTTCTTCATGATTTGTAACTCCTTTGTTTTGATTGATTTAATAATTATGGCAAACATGAGATCTTTTTTTAAACGAAAAATAATTATCTGTCAACAAAAAAGTTTGGTACGCAAAACTTTATGGAGAATTGTAATTTTTAAAAACATCTCGAATACCCCGGACTTTATTCTCTCAAACCTTGAAAATCAGCCGCCATATGTGGTACGTATCATGATTCAAAAAAATGCGTTTTTTTTATGAGGAGGGCCCATGCCTGGTTTTGAAATATTCGGTGACGAAGAAAGAAAAAGTGTGACAGATGTTCTGGATACCGGTGTCCTTTTCAGATACGGGTTTGAAGGGACAAGAAACAATCATTTCAAAGCCCGTGAGTTTGAAAAAAAACTATGCCACATCACAGGCGCGTCTTACGCGCATCTGTGCTCCTCGGGAACTGCAGCGCTCTGCACTGCGCTTGCTGCCTGCGGTGTAGGCGCTGGCGATGAAGTCATTGTCCCGCCCTTCACCTTTGTGGCCACTTTTGAAGCAGTTCTCAGTGCCGGTGCTGTTCCTGTGTTTGGAGAAATTGATGAAACCCTCTGCCTTGATCCTGACAGACTTGAAGATGTGATAACACCGAAAACAAAAGCCGTGGTACCGGTGCATATGTGTGGATCTGCAGCAAGAATTAACGAAATTAAAACCTTGTGTGATGAAAAAGGCCTGGTCCTTTTAGAGGACGCCTGCCAGTCCTTAGGGGCCACTGTCGGGGGCAAAGCTCTGGGAACATTCGGGCAGGCCGGCTGCTTTTCCTTTGATGCGGTCAAGACAGTGACCTGCGGTGAAGGCGGCGGCATCATTACCGACAGCCAATCGATTTATGAACGGGCCGATCAATTTGCCGATCACGGCCACGACCATCTGGGCGGACCGGACCGGGGAGCGGATGATCATCCCATTCTTGGAACCAATTACAGGATCAGTGAACTCAACGCTGCTGTCGGCCTGGCCCAGTTAAATAAACTGGACACGATCCTTGATATCCAGAGAAAAAATAAAACGGCGATTAAAACAGCCATGGCAGATCTTGCCGAAGTCACATTCCGGGACCTTGTGGATCCATCCGGAGATTCGGCCACCTTTTTAAGTTTTTTCCTTCCCACCCAGGACCGTACCCGGGAAGTGGCGTCAAAGCTTGCCAAAAATGGTGTGGGATGCCCGTACTGGTATGACAACAACTGGCATTACTATAAAAAATGGCACCATTTAAAAGAACTGAAACGATCGGCAAAACTGCCTGCAGAACTGGCTGACAACCTGCCTGATTACAGGAACATGGTCCTGGAACAATCGGACAATATTATGAAACGGACGTTGTCCATGCAGATCATGCTTTCCTGGACCCAGCAAGATATTGACAATAAAATTGCCGCCATCATAACGTCATTTAAGGAATAAAATATGTTTAGAAATTTTAAGCTGGTTCCCAACGTCATTTTTGGAAGGGGATCTTTTGCACAGCTTGATGAAATCATTGAAAAACAGCGGACAGATAAAGACAGCTGGGCGGTTTTTGTCACGGATGATGTTTTCAAGGGCCGGGCGCTTGAAAAAAGAATCCCGGTGCATCCGAATGATATGCTTTTATGGGTCAATGTGGATGATGAACCCAAAACCGGTTATGTGGACGAGCTGACCCGGCAGGTGAAAGCCTATCGTTCTAATCTTCCCTGCGCCGTTATCGGCATGGGCGGCGGAAGCAGCATGGATCTTGCCAAATCCGTTTCCCTGATGCTGACCAATGAAGGATCTTCCCGGCAATACCAGGGATGGGATCTGATCAAAAATCCTGCGGTCTGCCACATGGCGGTTCCAACCCTTTCCGGAACAGGAGCTGAAGTCTCCAGGACGGCGGTTCTTACCGGACCTGAAAAGAAACTTGGCCTGAACTCGGATTACACGGTCTTTGATCAGATTGTGCTTGACCCGGAACTGATCAAAGATGTTCCCAAGGACCAGCGCTTTTATACGGGCATGGACTGTTATATCCACTGTATTGAATCTTTGGAGGGAACCTACCTGAACGAATTCTCCAAAGCCTATGGGGAAAAATCCCTGGATCTTTGCCGCCAGGTCTTTTTAGATAATCATCCGGACAGTGATGACAAATTAATGATGGCCTCATTTTTCGGGGGCATGAGCATTGCCTACTCCCAGGTTGGGGTCTGCCACGCACTTTCCTACGGCCTTAGTTTTGTATTGGGTATCCATCACGGCATCGGCAACAGTATCGCTTTTGACTACTTGGAAGAGTTCTATCCCGAGGGAGTGGCTGAGTATCGGCAGATGCTGGCCAGACAGCGGATCGATCTGCCCCGCGGCGTGGTGTCGGATGCAAGCGATGACCAAAT
>JBNKNP010000408.1:0-1789 GCA_050293905.1 Desulfobacteraceae bacterium | reverse complement strand
AAAATAGCTGTCAGCAAACGCTTTGGTTCAATTGCCGTAAAAAACGGATATGTCGCCCTTGAAGATGTGAATCAGGCGCTAAAAATTCAAAAAAATGAGAAAGCCAAAGACCTGAAACCAAGATATTTAGGTGAAATACTGGAAGAGCAGTTCGGCCTGACCCATGAAAATTTTCTAAAGATCCTGAAAGAACAGCAGGTGTATGAAAAAAGAAGGCTCAACCTTGAAAAAGCCCTGTTTAAATTCATGACAGAGGTGAAAATCAATCAAAAAATTTCCCGACTTTTTGAATATCATGTCTCAAAGGACAAACTGGAGGCATATCTTTGCATGACGTCTGATTTTTTCGAAGAAGCAATTGATGCGCACAGTATTGTCAACTGGATAAAATTGATGGGGATTCAATTCGGCATTGTTAATGAGCGTGTGATTGAACAGTTCCTGGCCGAAGGAACCAAAGGCTCAAGTCTGAAAATAGCCCAGGGGGTGGCCCCCAGAAAAGGGGAAGATGCTGAAATTGAGTTGTTTTTTGATCCCCATGGAAAAGACATCCATGATGAAAATAAAAAAGAACAAAGGCAGATGATTCGCAAAGGAACAATCCTTGCCCATAAAACGCCTCACAAAGACGGTATTCCGGGTAAGAATGTATTCGACCAGACCATATTGCCGCCAAAGCTGGATACAGGAGAACTAAAATGCGGAAAAGGCGTGGCAAGCAAGGATAATCTTATATTCGCCGCCCAAACGGATGGTTACCCGGCACTGTACAATAAGAGTACCTTAATTGTAACGCCGTTATCCGATCACCGTGAAAGAATAACAATCCTGGAGGATATCACACACAAGAGCAACCTTGACGCTTGTCGGGAAGTTGATCTGGAAATTACCGGAACCATCCACAAAGGCGCCGGTGTTGTCTGCCATGATATGAAATTAAAAGGAGAGGTGTTCGGCTGTATTGATGCCGGCGGTGACCTTGAAATAGAGGGTAACGTCAGTGCGGTAAATATTGGAAAAGGTCAGGGTGAAAGTCCTGTCATCAGGGTGCAGGGTTCAGTCATTATCAGTAAAAGTGTGGAAAATGCCATAATTACCTGCGGCAGAATATTTCAGGCACCCAAAGCGGATATTATATCATCCCAAATAAGTGCCCGGCATGGAATCTACTGCAGGAACGTTTATTCCAACGGATCCTGTCCCTGTGTTTTAACCTTTGGAAGTATTACCAATCACCGGCTGCTGGAAATCCGGTCGGCAATACAGAAAAGAAACAAAGCACTGAGCATGTTAAAGAGGGAGACCGAGCTGTCGGAATTGAATCATCAAATGCAGCAGCAGATCCAGGTGCAGGATAAATACAGAGAACGGCAGCGGGTATTGGCGTATCTGATAAACCTGCTGGGAAACCCTGATCTCGAACGCACGGATACTTCCGGGATGGGATTTGATTTCTGGGAAAATAAAAATGATACGGATAAGGATTCCGGTGATGGCATTCCTATGAAAACAAAGGCCTATACATATTTACAGGAGGTCATGGATCTGATTGAAAATCAAACTCCTGATACCCAGCTTCGGACCGTACAAAAGCTGTCTGAAGAAAATCACAGCATGCATATTGCTGCGGCACAGGCCACTGAAAAACTGGAAGAACAATTTTTAATCAATCTTGACAGCATCAATAAAAAAGTGGCTGAGGACAAATCAAAGATTGATGAAAAAGAAAAAGAGCTGAGTACATTGTGCCTTGAGCAGGATTATCTCAGTTTGCAGGAATATAGACATG
>JBNKNP010000407.1:0-3070 GCA_050293905.1 Desulfobacteraceae bacterium | reverse complement strand
ACCGACGATTTCAGAGGAATCCTTCTCTTTACTCCCTGATAATAGACCCTCTCCCTCAAAGTTGTATCATTATGTTTCGAAAGGTTTCAAAAAATTTGTTTTATTTTGTTTCGTTTTGTATCTTACCCTTCCCGTCAAAATCATAACTATCTGTAATTAAAGTTTTTTATAACACTGGCACACACATTGCTATATTTTATATTGAACCATGAAGATTGAATTATATCAACATAATTATATTAGAAGGAGACAGACATGTCTATTATAGCCATAACCAGCGGCAAATACTCAAATGCCAGCGATATTGCAGATCAACTTTCTCAAAAGTTGAACAGCAGGGTATATACGGATACGGATCTCATGGGAATCACCCATCAGAACCACAGTATCAAACTGTCAACACTTCAGAAAGTACTTGAAAGCAAGCCGATCGCCTTTAATGACTTTACACATGAAAAGGAAAAATGCATTGCGCTGATCAGAAAAACAATGTCGGATATTGCTGCTAAAGAAAATTGTATTTTCAAGGGAATGCTGGCACATCTGATTCCCGAAGAAGTGTCCCATGCCATGCGCGTATTGATTATTACAAACAAAAGCAACAGGATCACAAACGGCATTAAATTAAACCAAAAGGACAAAAAGGAGATTGAAAACGAAATTGAGCAGACTGATAAGTATGCAGCACTCTGGACACATTCCCTTTTTGACAGAAAGCCCTGGGATGAAGCCCTTTTTGACATTGTGATTCCCACCGACAAAATGACAGCCCAGGAATCAACAGACCTGATATTGAAACATGCTCACACACTTTGGAACGATAACGAAGCCGCCATTGAAAAGGAGCTGTCAAACTTTAAGCTCATGGCAGATATCGATGTTGCCTTGAGTGATATCGGCACGGGGCTGTTCTGTACAGCCGATGACGGCCATGTCGTGATAACCATTGATAAAAAAGTGATGATGCTCAACTCTTTTCAGCAGAAAATCGTTAAAACCATCCAGGCCCTTCCGGACGTCAAGTCGGTTGAGACAAAAATCGGCCACAATTACTATAAAGGCAATATCATCCACAACTATGAATTTGAAACACCGCTTAGAATACTGCTTGTGGATGATGAAAAAGACTTTGTTCAAACGCTTTCCGAGCGTTTAAGAATGCGCCAGTTTGTCAGTGAGGTCGTATACAACGGCCAGGAGGCACTGGATTTTACGGACCAGGAAGACATGGAAGTAATGATTCTTGATTTAAAGATGCCGGGTATCGACGGTTTTGAAGTACTAAAAAAAATCAGACAGACAAAACCTGAAATTGAAGTGATCATCCTGACGGGACACGGTACGGAAAAGGACCGGAAAACCTGTATGGATCTCGGAGCATTTGCCTATCTGCAGAAACCGGCCGATATTGATCTGATTACAACGACAATGAAAAAAGCATATGAAAAAATTGCCGAAAAAAAAAGAACTGCAACCACTTAAGTCAGGAAAAGTATCATGCCTGAAATTTATAGAAACGAGGACCATGAAAAATGAAAATAAAAGTTTTAATTGCAGATGATGAAAAAGAATTCACAGACACACTGGCACAGCGGCTTGAACTCCGGGATCTGTCGGTAACAGCCGTTTATTCCGGAGAGAGTGCTGTTGAAATGGCGGAAAAGATCAACTTTGATGTTGCCGTTCTTGATGTACTGATGCCTGAAATCACAGGTATTGATGCGTTAAAAAAAATAAAAAAAATCAAACCCCTTCTCCCGGTCATCATGCTCACGGGTGAGGCGACCGTCGAAAATGCAATCCAGGGAATGAAGCTCGGTGCATTTGACTTTCTCATGAAGCCGGCGGACACAGAGCTTCTCGTGGAAAAGATAACCAAAGCCTGGGAAATCAAACATGCCCACGAAGAACGGATCCGGCAGGCTGAAATTGACAAAATCATCAAAACAAAGGGCTGGTAATTGCAGGAGAAGATATAATCATGAAAACCAAAGATATTAAAGACAGAACCATAGACTGGAAACGAATATTGTTCTTGACCATCGGGCTGACGCTGTTTCTCATTGTAAATTTTTCACCACCCTGGCCGGATGCTGTAGATCCGCTGGGAAAACATTTTGTCCTGACCAAGGAAGCCAAGGGCGCTTTGGCCGTTTTCCTTTTAGGGGGCACCTGGTGGGTCTTTGAAGTGGTTCCCATTGGTATCACCAGTCTTACCATCGGCGTGCTGCAGGTATTATTTCTGATACGGCCTGCAAGCTCGGCATTTAAAGATTTCATGACACCATCCGTACTCTTCATCTTTGCATCACTGGTGATTGGAATGGTGTTTACAAAAACCGGCCTCACCAAACGGCTGGCATATAAAATCCTATATATCGTCGGGGAAAGGACCAGCATGATCTACCTGGGATGTTTTGTCGTAACGGCTGCGCTGACACATATCATGGCCCATACAGCTGTTGCGGCAACCATGTACCCCCTCCTGATCACCATTTACAGTATGTACACCGATGAAGAAACCCCTACAAGATTCGGAAAAGGACTTTTTATGGGCATGGCCTTTGTCGCAGGTGCCGGCAGCATCGTGACACTGCTGGGCGCTGCAAGGGGGGCTGTAGCCATCGGCTTTTTCAAGGACATTATTGGCAGAGATATTTCGTTTTTCGAGCTCAGTTTGTACATGTTCCCCGTTGGATGGCTTATGGTGTTCATCCTCTGGGGATTTTTCATGTACTTTTTCAAACCTGAAAAAGAAACCATACCGGGGCTTAAGGAAAAGGCAAAATCGCTGGGTCAGGCAATGGGAAAAATTACTCGGGAGGAAATTATTTCAGCTGTTATTATTTTTACCTGCATCCTTGTTATGAGCCTGCGCTCGTTTGTTCCTTTTTTAAAGCCGCTGGACAATGCAGCCATCATCCTTGTTTCAACAATTCTGTTTTTTATCCTCCGCATCTTAGATATCCAGGATCTTGAATCTATTCCATGGAATATTATCCTGCTTTTCGGCGGGGCCATGAGTATTGGTTTCTGTCTTTGGGAGACCGGTGCAGCGGAATGGCTGGCC
>JBNKNP010000406.1:0-1838 GCA_050293905.1 Desulfobacteraceae bacterium | reverse complement strand
GCATGATTGTCCGGCATTCGTAAAGGCCGCCCATACCAGTCCATTGGCAGTTTTTTCTATATCCACATCCTCAAAAACAATTGCCGGATCTTTTCCGCCAAGTTCAAGATCCACTGGAATGAGGTGATTTGCTGAAGCAGCCATGATCTGTTTGCCGGCTCGGGTACTGCCTGTAAAATGGATTTTATCAGGTTTCTGCTCAATAAGGGCTGCGCCAGTTTCCTTACCACCATAGACAATTTGAATCGCATCTTTCATAAAACCAGCACCATCGAGTATTTCTTCATACAGTCCTTTTAAAGGGGTGATTTCAGACGGCTTATAGACCACGGCATTACCTGCAAGAAAGGCCAATATACTGGGGACAAAACATTGAATGAGCGGATAATTCCATGGTGCAATAATCAAAACGGTACCCATGGGATCAAATTCAATTCTTGATTTCTTGCCCATCAGAATCAGGGAAGTATGGACCTTTTTTGGCTTGAGAATTTTCGGGGCCTCATCTCTGTAGTAATCGATGGCATCACAAATGCCAAAAAGTTCATTGCTTAAAGCCTCAAATACAGTTTTCCCGGTTTCGCTTACGATCCGATCACAAATACTTTTGTGATGCTCAATGAGGTAGTCAGATATTTTCACTACTTCTTTCACCCGGTCCTGCACTGACAACGCAGCGATTTTTTGTTGTACCGCTTTTGCCCTATCAAATACCTTTTTCAATCCTTCTTCTGTCGCGGTCTCAATGGTGTATAGCGCTTCCTTTGTCAATGGATTTATTACGTCTATCTTCATTTCAATCTTAATTATATCTTTATTTTTTCGTGTTTGCTTTATCTGACTTTCACGCCTGGTAAAGCTTTATTCATTATTACAAAAAGCATTGACCTTCACCCCTGTAAGTGTGAACAATTTGTTCGGGCTCATTATTTCTGATCAAGTGCAGCTCATTGAAGCGTTCACACAACTCACCTGCCTTGCTATGTCTGAAAAATACCGGATCACCGATTTCAAGTTTTTCCTGACCCTGGTAGAGAACAGGAGTCTGCACTTCGCCGGCGCCCTCATTTTTTAATAAGCTTGCCCCTTCCGGTAAATATGGAATGGGTAATTTCAAAGGCTCAACTGAGCCCGATGCAATATACCCTCCACCAGAGCATGTAAAAATATCTTTTTCCGGATGGCGATTAATGACACAGGCAAAACCAGCTGCCGGGTGGTGCCTGAATTTTTGATAATTATCAAACAAATGGGAATTGAAAAAGCCGGAGCCTACCGTCACCTCGGTGATTGTCTTTTCTTTTTTTGTTGTTTCCAGGCTGCCGGTTCCTCCGCCATTTACGATTTTCAGGTCAAAACCCATAGACTGTATCATCTCCACCGCAGCTTGCCTTCTTGATGCTATTTTTGGTATGGAAATATTTTTTAACAATCGGATTATCCTGTTCATTAACCATTGATTTTTTACCTTATCAGTGACTCCTGCAATCTGAGCTTCATAGCCCATCACACCCTCAAGGCGAATGAACTCAAGAGGTTGTATTAATTCAAGGATATTCTTAATCTGGGTAATGTTTCGGAGTGATGAACGCCATACGCCAAAGTGCAGGCCTGGAAAATCGACAGACATATCGATATCCAGACAGATTGGGATTTTTGTGTTGGTTTTTCGCCCGATTTCATTTATTAGCCGGATGTGTTCGGGGCGGTCTGCCATCAGGTTGATGTATTTGCCGTTTTGAATTTCACTGCAGATTGAGGTGATGACTTCTGTGTTGGTTTCAGGATAGGCAACAAGGATATCGTCAAATCCATGTTTACTTAGAAAAACTGCTTCA
>JBNKNP010000405.1:0-13100 GCA_050293905.1 Desulfobacteraceae bacterium | reverse complement strand
TTCATTTTTTTAACAAATGCTTTGGCGATGTCAAATTTTTCATAGTCTTGATACCGGAGCCCCATGGAGGAAGACGCATCCAGCAAAACTACCCAGCCATCCACCTTTGAATTTAATTCTCCGGATGAAAATTTCGGGCTTAAATCCTTTACCATGCTGTCCGGAACCATTTTCGCCGTTTTCATGCCGGTGCATGCGCTCATTAGAAAAAATACGCCGCTCAATAGTAAAAGACCTGTTTTTGAAAATTTCATTTTTATTCTCCTTATCGTTCAGAAGGTTAAATAATGTGCGATCCTGTTGGCGCTTTTTGATCGCGGGATTTTATTTTATAATAACACTTAAATTAATCAGTTTTTATGATTTGTCTCTATATTGCCCACAATATATTTTTTGAAATCAAGAATAAAAGGAGCGTTTAAAAAAAATTTCGTAAATAATCCATTCGGAAAATTATGGTCACCTGCTCTTTATCCTGTAAAATTTGTTGTAAACCAGGGTAAGGACCAGAGCAAACACCACGGAAAAAATACCGATCACCACATTGTAATAAATCGGGGCAGTCAAAGACAACCGGATCAGAAGGGTGGCCAGAGCATATCCTGAATTTCGAAACACGGCAGAAAACTGGGGCAGAAACGTCTGGGCAATCAGGACCAGAAGAATATCACTGAAAATTAAAAACGTATAAAAATAATGAAAAAAATCAAACCCGGGAAATCCCATGATTAATAGCCAGGTATGATAACCCCCCAGGCCGGTAAATATGGTCAGCATTAGAAGTGAAACCGATTTTTTTGCCTTAATAAACAGGTCAAGGGCCGGGCCGGCAGACAGTGTGTCATCAAGATGTTTGAGTGTTGACAAATAAATACCCAGCAATGCGAATATGGCAATGGCTCCGGCGCCGTAACTTAAAATATGCCACAATACATCCTGGTGGCCGGCCACATTAATGGGTTCGGGTAAATCAGACAACTGCTTAAAAGAACTTCTCAGAAAAATCAGGGCCAGTATTTCAAATTGTTTACCCAGAGCTTTTGACATTGAGCCGGGCAGAGCAAATATCAGGCTGATGACTTCCAAAACAAGAACCAGGGAAAAGGCAAGGTTGATGGCCATGTAGTGAGAGGTTGAAATCTTTTCTGCCAGTATATCCGGCAGCCATCCCTGCCTGTTGCACTCAATCACCGCCAGTGCCAAAACAAAAATGATCACCAGAAGGGCAGATACAATCCTGTGCGTGTGTTCCTTTTGCCAGAAGGAATGAAACGTATCAAAAATACAGGAAAATTTATTTAAAACCCCGTCCAATGCCATGGTCAGAAAATCAGCTCCCGATGTCAGTTAAAAACATCGGGCTATTTTCTCAGGATCATCATTTATAGTCAATCAATTTGTGGAGCATCCTGTATTAATACGATTCATCTTATAGAGCTGAATGCGGCTATTGAAAGATGAGGCAGAAGGGAGCTTGCCGGCAAACATGGGTTAAAATAAAAAAGAGTCCTGCTGTGTATCACGAATTTCAAAATTTATGGGGGAACTGCTCCAGCGGTTCACAGGTTTCCAGCCCTGCCGAGCTTCCCAGCCCTGGCGTCTCTCTTTTTTTGCTCTTCTTTCCAGGTCCGGGTATTTTGGGCCCAAATCGATCGTACGCCTGTCCATGGGAGACCTTCGATCAATAAAAGACCGTTTTATATATTTTTTTTTGTTCAACATGGCCTCTCTCCTTATTTTTTAAAGTGGCTCATTCCGAGGAGATAATGAAGGTTCAACTGGAACTGAAAACTTATAGAATTTTAACGATCACTTTTATCTTTAGTTTAATATTTTAATGACTATTGTCCTCAGTGTCAATGGGTCAGACAAGGGTAAAATATGCCAGAAATCACCTATAAAAAATCGGCAATTATTTAAAACGACCGAAGAAAAGAACGAAGATTGATCTTTTTATTTTTTATATTGAGTTTTTTTCTTATATTCTCCCGGTGGCTGGCGATAGTATGAATGGAATTCATCAGAATTTCAGAAATTTCTTTGTTTGTTTTGCCAAATTTAATCAGATCTGCAACCTGGATTTCAGCCGGAGTTAAATTTATCATCGGATCAGACAGCTTTGCCGAAAAAGACGAAAAAATATCATCCAGATTTGTTTCAAGAACAGCCATTATTTCCTGTTCTTCTTTCCGGATGAGTTTACTTTTCAAAAGCTGAGCAACAGGTAAAATCAATAACTTGTAATTGCTGAAAATTTTTTCTTCAATCTCAAGCCTGTCTTCATCCTTTTTTTTCAGTAAAATTTTCAGGGCCGTATTCATGTCTTCCAATTCGCGTGTTCTTTCCCTGACCTTTTTTTCCAGGTTTTTTTTCGCATCCAGAACGCGTTGCTCAGCTATTTTACGATCTGTTATGTCCAGAGCATAATGCAGGAAGACATCCGTGCTGACCGGTATCCAGTGAACTTCCCAGACTTTTCCAAATGCCTCCACCTCTGGCAGGATGGCCGGTGCTGATTCTTTCAAAGCCTGATCAGCAAGGCAAAATGTACATTGTGTAAGCATTTTGGAAATATCTTTGTTTTGGCTGATATATGTCTTGTCCTGGTCAGGGATATACTCACAATGCGCAAAATCCTGCCAGCAGAACCCGCCTACCTTGGCACCCAGATCACGGGCAACCTTGTTGGCAAAAATAATAGTTCTGTTTTTTTTGATCAGCATGGTAGGATACGGCAGGGCTTCGATTAAAACCCTGCGCAGCATCATTCCATATTCCCACTGATTCAGGGGCTGTTTATCCTGGCGGTCAATCGTATTCGACCTGCCTTGCGTCAAATTTTTTTGTTTCATGTTTTCGCCTGTCCTGCGATTTACGAAGTGTCCAACTCAAAGAGCCTCAGAATGGAAGTGTATGATTTTCAGCCCCTTAATCATATACTAAAACAGCGGTTAAAACAAATTGATTTTAAAGTTATAATAATACCTTTTCCAGTTGCCGGACCATGAAATCCATCTCGTCTTCGGTGATGATCAATGGCGGGGAGATCCGTATGGTATGGCCGTGGCTGTCATTGGCCACGAGTCCCAATTTAAGCAATTCCCTGCAAAAATCCATGGCATTGCCGTCTTTGACTTCAATACCGATAAACAGGCCTTTCCCCCTGACTTCCTTTACATGGGGAGAGCGCCCGGCCAATTGTTCAATCTTGTGTTTAAGAATTTTTCCTTTCCAGGCAGACTGTTCAGCCAGATTTTCATCTTCAAACACTTTTAATGCAGCAGTTCCTGCCACACAGGCAAGTGGATAACCGCCAAAGGTTGATCCGTCCTTTCCCTTGGTAAAGACCATATCCATAATCTTTGAATGGGTAATAAAAACTGACAGGGGCAGCAGGCCGCCGGAAAGTGCCTTGCCGAGGATCACGCCGTCTGGAACAATATTTTCGTGTTCAAAACAGAATTTTTTCCCTGTCCGGCCCATTCCCACCTGAATTTCATCGCAGACCAGAAGAAGATCATGGGCATCGGCGATGTTACGAAGGCCTTTTAAAAAACCTTTGGGCGGCAGCTTCATCCCGCCCTCTCCCTGCATGGGCTCCACAAGAATACCGCATGTATTTTCATTCACCACCTGCTTCACTGCTTCAAGGCTGCCGAATTCAACCGAAACAAATCCAGGGGTTAACGGCCCGAATCCTTCTTTATATTTTTGAGTGGAAGAAAAAGAAATCACGCTGATGGTTCTGCCGTGAAAATTATTGTTAAATACGATAATTTCCTGCTTTCCGTCTTCAATTCCTTTATGTTTAAACCCGAAATACCGCATGGTTTTAATGGCGGTTTCAACTGATTCCACACCGCCGTTTTTAGGAAGAACCTTGTTGCCGTGGTTCCCGAACCGGGGAGCCAGCTGGGGGGTGAACCGGGCCATTTTTTCAAGAAAAATACCCAGGGGATCTGTAAAGACCACATTGGAAACCACAGAGGCATACTGGTTGGACAATGCATCGATCAGGGCCCGGGTAATGACCGGATGGTGATGACCGGGGTTGGCTGCAGAGTAGGCAGCCAGACAATCCAGGTAGCGGTTGCCTTTATCATCAGTGAGCCAGCATCCCCTGGCATGCCTGACCACCAGACCGATGCGGTTATAGTGATGGGCACCAAATGCGTCTTCCATCTGAAAAATGGCTGTATCATTTTCAATGGAAAACCCGGCAGACTGATGAAGTTTTTGTATTGCACTCATGGTCACCTCCCCCTAATCGTCATGTTTGACAATTGTATAGATGCGTTTTTCCTCCGGCGTCAGTTCCTGGTGCCGGTCGAGCATCTTTTCTAAAAAACAATGGTAAAAATCATGGCGCAGACTGTCCCTGTTCGCGATGATAAACCATTGGTTCCGTGTCCAGTTGATGGGCGAATGATCCTCATTGCCCTTTTCAAACACACCCACCAGGGCCTGTTTTTTATCGGTGATCACTTCAATGGACCGGCCGCCGATGGTCTGTTCAAGCTGGTCATGGTCCGGATGCATGACCTGGACATCAAATTTTTTTTCAATCCTGCCCATGGCGATATACCGGATATTGACCCCGCGGCTGTCCGCTGCCAGAAGACAGGGTTCAAGGTGATGGTTTGCCTGGGGAAAGAGCCGGATATAAATTTCGTGTTCAGCCGATTCAATCATTTCCACTGCTTTTTCCATGGCATGATCGTATCCTGAAATGGTCCACACATACTCCATGGACTCTTTCTGGGATGCTTTTTCAATCTGAACCTTTAAGGCATCAATATTTTCAGAAAAATCTTTTTCAAGCCGCCGTATTAACTCATCTGCCGGCAGGGGGGCATACTGGCCGGAACTGACCTCAATTACAATGCCTTTGGCCTTTAAATTTCGAATAACATCATAAATCCGTGACCGGGCAATGCCGGACACCTTGCTGAGCTGGGAACCGTTCGCAGGGTGCCGGCTCAGCAGTGACATATAACAGGCTGCCTCATATTGGGAAAAACCAAGTGCTTTAAAGTTTGAATAGTCGTCCATACCCAACCCCTTTATGTTGCTACCATAGTAACAACTTACATCGGCCTGCCGGAATTGTCAATCATTAAAACCCCTTCACTGGTTTAAAAATTTACTCTTTGACAGGTGAGGTTGAATCAGGTAAATATTTACAACAAACACAGACACACTCACCCCTTACAAGGAGCAGAACCATGGCAGGTCTTAATAAAGTAATGTTGATCGGCAGACTGGGAAGAGACCCTGAAATCAGGTATTCCCAGCAAGGTACGGCAGTGGTTAATTTTTCCATTGCCACCAGCGAACAATGGACGGATAAAAATACCGGTGACCGGCAGGAAAAGACAGAATGGCATCGTATTGTTGTTTTTGGAAAGCAAGCGGAAATCTGTGAAAAATACCTGTCCAAAGGCAGCCAGATCTATATTGAAGGCCGACTTCAGACCCGGAACTATGAAAAAGACGGTCAGACCCACTATACGACTGAAATTGTAGCGAATAACTTCCAGTTTCTCGGCGGCAGACAGGACAATCCGCCAGGCGGCGGATACCAGGGGGGCGGTGCCCAGCAGGGTGGCGGATACCAGGGTGGCGGCCAGCAAGGTGGCGGATATCAGGACCAGAACACAGGAAACAACCAGAATTTCCAGAATCAGACCCAACCGGGTGCATCCGGCGGTCCCGCGCCAATCCCGGATGATGATATCCCGTTCTAATCCAACATAATTATAATCGGACAGACAATGTTTCCATAAAACACAAAAGCCCTGGTAAATCAGCTTCCTTACCAGGGCTTTTTATCAATTATCCGTCATCGTTACGGCAGTTGTTCTTTCATGGAAATATCATGTTTCATTTCCTGAACCGTTTTCTTTGCTGTCTTTTTTGTGTGATGCCCCGAATGGCCGGGAACACATTTTTTTTTAAGTTTTTCAATGTTGCTTTCAACTGCATAGCGCTCAGACTCCGGCAGCTCCATAATACATGTGTTGAATTCATTTTGTTTTTTAATTTTAGCTTTAACTTCCTGGTGCCTTCTCAGTGCTCTGTCTCTCATATGACCGGCTCCTTTCAAAAAAACTTAAAATGAAGTTTCCCTCCCTTTTAATTCTCTAAAAAAACGGGAAGCTGTTTACACAAAAAGGGTAAACATTCAATCTGTGTTTGGCAACCCGGAATTTTCAAACCCATTGAATCACCCTGTCTTTTTTAAATTCTGAAATTCTGAAATCAGCTGAAAAAGCCGCTGTTTTTTTAACGGTTTTGAAAGATAATCGTCCATGCCTGCTGCAAGGAATTTTTCCCGGTCCCCGACCATGGCATTGGCCGTCAGCGCAATGATCGGCGTATGGATCCCTTTTTCGTTTTCTGCTTTCCGAATAATGGCAGCTGCTTCAATTCCGCCCATTACCGGCATCTGGTTGTCCATGAGGATAAAATCAAATTTTTTTTCAGCGGTAATCTTTACAGCCTCTTCCCCATTGTTTGCGATGGTGATGACATGATCAGTTTTTTTTAAAAATGTTGTCACTACCTTCTGGTTGATAATATTATCTTCCACCAGCAGGATGTCTAATCCTGTTGTTGCATCCTCCACAATCGGCGTATGGTCTTCAAGCGTGTACTGTGTGATAATCGGAGATTTTGGATCATTCAGATATTCGGAGGATGTTCCCAGCAAAGCTCTCAGGCAGTCAAATATCTGCTGTTTTTTTACAGGCTTGGTCAGAAAACCGCTGAATCCATATTGTTTGAACCGGGCGGCATCCCCTCTTTTAGCTGCCGAAGAGACAACAACAAGATGCGTCTCTTTCAGGCCGGGATCATTTTTTATTAATCTTCCGGCTTCTTCGCCCGTCATGGAAGGCAGGTGCATATCCATGAGAACAATTTGAAAAGGATCCTTGTCCAGGCAGGCTTCTTTTAATAAACGAACAGCTTCATTTCCGGTGGTTGCCGCCTCAAACCGGCATTCCCAGGACTTCAAGTGCTCGGACAAGACTTTATGATTTAAAACTTTTTCATCCACAATAAGAATTTTTACCCCTTTAAGATCTTCACAGGGTAAAATCTGTTTATCCGGTGAAATTCTCTGTCTGTGGAAATCGATGGTAAACCAGAATGTAGACCCTTTTCCCTGCTCACTTTCAACTCCTATCCGGCCGCCCATTAATTCAACAAGCTGTTTTGAAATGGCAAGCCCCAGCCCGGTGCCTCCGTATTTCCGGGTCGTGGATGCATCCACCTGGGTAAAGGAATCAAACAAAATGGGGATTTTGGACTCCGGGATACCGATTCCGGTATCTGTTACTTTAAACAGAAGAAGAACGCTCTGTTCAGACTGAGATTGTACAGACACCTGAATACTCACTTCTCCCTTTTCAACAAATTTTATGGCATTCCCGCAAAGATTACTAATAATCTGCCTGATTCGACCGGGATCCCCGTTCAGATCAACCGGGACATCTTCTTTAATAATACAGGCGAATTCAATCCCTTTTTCAAATGCTTTCACTGCCAGCATATCTGTTGAATTTTCAAGCGTTGTCCTCAGGTTGAAATCAATATTTTCGATATCCAGCTTTCCTGCCTCGACCTTTGAAAAATCAAGAATATCATTAATCAGGGCAAGCATGGCATCCGCACTGGTTTTTGCAATATCCATAAAATTTTTCTGTTCCGTGGTCAGCGGGGTTTCCGACAGAGTTTCCAGCATCCCCAGCACACCGTTCATGGGGGTCCGTATTTCATGGGTCATGTTGGCAAGAAATTCAGTTTTTGCAATGGATGCCTGCTCCGCATCCATACGGGCCTGAGTCATTTCATTCATATTTTTTTTCAAAGTTCTTGTCATATCATCAAATGACCTGGAAAAATAACCGATCTCATCCTTTGTCTTTGTATCCACCCTGTGATCCAGGTTCCCTTTTGCTATGATATCAATACCTTCATTCAACTGACTGAGCTGCCGGCTGACAGAATGGGAAAGCCCGAATGAAATTATTATAACGAGGACCAGCGTTATCGCCACAATGATCAGCTCAATTTTTTTCCATTTTTTCACAAGTTCATCGCTGCCTTTTAACTCCTTTTCCGCCTTTTGCACCATATCTGCAGTTCTTACCAGGGTTGTTTCCTGGGTGTAGCTCAATTGCTTTTTTATTTTTTCATCTGCATTAAAAATATCGTTTCTATGATTCAAGCGCCTTAGAGCAGTAAGGTAAATCTGATGGATGTTGGATTCCAATCCGGACAGATTCGTTTCAAGCTTTGTTACTTTAGCTGAAGCAGGCAGTTCATTTAAATTCTGTTTGATATTTTCTAAGGATTTATCCATCAAAGCATGCTGATACTCGATTAAATCTGCATCGTTCAGTAAAAAAACGTCTTTTAACAGCGCATCAATTTCCTTACAGCGCATATTTATAATCAGTGCTGTTTTAAGTGATAAAAAGGCCTTATCCGTGATGACCTTCATATGTTGATAACTGTCCAGTATTTTCAGCTTCGATTCTTGAAGCGTCTTTGTTGAATCCAGTTGAGAATTGATATCCCGGATTGCCAGACCGGATGCGTTTTCCATGCTTACAATGGCATCAAACTCAATATCGTCCGTAAGATTAAAAGAAAGACTGGTAATTTCATCCAGTATTTTTTTGTTGGCGGATTCAAGGTCAACCAGAATGTTTTCAATGACAAAAGAATCGCGTTTTACCTGAAAAAGATCCTGAATCAATTTTTTAAAGCCGTCATTGGAATGATCTGAACTGCTGTTTTCATTATTGCCGATCCGGATGATCTGGGGCAGGTATGTTTCAAGCTCTTTGATGGTATTTGCATTTAAGATATTTGATACAATTTTCCGGCGTTCTATTACAAGGATCAATTCGCTGTTCTGGGTGGTGATTTTATCGCCGACGCTGGTGGTCGTTTCTTTAAACGTAGCATGGATCTGATTCAATGACCAGATGCCTGCACCACCGGCAAATCCGGCGAGAAGAGCACAAATCAAGCCCGTTAACAACAGTTTTATTTTTAAGGAATTCATCATGGATTCAGTATATCCGTCTAAATCGGTTGAATTTTCCCGTTTTTGACTATGGTTATAAATATTTCATCCGACCCCTGATGGTCCTGTTTCCCAAAATTCAACCGGAGCCCCCCCAAATCGAATGTGCCGGTTGCTTCAATGGAATCAATCAGGTTTTCACGGGTCAGGGTTCTGCCGGCCTTACTCGCTGCCTGGCAGAAAAATTTTGCAGCAACATATCCTTCCAGCGATACCAGGCCGATGGTTTGTTCTGGACAAAATTGTTTCATGTCGTCTCTGAATTCATTTATAAGGGGAATATCCGTTTTATCCGGCAGTTGAAAAACCTGTGAAATAATAATGCCGTCGGCCAATGGGCCAAGTTCATTTATCAGTGCCCGGGTTCCCACAAAAGAGATGTTGCAGAAAACAGCATTTTCAAGTCCGTATTTTTTAGCAACCCGGATAAATTCAGCGCACGGCTGATATGCTCCAACCATGACAACCGCTTCGGGATCTGCCCGGCGGATTTTAAGAAAGCCGCTTTTAACGGCAATTGAATTTCGCTCATACCTGCCGGTTGCAACCAGGTTGAGGGATCTTTTTTTTAATGCATCGGTAATCCCTTTCAGACCGGCCTGTCCATAATCATCATTTTGAAAAAAACAGGCGATTCTTGTCTTACCCAGCCTGCTCACCAGATAATCTGCTATTTTTTCCATTTCCTGATAATAACTTGCCCGAATGCTAATGACGTTCCGTTTCAAAGGTGTTCTTAAGAATTCCGCTCCTGTAAAGGGGGAGAAAAAAGGGATGCCCGATTGTTTAAAAATAGGAAAGACAGCCTTTGATGTAGGGGTTCCAACATAGCCGATGGCGGAAAAAATATTTTCTTTATTGATGAGACGGCGGGTGTTTTTAATGGCTGTTACAGGCTCATAACCATCGTCAAGGCTGATCAGCCGAATACTCCGCCCGTGAATGCCGCCGGACTGGTTGATCTTTTCAAAATATGCCTTAAGCCCAGCTCTCATTCCCAAGCCCAGGGCTTTAGCCGGACCGGTCAGGGCGCAGGACTGTCCAAGGATGATTTCACTATCCGTTATTCCGGTTTCTGCGAAAGAATCAACATATCCGGCTGGAATAAAAACCAGAAAAAAAAGGCTGATGATAACCGTGTTTTTTTTCATACGGTTCCTTTATTTTCATACGATACCAGAATAAAAAAAGGGCTATCCTTAGAGGCGATAATTTTTCATTGCTGCTTGAATAAAGATGACCCAAGTTCATATATCCTAACTTAAAATGAATAGGAGATAAAGAAAATTTTTAGTAAAACAACACGAAAAAAAAGGACCTTATATTCGAACGGTATGATAAACAACAGCCGCAAACAGTTTACGGCTGTTGTGCTGACAAGTTACGCGACCTGGACAAAGACTTTTTGTTTTGCATGACATACCGGACATGTTTCCGGGGCAGCGCCAAGTTCAATATAACCGCAGACCGGACAAAGGTAGAACTCGCTCTCATCCAGATCAACGCCATTTTTAACGGCCTCCAGCGCTTTGGTGTAAATCTGCGCATGAATCTCTTCCGCCTCAACAGCAAATTTGAACATGGTCTTGGCTTTATGGCCTTCAGACTCTGCCAGTTCCACCATGGGTGGGTACATGCTGGTAAACTCTTCTGTTTCGCCGTTAATGGCAGCCTGGAGATTTTCTGCAGTTGAAGCGATCATATCAAGGGCTTTGAGATGTCCTTCGGCATGAATCCGCTCTGCTTCGGCCGTTGTCCGGAACAACTTGGCAATATTGGTGAATCCTTCTTTTTCAGCCTTTTTTGCAAAAGCCCTGTATTTTTGATTGGCCTGGCTTTCGCCGGCAAAGGCGTGTTCCAAATTACTCTGTGTTGATGCCATGGTATCCTCCTTTTTATTTTGAAAAAAAATGTTGTTAACAGAATTTTAGACCCGAGCCTGCCGGATCATAAGGTTAATTTCATCTGATTATTTTCTATCTTTGAGAATTTTATTCTCATATTGGGTACCAAAATATCTGTTTTAGTGCAAGCTTATTATTTCCTGGGATGGTCTTTGCGCCATTGTTTCGGGCTTTTGTAGGATGATTGCTGAGCCCACATGCCGATCCGGGCATTTTTGGCCTTTGCCTGCTGCTCAAGGTATGATTCTGAATCCAAAGTTTTGGGGCGTTTTCCCTGGTAGACTTCGGCCAGTCCGGCCTTGATCATCTCGATATTGATGTTGGTGCTGTTCACAAAAATTTCCGCCAATTGACGATTATAACCGCCGATGCCATGACTTTTTAACCGGATGGATCTGTTTGCTAAAAGTGACTGCAGCCGCTGCCTGGCCCGGTGGCTGAACGGCTGACTTTTTTGTCCGTTATAGCCGATTTCAGGCGCATCAATCCCTGCCAGTCGGATTTTAAAGACCAGACCAAGGCCATTGACTTTTAAGGTATCACCGTCATAGACCTTTAACACGGTAAAGGTCTGATTCCTGTTTTGCTCGGAAGTCAGTTTCTTATAGACAGAGCGGCTCTCTTTCAGTTCTTCGGCCTGCCGGTCCATTGGCGGAGCAACATTGGAGAAATGCCGTACGCCCTGATCATCGTACCAGAAATAAATATTTCCGAGCAAAAAGAAACCGGCTGAAAAAGCTGCCAGAATACGAAAGAATTTTCCCATGGCATGGTTTTAACACAGATTTTTTTTCAAGACAAATGCAGACCAGTTTTTATCATCTGCCTGCCAGACAAGCGCAAATCCTTTTTTTGAAAAATGAAGAATCATGTCCTGTTTTTCCCATTCCCTGACCCCTGAAAAAATCGCGATCCCTGTATCAGCCAGGCTCGAACGGATCACATCAGACATGGATTTCAGCGTGGGAAATCTTAAATTCGCGCAGATCACGTGATAGGTGTTTTTCTGTCCGGTCATGGTAGTATCGCTTAAACTTATACAATGCTCCAACCCGTTGTGAGCAATATTTTTTTTTGCTTCGTGGACTGAAACCGGGTCGATTTCATAGGCATTACACCGGGCTATCCCGGATTTACACAAGGCAATGGCAAGCACGCCTGAACCGGTTCCGATATCTGCTGCAGCCGGTTCTTTTTCGTTCCTGAACATTTGTTGTTCAAACATGCAATAATCAATGGCTGCAAGGCAAAGGCGGGTGGTGGGGTGCTGACCCGACCCAAAAGAAATGCCCTGTTCAAGAATAATGTCGATAGCTGTGAAAGGAGCGGATTCCCGGTTACGGGACGCAAGGGGCACAAGGACAAAATGATCAGAGACAGGAACCGGCTTTAGAAAACTTTTTTCAATATAGGTGCTTCCGAAATGATATTGATAGCATAATTCCTGCTGCTCCACGAACCGTTGCAGCACTTTTTTAGCTGCAGCTGAAGAGATCTTGAATCTGGTTGTTATTTCACGGATATAGCTCCGGGGTGTCAGTTTAGCCTCTGAGTCAAAAAGAATGGCCAGAAACTTGTCCCGGCAGGATTCCATATCAAGGGGCGTCATGACCTTCAGCTTTGAGCAATGCTGAATACCAGCAGGCAAATTCGAACATTCCTCTTATTTTTTCCTCGCTATTGACAATGCCCAGACACATTTCAAGCGCGCCCTGGGCAAAGGAATTGGAATAATCGTCATGGTCAACCTGGGATAAGAATTCACGGATCAGCACCTTGGTGGTGCGCTTGGTCTTGTCTTTTCTGATATCAATGGGATCTTTGGGCTCCTGGAACGGGTCCCAGTCTTCATATCCCTTTTTTAGGATCTGCTTTTGCCCCCGCTTACCCATGGCATCAAAAATAGCCTTTTTCTTTGCTTCAATCTGTTCTGAACTGAATTTATCCATTCTTTTGAACTCCAAGATAGTCTTCGTCTAAATCCGTAACCAATACCATGGATACCGGAATCAGCATCTCATGCATTCTGATTTTTTCACTCTTGATATCTTTGACAAGCTGTGCAGACAACAGCTGCAGCTGTGTATAAATTTTGT
>JBNKNP010000404.1:0-3057 GCA_050293905.1 Desulfobacteraceae bacterium | reverse complement strand
TTAATATAAAGTATTCAAAGGCAATCGCATGCCCCAGGTATTATTTTATGAATATCCCATTTCCGTTAAGATCAGATTACCTTTCTTTCGCCGGGCAGAGCCTGCATCAACAAGCCCTGCAACGCTCATTCAAGGCAAACTGATCTATCCCCTGTCGAAAAAAACGTTTGACTAAATTTGCATGTGACAGTTCTGTTATCCGGATTTTCAGGATCTTGACATAAGCTGCGGGCTATAATATTTTAAAAAGTTATTTTATTTTAGGGAAAAAGCAATGATCGATACGCACGAGCAGGAAAAAAAACAATTTAAGCGGTTGTTTCATCAGCAGGGAGTTGATCAGTTTGACTTACGTTTCCAGGTATTGGAGGCGTTTTTAAAACTTGAGCATCATGTGACCGTGAGCGAGATCATCGCCCAGCTCAGGCAGGACGGGTTTGTTATTGATCCGGATTTTGTTCTGAACAGCATGGAGCTGCTGTGCCGGTTCGGCTTTGCAAGCAAAAATGATTTTCAGGAAAAAGAGACCCGGTATGAACACCGGCATCTGGGTCTGCACCACGATCATATGATCTGCACAAAATGCCAAAATATCATTGAATTCAAGGATGAAGCCCTGGAACAGCAGCAATTCAGGATTGCCGATGCCTATGGTTTTCATATGCTTCAGCACAAGATGGAAATATACGGTATTTGTTCTGAGTGTATGAAGGGCCGGGACACCCTTGTCCGGCTGACCGCTGCCAAACAGGGTGAAAAATTGATTGTAAGAGGATTTGAGGCCGGAGAGAAAATGCAGCTTCGCATTTCTTCACTTGGTCTGCGAGTCGGGGATCTGATTGAGATTGTATCCAGCGGATTCGGCGGACAAATGGTTGTTGCCATTGGTGAAAATCGGCTGGTCCTTGGCCGGGGGCTGGCTGACAAGATTAAGGTTCAACCCCAGGCCGGCCTGGCTGTTGTTCCTGAAGCGGCGGCAAAACAAAAAGCCGATGACCGGCCCATTCTGCTCAATCAAATGAAAACCGGTCAGGAAGGGATTATCCGGAAAGTGTCCGGCGAAGGGATTTTAAGGCGGCGGCTGCTTGAAATGGGGATCAATCGGGGTGCGCTTATTTATGTTGAAAAATATGCGCCGCTCAGAGATCCGATTGAACTGGTGGTCAAAGGATATCATATTTCACTCAGGGTGGAGGAAGCCGCCAATATTCTTGTTGAACAGGTAAGATTTAAAAAGAGATGAGAAATCTATGCAGCTGACAATTGCACTTGCGGGAAATCCCAACTGCGGGAAAACCACCATATTCAACAACCTCACCGGTGCCAGACAGAAAGTGGGCAACTGGCCCGGGGTAACCGTGGAAAAAAAAGAAGGGAAACTCAAGCACAAAGATCACGATATAAAAGTCGTTGATCTGCCTGGAACTTACAGCCTGACACCGTTTTCCATCGAGGAGGTCACAGCCAGAGATTATATTCTCCAGCAAAAGCCTGATATTGTTGTCAGTATTATTGACGCCTCAAATCTTGAAAGAAGCCTTTTTCTAGCCATTCAACTGCTGGAGATCGGCCGGCCTGTTATTTTTGTATTAAATATGGCCGATGTGGCCCGGTCAAAAGGGATAAAAATAGATGGGGAAAAATTATCCCAACTGCTGGGGCTGCCTGTGGTCTTTACAGTGGGAAATAAAAATAAAGGCATTGATACCCTGGTTGAAGAAGCTGTTAAAGAGGCTGAACTGTTCAAGTCGGGAAAGGTGTCCAGAGACATCCGGTATTCCAAAGAGATCGAGGAAACCATTTCACAGGTTGAAACCCGATTGATGGAAAACCAGATGGCGGTAGACGGCTCATCAAGGTGGAATGCCGTTAAACTGCTTGAGGATGATAAAATTATCCGGGAGCTGCTTGAAGATCAATTTCCAACCCGGGCAGGTGCTGTTCTTCAGACAGTGCAGGAATGCCGGAAACGTATTTTTGACCTGTATGAAGATGAATTTGAAATCGTTCTTACCGATGATCGCTATGGAGTGATCGCGGGGATTGTAAAAGAGACCGTGACAAATCTTGCCAGCAAGCGGATTGATATTTCCCGGAATATTGATCTGGTTCTCACGGACCGGTTTTTCGGGATTCCGGTTTTTATTTTTTTTATCTGGGCCATGTTCCAACTGACATTTACCCTGGGTGCCTACCCCATGGGATGGATTGAGGGACTGGTTCTGGCAAGCTCAAATTTTGCAGACACAATGCTGACACCATCCATGTTCAAGGACCTGCTGCTTGACGGGGTGATTGCAGGTATCGGCAGCGTCATTATCTTTTTGCCCAATATTTTGATTCTTTTTTTCTGCATCGCGCTTTTTGAGGATACCGGATACATGGCCAGGGCAGCCTTTTTAATGGACCGGGTGATGCATACGTCCGGGCTGCATGGAAAATCCTTTATTCCCATGCTCATGGGGTTCGGGTGCAATGTGCCGGCCATCATGGCCACCCGGTCGCTTGAAAGCGACAAGGACCGGATTTTAACGATTCTAATGACACCGTTCATGTCATGCTCAGCCCGATTGCCGGTCTATATTGTTCTGGCCGGAAGTTTTTTTGCCCATAAAGCCGGAACAGTGATTTTCTGCCTCTATTTTGCAGGAATACTCATTGCCATTGTTTCGGGCCGGATTTTAAGACGGCTGTTGTTTAAAGGGGAAGAGGCCCCCTTTATTATGGAACTGCCCCCGTACAGACTGCCGATGCTGAAAAGTCTCATGATCCATATGTGGGACAGAAGCAAGATGTTTTTAAAAAAAATGACCGGTGTTATTCTTATCGGTTCCATTATCATCTGGGTGTTGTCAAATTTTCCAAGGCAGGTTAATTATGATCAGGATTACGACCAAATGGTCCAAGCTGTAAAAGGGCAGTATACTTATCAATTGTCTGTTTTGCCGTCTGATAAAATTGAGGACCTGAACCGGCAGATGACTTCCCGGCTCAATCAGATAGATAATTTAAAAGAGCAGGAGCGTGTATCAAAATCATATATCGGCCGGATTGGAA
>JBNKNP010000403.1:0-12188 GCA_050293905.1 Desulfobacteraceae bacterium | reverse complement strand
GGAAGAAGGATGTCTTTTTCATATCCTTCTTTTTTCATTACTTTAACATAGTACTCATAATGTTCTTCAACCATGAGTTCTTCTGAAAGATAACCGGTAAGGAAAGCTGTTCCCATGGGAAATACGGAAGTTGAATAATGGACGTTGTACCAATGCCATATCGACAAAAAAAGAGCAGCTAAAAGCGCTTCATCGCTATGGGCAATCAAGGCGTAATTAATGACTTCACCAGGCAGAATTCTGGTGGCAATCTCTTCATTCCACATGATCAGTCCTGTCAAGCCAATAACGGCTATTCCCCAGAAAGGTGCCCAATAGTCAAATTTTTCTTTCCAGGTAAATCGTGCACCATCAGGTCGCTTTCCTGTCATAAAAAACAGGTATTTTAAAAGGCGTAAAATATCTAATGCATCCTTGAAATTTGGAATAAGCGGTTGATTAACGAGCAGTTTCAATAAAACTCCGCTGCTCAATTCCCCTTTTTCCCTTAAAGGACGAATTTGTCCTGTATAGATAACTATGATCATATAAATCACGTGATAAACAAATAAAATAAGAAGAATGGTGCCGAAAAACCTGTGAATTATCGGGGCGAGCGTAATTCCACCGAATAAAGCATACAGACGGCCGGCCCAGAATGCATCGTGAAATTTAAGAGGCATACCGGTCAAGACAAGAGCGATGACGGTTATGGCCAGGCAGATATGTTGAATCCGCTGATTAACCGTGAACCTGAAAAAAAATTTTTCTCCATTTATAATTTTAATATTTTTTCCCATTTTATTATTTCCTCCTTCTTGAAAGGTTGGGGAACAGTCGACGTATTGAATCCAGCAGCATGATGCCTAAAAGCGGCAGAAGTGTGCCTCCGGTCAATATAATAAAGGCGGATTGGAAATAATAGCGCTCCGGACTCTGGTTTTTATTGAATTCAGCATGGACTTTATACCGGGCCAGTAAAGGTGAGGCGTTGGGATGGCATTCAATATTCGAGCATGTATTGTATTTATTGTTTTCATGTGTGGAAGATAATGTGTCTTTTGAACTGAGCATCTGGTGGACGGACTCTCCTCTGTTTACGTGGCAATCCAGACAATCCGGTATCCTTTCATCCAGGAATTCTGCTGCCTTCCCGTGAAAGCTTTCCTTATAGGTTGCAACAGCTTTTATTGACAAATCATGTCTTTTCACCAGCTCCACATTATCGTGACATTTTACGCAGACTTCTGTAATATTCTTTGGATTCCGGCTTCTTCGCAAACGCGTGGTCACATGGTTGTAAAAACGATAAATAAATTCATCCTTTTTATGGCAGACACGACACCGGCCTAACGCCTGATCTGAAAAACCGGGCATCATCTTTTTGTTTATTGATACAGGGCGGTATAAGGGATTGTCATGACATTTTTTGCATGTGGGGCGGTCTTCAGGATATTTCCTGAGCTGTTTGGCTCTGTCCAGTTTGCCGTGCACACTCTTTTCCAGAAATATGGCAACATCTTTATGTGAAAATTTCTGCTCACTGGAAGGTTCAACAATATGACACTGAGTCAGACAATCAACCTTTTTTGCCGGATCATGAGGAATTTTTTTAATATCCGTATGGCATCCTTCACACTTTACTTTAGCATGCATACTCTCATTGAACGTAACCTCATTTACATACAAGAGCCTGAAAATTCCCTTGTCTCCTTCAATCCTGCTTAGCCCCGGATATTTATGGCATAACAGGCAATTACCGATATCAGAGGCAGATACCGTAATTGGAGCGCCGGTTATTAAAAACAAAATCAGGCTGCCTGTTGTGAACATCAGTTTTAAACGCTTCGCTCGTGTCATTGACTCCCTCTTTTTGTCTTGTTTGATTTGTATTTATTATTCCCAATAAGTGAATTCATTGTATCCGGATCCATTATGATTTTTGCCATGGCAGGTTAAAAAACACCGGCCTTGAAATTTTCCCTGATCTTCAAAATATAAAAATCCTTGGTTGCTGTTTTGAACAATTGAAATATCAAAGTTGATCAGATGGCTGTTGTTTATCGAGTTTCCCTGCGCACCGCTGATCCCGTGGGGATCATGACAGGCAGAACAGGGGGCTTTCAGGTTTAGATGGGTTTGATGCAAAAATCCGCTTTTATTATTTAAAATGCTCGAACGGCTGTGACATTTATAGCAAAGATCGTATTCAAAAGGAGTTTCTGCTGTATAATCATCCGTATTATATTTCCGTTCCAGCAAAAATTTATAACGTGAACCGTGGGGGCCTTTGAGACCTGATGTTTCATCGGTGTTATGACAATCCGTACAGGTGATCATGCTGTTTTTTGAAAATCCGGGCACAAGACTGGGTACATCAGTATTTTTTCCCGTTGACAGGACAGGGTGAAATGATGGATTTGCCGCTGAAAATTCCAGGCGGGTATTGAGCTGTCCGATCTGCCGTGTAACTGGAAAAGATGCTGCAACATTGTTGTCTGCATGACATTTAAAACAGATTTCATAAAGATAAAGTGACTGTGCAATCTCCTGCCCGTTCGAATTTATTCCCTTTACTGCCTTGTTTGCCCCGGCCACAAGTGATTGTCCTGCCGAAGGACTGTTATTGACCTGGTGAGAATTGTGACAATCCACACACTCCACATGTTTTTCAACTCTGCCTGAAACAAAACTTTCTGCTGCATCATGTTTGTCCGTGTAATTGTGCACAGGATGTCCATACTGTTTGAACAGTTCGGTTTCGATATTTTTCGAAGATACGTTTGAATTATGACATACAAGGCAATTGTCTTCTTCAAATTTATGATGCAGCAGCCTTTCCTTTGATCCGGCGGAATGGGAAGTATGACAACTATTGCACCCGTTTTCTGCAACGGTGTAAAATCCGGAATCGGACCATGGATTGTTTCCCTGGCCGTTCCAGCGTGCATTTGAAACACTGTGGGAACTTAATGCCCAGCCGTCGATGGAATGGCAGGCTGTACAAAGACCGGAATATTGATTGGACATGACAAGAAATTTATCAAACCTGTTGTCATGGGGATCATGACAGGCCGTACACTGGAGCATGTTGTTTTTATCAAGCCGGATTTTTTCAGGCAGCGCAGAAGGCCATTGAAGTTCAGGATTTGAAAGCGCCAGCCCAGAATCATAGACAAATGATACCGGATGATCATCTGACAGATCTGTCCCCAGGTTTGAGTCTCCCTGGGGCAGGGTTCTCAGTCCGCCGCCGAACTGGATGTCATCAGGTCTTGAGACAAGTCCGCCAAGAGCAATTGTCCCGTCATGGCAGCTCAAACACTGGCGGGATGCGCCGGTAGGTTGTCCGGGGCTGGCGTGAAGGGTTGAGCTTGTATACGGAGTATACTTGATTGAACGGGCTCCGGCCATCCACCTGAAAGACATCCTTTTCATTCCTTGATGCCGGATATGACAGAACTTGCAGATTTCATCTTCGGTTGAAACTTTATGTTTGCCGGAGCCGGTAATGGACAGATTATGTTTAGTCGACTGAATGGACCCTGCCTGGACAAGCGAAAAACAATTCACCAGAAGAATCATCAAGATACCTATCGCGTTAACATAGCTTAATCTAATCATTGCTGTCTCGGCTGTTGAGCAAGGTTTCTTTTCAAATATTGAAAAATCTGTATTCGTTTATTGTATGAATCCGCAACATAGATTCTGTCGTTTTTATCAATGAAGATCCCTGTAGGAAGCCAGAATTCACCAGGCTTTGTTCCATGGTTCCCAAAAACCATTAACAGCCTTTTTTTTCGGTCAAAGACCTGTATATTATCAAAAAGATTATCCACCACATACATATTGTGTTCACTGTCGAAGGCAACACCCTTAGGCCGGGAAAAATGTCCCGGATTATCTCCGGCACTTCCAAACGTGCCTTTAAACTTGCCGTTTGAAGAAAAAATCTGAACACGGAAATTTAACGAATCCGAAAGGATAATGCTTCCGTCAGCGCTGGTAAAAATATTGGTCGGATAATGCAGTTTCCCGCTGCCTGTGCCGTCTCTTCCGAACAGGCCTATCAGGGTCAGGGTATCAAGATCATACCTGAAAACATTGGCACTTACCGTGTCAACGATGAGCAACTCAGATGTTTTTGGGTTAATCGCTATACCGGTTGGTCTTTGAAAAAGATCTTTTCCAAGATCTTTTAAATATTTTCTGCCTTTTTTATGGAAAATTTTTACAACACCCTGTTGTGAATCAGTGACAAAAATCCTTCCGTTTTTATTATCAATGGCCAGATCAATGGGAGAAGAAAATTTCGTTTTATTGTCCGGAAAGGCATAATATTTTTTTTGCCTGACATTGAAAACGTGAACAAGCTTAAGATGAGTATCCACGACATACAGATTTCCGTCTGAATCGGTTTCGACACCATATGGCATGACAATTGAGTGAATCGCTCTGCCGCTTATGTAATCAAAAAATTGTTTGAATATTCCCCGTTTGATTGAGAAATCAGCCGGATTTGAAATGGATTTAATAAATTTTATTCTGGCAGGCTCGGGCGGTTCAGGCCACACAATGGTCCGGACATCAGCTGTCTGTACCTTGGAAATGTTTTTCTGGCAGGCGGCAATTGACAAAAGAACCATTACCACACAAGACAGTCTTAAAAGAATCTTTTTTATGTTTTTATTCATGATCACCATAGGCTTCTTGATATTTTAAACGTAATATTGTTCAATTGCCGGGTCTCGTCCGAGGCCCTGTCTTGTTCATGAATGTAGACATATTCTAGACTGGTGTTCCATATGCCGTAAAAGATGTTGAACGTTGTTGATACACCATGATCCAGTGTGTCTGTTGCATCGCCTGAAATGTCACTTCTAAAAGCTTCAATGCTGAATTTCCACAGTCTGGAGGGTGCATAGTCAATTTGAGATTTCAACATGTAGAAGGTTTCAATTTCATTGTATTGCTCAAATTTTGTTTTGCCGTAGCTTGCAGACACCATGGCAAACAGGTTCCCGGATGGCAGATAAGACAATGTTTGTTCAGCCACATACCTGATATTAGAGCTTCCCTGTGATTTAAACGTATCCTGGTACGTCAGTCTGGTTCTGGACCAGTTTAAATCCATTGATGCCTCAGCTGTATGAATCATGCTTTTGTCCAGAGTATCCGGAGCTGTCCCGCTTCTATAGATCTGTTCTGATTGGGCATATTGATAAAAAAAGGACAAGGGCGGAAACGGAGAATAGGTCACCCCGTAAGTCTGATTGTATAATGCATCATTTAACTGTGAAGGATTTTTATACTGATAGGTCACCAGTACGGTTTCTCCGTCTGCAATAGCTCCCAGCGGGTTTCGGCTGATCCTTAGATAAGGCAATTGTTCTGTAAGCGTATAGTCCGTATTTAATTGATAAACCACTGTGCTGGCAGCGTTTGTTACAATTACAGAAGAGCTGACGATATTTTTTTGGTCTAGAAAAACCAATTGTGTTGTATTGAGCGTAACCGGCTCATTTACAGAGGTTAAAAACTCATCTGTTGCATCCTTATTCCTGAGTTTATACCCATGGCCGGTATTCAGGGCGAAAACGCCAATTGATGACTGATGCCTGAAATCACAGCTGATTCTTCCCCCGAATTCACGTTCATTTCCTCCGGGATAACCTCTGTCTGAAGCTTCACTGGAAAAGCCGGTTCGCAGGTTGTCGGAAATATGATAGGACAAACCGGCCCCAATTGACTTTGTATCATTTTTAAATTCACCGGATTCACTATTGTTGTAATGAGTGTTAAGATTTGAATTCAAGGCATCTGAATGCTGCCAGGAAAGATTCTGGTTAAAGCTGATTGTTGTGTTATTCAGGCGGGTACCCTGTGTTTGCCGAAAGGCAGCAGAGGACAAAAGACTTCTTCTCCTGGTATTTGAAAATTCCAGACGGTTTTGAATATCGGTGTTAAGGGTTTCGATATCTGTTTGAATGCCGTTGGTATCTTGTTTTTTATCTACAAAGGAAGCCGTAAAATCGGTTTTATTGTTTTCCCTGGGCAGCCTCATGTTCAGCCGGACCTCATCGGCATTGCTGCTTGAGGTGTAAAATCCGGTCTGTTTACTGTCATTATGGATATATCCAATTGATGTGGGAAGCGTTAAATATTTCAAAAACAGGTTGCCGCCATAGGTTTTTGTTCTGGTGTTTGAGCGCTGGGCAAAAGAACTGTTTAGATCATAATCCTGCTGCCGGGTGAAAAACTGGAGGGTATAAGGTTTAAATTGAAAGATAGACGCATCCAGATAGTAGCCCAGCATCTCAGTGTCAGCATCAGAAGATTTTAAAGTTGAACCTGATGAATGATCTTCGGTCGTCTGGCTCCATTTGGGTTCAAGCCCAAGGGTAAAATCAAGCAGGGCAGGGTGGTAAACCCATCCCTGTGTTTCAATTTTAACCGCCTCAACAAAGTCATGTTTTGTGTCTACTGAGTTGATATTGTTACCTTTTCTTTTTTCGTGAGTGTATTCATATGCAAGATCAAATGCAAGTTTTGGCCGGTTGATATAAAAAAATTGTCCGGCAAGGGCGGGGTGCCAGGTGATAAAAAGAAAAATTCCTGTAAAAACTAAAATATCTGCCCGAATCCGTCGCATGTGTTGTGTGTGGAATAAACGATTAGTCCTGTTTGAATCGTTATTGATCACCCCCCTCGGATAAAGGTTCGCCTATCCAGTCTCCAAATCCATAGACATTGATCTTATTGTCTCCAAAAGTGTTGAGTACGTAAAAGATGTATTTGAGTTTAAAATCTTTATCAGCATACTTATTGAAATATTGAACATTATCGTAGTCGATATGGATACCTGCCGGCAGATACATACTGCCCGGGGCCGTGCCTGATCCGCCAAAAAAAAATAAAAGTTTACCGGTTCCTTGATCAAATATCTGGACATTCTCAAATGCGGCATCCGCTGCATACAGATGTCCGTCGTGATCAATGGCTATCCCCTTGGGTCTGGCAAAGGATCCAAACGTATCACCAAGCTGACCGAATGATGTTACAAAAGTATCATTGGAATCAAATTTCTGGATTCTATAATTAAATGCATCATTGACAAAAAGATTTCCAAGATGATCAATGGTCAAATGAGTGGGTTTGTAAAACTCGCCTTCACCGGTTCCGGGCTTGCCAATTGTTTTGATTAGACTGCCCGACACCCTGTCCATCACTGAAACCGTATTTTTTAACATATCTGAGATATAGACCTTGTTCTTGAATACGGCGACATCCACCGGCCGCTCAAATATGTTTCCATTGCCGTAAACCCTTAAAAAATTGTCATCCGGGCCAAAAACCACGACCTGTTTTCGTTTCATATCAGCAATATATTTGGTTTCATCTTTTGAGATCCAGATACCCGAAGGGTTGCTCAAGGCACCCAGCCTGTGATCTTTAAGATAATCTATTTTTTTTTTAATTAAATCTATGACAATTAACTTTTGGAAAGATTTATCCAGGATAAACAGCTTACCGGGACTGGAACCAATGTCATATGGCTTTTCAAGACGTTTGTATGAGACCGTTTTTCCCAGCAGGAATTCTTTGAAATCATTTGTTTCCTTTCCAAGATCATCCTCACTGGAAATGGTTTGTAAAAACTGTAATCTTGGCCGCTGAGGAAGTTCCGGATAAAATATGATTTCGTTTTCAGCTGTTTTTATCTCCGAAGAAACACATCCGGTAATAAGCAACAGGCATCCGATCAGAATGGTTTTTAATACGCAATATTTCATTTACAGAAAACTCCTTCAAATCAATTCCTGATATCCAAGATTATCTTTTATGACACTGGGTGCAGAGAAAAGAGCGGGTGTTTTTAGTCCTCAGCATGTAATCCGGGCCTTGTGTTCCGTCTCCTTTATTATGGGGGTCATGGCAGGATGAACATTCAACATTATACGTTGTGCCGCCGTCATATGTATAAAAAGGCAGGCGAAATTTTTCCGGATCCTCTCCAATATAGTCATGACAATACAGACACTGCTCATCAAATTCATAAGGGATTATCGTCTGGTGATCCCAGATTATACTGACGGGATGATCATCTGAGAGATCCGTACCAATATATCCCGGTTCTCCGGGTAAAATTTTCATACTGCCTGTCTTGCCGCCAAAAGAATCAACAGCAACCGTTCCGTCATGGCAGGACAGGCACAGTTTGCTGATTCCCTTTGGTTGCACCGTATGCTGATTCATTGAGTCACTGTTATAAAGCGTGTAATTGGTTTCAGAGCTCAATTCGTGATTCCACAACGGTGCTGATGAAACACTTTGATTGGCATTATGAGGAGTGTGACAGACTTTGCAGAGCTGGCCGTCAGACCAGCTCTGCAGGGAAAAGTCATGCTTGCTGCCGGTTATTTCAGCAAATGAGCCTGTCGTTGCAAATGTAAAAAAAATAAATGCAATAACAGCATATCGTATAGCCACATAAATATTGTGAAACACAGTGTTGATCCTTAAATTAAATCAATCGCAATAATTATTTTCCCTGTAATAATAACCGTTAACAATTTAATGCCTGGTTATATTATTTGTTATGACACGTTATACATAAACCAGAACCGGCATTGGAAATCCGCAGCAGGTTACCGGCAGCATCTGCAACAGCTCCGTTATGAACATCATGGCAGGATGCACATTCCATGGTTTTTGAGCCTGCAGTGCCGTATAAGAGATCTTCCTCAATGGTTCCACCCAGGGCGGTTGTTTTTGTTGACGGATCAAACAAAGCACCATCATCGGTAGACAATTGAGTGTTATAAGTAAATGATACGGGATGATCATTTCTAAGATCAGTCCCGATCAATGCACCACGATCATTTGTTATCATTGTGGGAACGCCTGTCTGCGTGCCGTAGGCATCAATTCCTACGGTTCCGTCATGACAGGACAGGCACAGTTTTGAAACACCGTTGGGACTGCCTACGGTTGCGGTTAAAGAACCGGACTGATAAGCCTGAAAACTGGCGCTGGTTTCAGTATGATTCCAGAGAGGAGCGTCTGTGGTTGTTGCACCATGAGGCGTATGGCAGAAAACACATAACTGATCCTCTCCGGTGATGGATACCGGCCCGCCACCGCTTTCAGTAAAATCATGTACACTGCCTGATATGACCGCCATGGCATTGGAAGCAAATATCAGGCAGGCTCCGGCAAGGATTAAGAACAATAATTTTTTCATGGTTTTTCATTTCCTTTCATTAATGGATTTTTTTTATTTTCCTATCGCGTGATTTTATGTAAGTCTCACCACCTCCTTTAATTCCTATTAATACTTTAAAATAGTTTAAGGTTTATTTACTGTTCTTTAGGCTTAAAATTTAGCAAATAGCATGCCATTTAAGTAAGGGGCGCATTGAAAGCCAATTTTTCGATTTTTTCCTGTTCAGTGGTGTTTTATGACGGCGATTTGCTGGTCTGAATATAAACACAATCGGTTAAAAAACGTTTTTTTTCTTTTAGAACAAGATCTTATAAGTGTACTAAAATCAAACACAATTGATAAATCAAACACAGGAATTACACTTTCAATCATCAATTGCATTTCTGGATTTAACATTGTGAAAAAATTTAAACCTGTATAAAGAATCCAGGCCGTGACAGTCTGTGCATATCCGTGTTGCAGCAGGTGGCCGCAAAAAGCTGTTTAACGCGTTCCCCTCAAGATTTTTCCGGTTATCCGCCAAATCTGCCTTATAGGACCATTGGTGAACATTGTGGCACGACGGACATGAAATATTCCCTGTACCGGCTGGTTCTCCGGTTTTAGAAGAAAATATCGGGAAATAAGTGGATTTTTTGTAATTGCCGCGTCCAATATTCTTAATCATTTTACCTGACGGATGAGAGGAAATTTGTGGTATTTTATTTTCAGCAGGGCCATTTTTGCAGTGACAGGCCAGGCAGGCTTTTTCATATTGACTGATGCCGTCACCAAAATTCCGGGCCCAGAGCTTAAATTCTTGATTGCCGGCGTGAACCAGGTGGCAGACACCACAAGTCCCGGATTGCATGGGCGTTTGCTGTATCATATTTCTGGTATTCGGAGCGAAAAGAACAAGATCGTGGTCCGTACCCGCTATAAAGCCCTGTGAAGGATGGCATCCCCTGCAAAGGTTGGATGAATAAGCGTCTTCCCGTCTCAAAAACCGGCTGGATTTCCCGTTGTGAGGGTTGTGACAGGTATAACATTTTATTTCTCCGGTTTCTGATTTTTTATCGGTCTTGTCATATAGGGGAAGGGTGGTGTGGATCCCTTTACTTTGAACAGAAATATGTATTGGGTGAGAAATTTTAACAGGTGCAATCTGTTTGACCATACCGTCTTTGCGGTGACACCCCTGGCAGACATTTTTCTGAACCATTTTATCCGCCCAAAGGAACGGACCCTTTGAATTATGGGTCAAATGACAGGTTTTACATAACAGCTTCATGTTTTTTTCCTTACCGGTAAAATCATGCTTGGAATGCTTTATCAGTATTTTATCCTTGTGGCAGCTTTCACACAGCCATGGCTGACGTTTCCTTAAAAAATATGGAACCGGGTTGCTCTTGCCCGTTGTCAAACGATTCCCATGTGTCGCATGGCAGGTGTTGCAGGCGATGCCGCCATTTGGATCTTGAATGCCGTATTTGTTGAATAACGGCAAAGATGGCTTTTGATCTGAATTACTCAACATGCCGGCCTTTTCAGAATTATTTTTAAACGGATTTATTTTTAACGGGTGGGTCTGACCCTGCAAAATAACTTTGCCTGCAACCTTTCCTTTGCTGTGGCAGGAAAGACACATACGGCTTGTCATATCTTTTGTGCCGGACAATTCTCTTGCAGGCAGATGCGGCAGATGACAGGCAGAACAGATACCGGACTGTTTTACTGTTTTTCCCTGAAGATTTTTTTCTTCCGGCGCTGTCCGGCCAAGGTTATGTTTTGTTTCAGTCAGGTATTGTTTGTCTTCATGGCAGGTAATACATAATCTGGAGTTTTCATCATTATTCAGGACCAAAAGATTTTTTCCGGATTTGTTTTCATGCACTTTATGACATGTCCGGCAGACAATTTCTCCATTTTTATCCAGTTTGCCTCCCTTCCTTAAAAATTGAGCGGGGATTCTTGCGTTCACCGGTTTTATGTTGACTGCATGGAAAGGTTTTTTTTCCCCACTGTCTGAAATAAAATATTTATCAGCATGACAGGAAAGACAAAGCCCTGAACCTGAAGGATCTGTGATCAGAAGGGCGTCAAATTGGGAACCATGAGCTGAATGGCAGGTTTGGCAGATGACGGATTTTTTTTTACCATCTTTTGTTTGAATTTTATCCATTTGACCGGATATCCCGGGTATGTCCATGGGATGATTGGCAGTTTGTTTTTGATTTTCCAGATTCGGGTGACACATTCTGCACATCTGAGAGTCATCATTTGCAGTCCTCATAAAAATTGACCTGCTTTTACCGGATTTACCGGGGACGCCATGGGCAGTATGGCAGGTTGAACATTGCATGTTCCCTTTTTCATCCAATGGAAATATTGGGGGAATTTTCATTGAAGCAGGCGGTTGAATATTAATTTTATGACCTGATTGTGCAACATGTTTTACCCTTGAGTCGACAATACTGCCGTCATGGCAGGAATAGCACATCGGGGCAGTTGCAACGACCTTGTCCGACTCGTAGTCAACCAGTTCTGTTCCTTTACCGTCTATAAAAAACGTATCAATCCATCGATAATGGCACAGCGCGCAACCTTTGGCGGAATTTGGATTTTTAGGCGGTGCAGATTGAGCCATTGTAAAATTTAAAGGCACAAAACTCAGCAAGATGAAAAAACAGAGGATGTAAAAGGAGGGGGTACCGAACTTCCGCATTTTTAATTTCAACTTTAAAATTCGAACAGATTGGGAAAATAAAAGGTTTTGTATTTGGTGACCAGGCCTTTTATATTGAGACTGATCAGATTTTTTGATTTTTTTTCTTCAAACCCAAGCTCTTTAAAGTCCAGAATACCGTCGGCTGAATGACAATGAAGACAGGCTGCACTCGCTTCTTTTCTTTCAATATCCCGGTGAAAAAATGTTAATGCCTGTTTTGTATCTTCCCGGCTCATTTTATGATTTTGTTCTAAAAAAACTTCTGCCTTTTTTATG
>JBNKNP010000402.1:0-6153 GCA_050293905.1 Desulfobacteraceae bacterium | reverse complement strand
TGCCGGAGAAGATGCTTACAAGGAGGGATTGAAACAAGCCAGAGCTGAAGGTCTTAAAAGTAAAGAGGCTTTCATCGAAGAAGCATCAAAAGAAGAAAAGGAAATAATCGACGGGATTAACAAAAAGGCTCAGGCCAATTTTGCTGAAATTAAACAGCAGGTTGCCGCTGAGACCGAGCAGGCCCGAAAAGCACTTGAAGCCGAGGTTGACGCATTTGCAAAAACCATCGGTGAAAAGATACTGGGGAGGGCATGCTGATGAAAAAAATTAAATTGACCAAAAGACTGCTGTCAAAAGGATTGCTCTGCGCAATACTTGTTCTGATCACCTGCGGCATTGCATGGGCCTCGTCAGAAGGTGGGCATGAAGTGCATAACAGCTGGCTGATAATCGACTGGTACAAGGTGCTCAATTTCGGCATCCTTGTTGCCGTTGGTTTTGTCATTGCGCGGAAGATCGTTCCGCCGCTGCTCAGATCCAGAGCTAAGGGAATCGAAGATGAGATCAAGGAGCTTGAGCAGAAAAAAGCCGATGCTGAAAAGAAACTTGCCGAATACCAGGCCAAGTTTAAAAACCTTGATCAGGAATCCAAACAGATTATCGAAGATAATATCCGGCAGGGTGAGGAAGCAAAGGAAAGAATTCTTGCTGAAGCTAAATCTCAGGCTGATAAACTTGAAGACATGGCCAAACGGAATATTGAGCAGGAATTCAAGGCTGCCAAGGCTGCGCTTCGACAGGAAATTGTTGAAAAGGCAATGGAAAAAGCTGAAGAAGTCATTAAAACTTCAATATCATCAAAAGATCAGAATAAGCTTGTTGATGACTATTTGAAAAAGGTGGTGGCATAATGAAAAATTTAGCAGTTTCAAGGCGTTATGCCAAAGCATTGATTCTTATCGGCCAGGAGGACGGCCAGGCGGAACAATACAACAAAGAGCTTGAAGCAATTGTCGGGCTGTTTGATACACAGGAAGGGTTTGAATCAACTCTGACCAACCCGCTGTATAATAAAAATGACAGAAAAAAAGTGTTGGAAGCTGTTCTGGCTGCAACAAAATTTTCTGTTATCATGAAATCGTTTCTGACCCTTTTGTTTGACAAGGGCCGGATCGGTTTTCTCAGGGAAATTGCTTCTTACTATAAAGATCTGGCTGATGAACTCAAAGGGGTTGTCAAAGCCAGTATTGTATCTGCAACCAAGCTGTCTCCGGCTGCAGTAAAGAAAATTAACGAAGCTCTGTCTAAAAAAACAGGTAAAAATATTGTTTTGAATGTTGAGCAGGATCCGGGTCTCATTGGTGGTGTTGTTACAAAAATAGGAGATCTTGTTCTGGATGGCAGCGTAAAAACTCAGCTGATTAATATGAGAGAAACATTAAAAAAAGGTGAGAGTGTCTAATGGAAATAAAAGCAGAAGAAATAAGCCAAATCATAAAAGACCAGATCAAAGGATTTGATGCAAAAGTCGACCTGAGTGAAACAGGTGTTGTCCTTTCAGCCGGTGATGGTATTGCCCGTGTATATGGTCTGGAAAAAGTAAAAGCCATGGAGCTTGTTGAGTTTCCCGGCGGGATCTTAGGACTTGCATTGAACCTTGAAGCCGATAATGTCGGTGTTGCAATCTTAGGGGATGATAAAGTTATAAAAGAAGGTGATGTGGTCAAACGAACCGATCGTATTGCCTCCGTACCTGTCGGTGAAGCACTTTTGGGCCGTGTTGTAACTACAACTGGTGAGCCGGTTGACGGCAAAGGACCCATCAGCTCAGATATATATATGAACATGGAGCTGGTTGCCCCTGGTGTTATTGCCAGAAAATCAGTTCACGAACCCTGCTATACCGGTGCAAAAGCAGTTGACGGCATGACGCCTGTCGGCCGTGGCCAGCGTGAATTGATCATTGGCGACCGTCAGATTGGTAAAACCGCTGTTGCAGTAGATGCGATTCTTGCACAGAAAGAAACTGACATGAAATGCATCTATGTTGCCTGCGGTCAGAAAAAATCAACAGTTGCACAGGTTGTGGCTGCACTTGAAGAACACGGTGCCATGGAATATACAACCGTTGTTATTGCATCTGCATCAGAATCTGCTGCCATGCAGTATCTGGCACCTTACGCCGGCTGCGCAATGGGTGAATATTTCAGAGATAAAGGGGAGCATGCCCTGATTATCTACGATGACCTTTCAAAACAGGCTGCTGCCTATCGTCAGGTATCTCTGCTTCTCAGACGTCCGCCCGGACGTGAGGCTTTCCCTGGTGACATTTTCTACAACCATTCCCGTCTGCTTGAAAGATCAGCAAAACTCAGCGATGATAAAGGTGCGGGTTCTCTGACTGCACTCCCTATCATTGAAACCCAGGAAGGTGACGTATCCGCATTTATCCCGACAAACGTTATCTCCATCACCGACGGTCAGATCTTTTTGGACAAAGACCTTTTCTTTGCCGGCATCCGTCCGGCCATTGACGTTGGTCTGTCCGTATCCCGTGTTGGTGGTGCAGCCCAGGTAAAAGCCATGAAACAGGTTGCCGGTACCCTTCGTCTGGATCTTGCCCAGTTCCGTGAACTGGAAGCCTTTGCCGCATTCGGTTCCGACCTTGATGAAGCCACCCAGAAACAGTTGACCCGTGGTGAAAGACTGGTTGAACTTCTCAAACAACCCCAGTTCAAACCGCTTCCCATGGAAAAAATGGTAACTGCCCTTTATGCAGGAACCAAAGGATATATTGATAAATATCCAAGAGAAGCTGTTGCCAAGTATGAAGAAGGTCTGTATCCGTTTGTTGAAAGCCGTTTCCCTGAAATTTTCACCGGTCTGAAAGAAGCCGAAGAAATTACAGCTGAAATTGAAGGCAAACTTAAACAGTGCCTGGAAGCCTATGACGAAGAATTCAAGGATACCATCTAAGAATTTTGAACTTTATCGTGAAACGATTCACTAACTTATAGGCAAAAAGGTAGAATATATGGCAACTTTAAAAGAAGTACAATCAAAAATAGTCAGTGTAAAAAAGACTAAGCAGATTACCTCTGCCATGAAAATGGTTGCCACTTCAAGATTGCGCGGAGCCCAGACCAGCATGGAGGCGTTTGCCCCCTATGCAGGCAAATTTGCAGAAGTTCTGGGAAGCATTGCCGGTAAATCCGGTGAGGATGCAAGTCCTTTGCTTGTACCCCGCGAAGAGGTTAAAAAAGTGGCGCTCATCCTCTGTACTTCGGACAGAGGACTTTGTGGCGGTTTTAATACAAATTTAATAACAAAAGCTGAAAAATTTATTAAATCAGAGCTTGAAGGCAAAGATGTCTCTCTTACCTGTTTTGGTAAAAAGGGCAGGGACTGGGCAAAAAAACAGCCGCAACCCATCGAAGATGAGTTCCTTGGTGTTGTGGGTGCAAAAGTCGAGTTTTCCGTAGCATCTGCTTCAGGACAAAAGATGATAAACAGTTTCCTTGACGGGGCTGTTGATGAAGTATATCTGATTTATTCTGAGTTTGTCAGCATGGCACGGCAGGAAGCGACGATTAAACAGATTCTTCCCATTCCATCTCTGGATGATATGGTTCAGGAAGAAGAAGTTCAGGCTGATGATACAGGGTTCCTTCCCGAACATATCTGTGAGCCTTCCTCCACTGCCTTGCTTGGTGAAATGCTGCCAAAAAACGTTTTTATTCAGATATATGATGCACTGCTCCAGACATCGACCAGTGAACATGCCGCTCGTATGAGAGCCATGGAAAATGCAACCAAAGCATGCGAAGACATGGTGGAAGAACTTCAGACCATATTCAATAAAACAAGACAGGCCGGCATTACAGCAGACCTGATGGATATCGTCGGTGGTGCAGAGGCACTTAAAGGATAAATTTTAAAGATATACTTAATATTAAAACAGCTTTAGAGGAGATAAAAATGGCTGAAAATATAGGAAAAATAGCACAGGTTCTCGGTGCTGTTGTTGACGTTGAATTTGAACCCGGCAAACTTCCACCGGTCCTGACGGCACTGACCGTAACAAACCCGACCATCGGTGATATGGAAGACAACCTGGTTATTGAAGTTGCCCAGCATCTGGGTGACAATGTTGTCCGTTGCATCGGTATGGATGTAACAGACGGTCTTCAAAGAGGAATGGCGGTAAAAGATACCGGCTCTCCGATTATGATGCCTGTTGGTGAAGCTTCCCTTGGACGTGTACTTAACGTTGTTGGCCGTCCTGTTGACGGTCTTGGTGATATTTCACAGGAAAAAATGCTCCCCATTCACAGACATGCCCCTTCATTTATTGAACAGGACACTTCTGTAAAGGTTCTTGAAACAGGCGTTAAGGTTATCGACCTGCTTGTACCTTTCCCCCGTGGCGGTAAAATGGGCATGTTCGGCGGTGCCGGTGTTGGTAAAACCGTTATTATGATGGAAATGGTTCATAACATCGCCATGCAGCATGGTGGTATTTCCGTGTTCGGCGGCGTTGGTGAAAGAACCCGTGAAGGAAATGACCTTTACCATGAAATGAAAGATTCAGGCGTACTTCCAAAATGTGCCCTGGTTTACGGCCAGATGACCGAGCCTCCCGGAGCCCGTGCAAGGGTTGCGCTTTCCGCATTGACCTGTGCTGAATACTTCCGTGATGAAGAAGGTCAGGACGTGCTCTTGTTTGTTGACAACATTTTCCGTTTCACCCAGGCCGGTGCGGAAGTATCTGCAACCCTGGGTCGTATGCCGTCTGCCGTAGGTTACCAGCCGACACTTGCAGTTGACATGGGTGAACTTCAGGAACGTATTACATCAACAGATAAAGGGTCAATTACAGCGGTACAGTGCGTATACGTACCGGCCGACGACTTGACCGACCCTGCACCTGCAACCACATTCGGTCATCTTGACGGAACCGTTGTACTGTCCCGTCAGATTGCTGAGCTGGGTATCTATCCTGCTGTGGATCCGCTTGACTCCACTTCCAGAATCCTGGACGCTGCCTATATCGGTGAAGAACATTACCAGGTTGCCCGTGTGGTTCAGCAGACCCTGCAAAAATACAAAGAGCTCCAGGATATTATTGCCATCCTGGGTATGGATGAACTTTCTGATGAAGATAAAATCACAGTACAGCGTGCCAGAAAACTTCAGAAGTTCCTGTCACAGCCTTTCCATGTTGCAGAAACATTTACCGGTATGTCAGGTAAATTTGTAAAGGTTGAAGACACTGTAAGATCATTTAAAGAAATCATTGACGGAAAACATGATGATCTTCCAGAAAATGCTTTTTACATGGTTGGCTCTATTGAAGAAGCCATTGAAAAGGCAAAAGCATAAACGTTCGGAGGAATATCATGGCCGAAAAACTAATTCTTGAAGTGGTTACACCAGAGAAAGCCATTGTCAGTGAAGAGGTGAAAAGTGTTGTCGCTCCGGGTTCAGAAGGTGAATTCGGCGTACTCAAGGATCACACCACTTTTCTGACTTCATTGAAAATCGGCACTCTGAGATATACTGATACCAGTGGAAATGAAAGATATCTTTTTGTTAACGGCGGTTTTGCAGAAGTTCTTCCTGATAAGGTTACTGTCCTTGCAGACTCTGCAGAACGCAGAAGGGATATTGATCTGAACAGGGCTGAAGACGCAAAGAGCCGGGCGGAGAAACGACTTGCCGATACATCCGGAGCCTATGATTATGCCCGGGCTGATGCTGCCTTGAAAAGAGCGGTTCATAGAATTTCCATGAAACGTGGTGCATAGATAATTAAAGATTGGATCTGTATTGATCTAAACCTTTTATAATCGTCAATCAGAAGGGAGGTGCCTTTTTATCAATCAGGCACCTCCTTTTTATTTTTTAATTAATTCTGATTATTCTTTTTTATTGAATAAAATAAGAGTTTAAAATGGTTCAATATGCTGATGTTGCGGTAATCATTCTTGCTGCCGGAAAGGGGACCAGGATGAAATCCGATCTTGCCAAGGTGTTGCATCCGGTGGATGGCAAAAGTATGGTGGTTCATGTTGTTGACGCTGCTGCCGGATTTGCTGCCGATCATATTCATGTTGTTGTGGGACACCAGGCAGAAAAGGTAAAACAGGCAATAAATCAATATTATGCGCCGGAATATGCGGTCCAGGAACAGCTGCTTGGAACCGGCGATG
>JBNKNP010000401.1:0-2679 GCA_050293905.1 Desulfobacteraceae bacterium | reverse complement strand
CCAGGGCTTTTGGCAGCAATTAGAACTCTACGTGTCGGATCGCTCCGAGGCAGAGTTCAGCCACAGTATCTGCCCGGACTGTATTAAAAAGCTTTATTCAGACTTAAACCTTGAAGATGATTGAACGGATCACAATGAAATTAATTTCTGCATAACAGATTTGATTAAACGCTTTTTTTGTCTAAAATGACCCGTATGGTATGAGCAAGGTCGGAAAGAATCACCGGTTTCATTAAAAATGCCTTGATGCCTAATGTTTTTGCAGATTTCTCGTCCAGGGTTTCGCTGAATCCAGTGCACATGATAATGGGAAAATCAGGATGATCTTCAAGTATTTTTTTTGATAATTGTCCGCCGTTAAGCCCGGGCATGGTCAGGTCCGTGACCAGAACATCGAATTGATCCGGGTGGCTGTAAAATAAATCAAGGGCCATTTTTGAATCATTTGAGGCAGTGACCTGATAACCCAAATGTTCAAGCATCCGGGTTACAATTTTAATAACATGGCGTTCATCATCAACCAGAAGAATGCGTTCATTCCCTTTTGGAATATCCGGCTGTTTTATGATTGATTCATAAAACTTATCTTCAATAACAGGCAGATAGATTTCAAAGCAGGTACCCTGTCCCGGCACACTATGAACAAATATTTCGCCTCGGGTATTTTTTACAATACCGTGAACAACAGACAGCCCAAGCCCAGTGCCTTTCTCAATCCCCTTTGTTGTAAAATAGGGATCGAAAATATTGGATAATATATCTTTTTCAATACCGATACCGGTATCCTCAATTTTTAAACTGATATATTCTCCGGGCGGCATTTTTTTGTTTTTCAGAATGCTTCTGTCAGGTTTGACTGTTGTCAAATGAATGGAAAGTGTTCCTCCGGTTTCAATCATGGCGTGATATGCATTGGTGATCAGATTCATGAGCATCTGGTGGATCTGCACAGGATCGGCCAGAATAGGGCGGCAGGTTCTGTCAATGCTGCTTTTGATGCTGATGGTCGAAGGGATGATCGAATGGGATAAGTTAATAACTTCTTTTAAAATGGGCTGGATTTTTATGGGCGTTATTTCATGATCCATCTGGCAGCTGAATGTTAAAATCTGTTTAACCAGACTTTTCGCCCGTATGGCTGCCTGGTATATCTCTGCGATCGCATCTGTCAAGTCTTTGTCTTCTCTAAAATCTGCTTTTAAAATTTCTGCATAACCGATGATGGGAGATAAAATATTATTAAAGTCATGGGCAATACCACCTGCCAGTGCTCCGATGGCTTCCAGTTTCTGTGCCTGAAGCAGTTGCCTTTCAAGTGTTTTTCGCTGCTCTTCTGCTTTTTCCCGTTCTTCCATTTCAAGGACCAGCTGATCATGGGCGATGCGTAAATCATTCACCCGCTGGGCCACAAGTTCTTCCAGATGTTCATTTTTATTTCTCAGCCTGTCCTCTGCACGTTTAATTCTGAGCATTGCCCTGACCTGGGCAGCCAGCTCCGATTCATCAATGGGTTTGGTTAAAAAAGCGTCAGCTCCCAGATTCAAAGCTTTAACCCGGCTGTTGGAATCCGTCCGGATGGCAGTCAGAATAATGATCGGTATATGGGCGGTGCTATCGTCTGCTTTTAATCGTCTGCAGACTTCAAATCCATCCATCTGCGGCATCTGGATGTCCAGCAGGATTGTGTCCGGCTGTTCATGCATGGCAGTCTGAAGGCCTTCTTCACCGGAAAGAGCTGTAATGACGTTACAGTCTGTAAGAAATAAATTTAATAATGCCTTTACCGTTGTTAAGTTATCAGGATTGTCGTCAATGACCAGTATCCGGTTCATGCATTCTCCTTAACTTTGATTTTTCCATCCACTCATTGATTTTTTCCCTGATGGTGTCTGGATCAATAGGTTTGGCAATATAATCATCGCATCCGGCGGCAAGGATTTTTTTCCTGTCTCCTTTCATGGACAGGGCGGTCAGCGCCACCACCGGGATGTCTTTTGTGTGAAGGTTTTTCTTAAGTTCCCTGACCACAGTAAAACCGTCTATTTCGGGCAGTGACATGTCCAGCAGAATCAGGTCGGGAATCCGATCCAGGGCCATTTCAAGCCCCTGCCTTCCGTCCACGGCTTCCATGAATGAAAATCCGTTCTTGAGGACAGCCTTGATTGTCGTCATATTATCCGGATTATCTTCTACAATCAGGATTACAGGTCCTGTATCTTTAAGATCTGTCCGGCTGTCCGGCCAGGAAGGCATGGGAACCGGATGCGGCGGTATATATAACGGCTTGTCGGGCAGGGATGGATCACGGGCGGTTTCAGGCAACTGCAGCATCTGCCTGACTTTTCCCAGCAGTTGTTCCTTATCCACATCGCCTTTCTGAACGAGCTGCTGTACGTTGTTGGACCTGAGCCGTTGCAGGTCCTGCCGGGTCAGGTCTTTTGCCGTGAGAATCAGAACAGGAATGTTTTTGGTCAGCGGGGTTGATCGAATGGTTTCCAATACCTGGAATCCATCCATGTCCGCCATCATCAGATCCAGTATGATGCCCCTGGGAATGTTGTTTCGGGTATAAATATAGTCCAGGGCCTGGTGGCCGTCCTTTGCAGTCTCAATGGAAAGATTCAGGGTCTCCAGGGCTTTTTTAATCTGAATGACTGCGGCATCATTGTCCTCCACTAT
>JBNKNP010000400.1:0-1741 GCA_050293905.1 Desulfobacteraceae bacterium | reverse complement strand
CTTGAAGAAATGATGAACGTAAAAATCTCAACTGCCGGGAAAAAAAGCGAACGGCTTGCCGATATCCCTGCCAGCGCCGTTCTGATCACCCGCAGCGATATTGAGAAATACGGATATATGACGCTTGAGGAAATTCTGGATCATGTTCCCGGGATGTATTCGATTGATGATTTGGGACCATACAGGAAAACCTATGGGGTGCGCGGTTTTTATGCCGGATATCCCCGGAATATAATCTTCCTTGTTAACGGGGTTTCCCAGGCAGATGGTATTTTTGATTATAATGTCATGGCCAACTTTAATATTCCGGTTGAAGCGATTGACAGAATTGAGGTTGTCAGAGGTCCCATGTCCGTGATGTATGGGCAGGGGGCTTTTTTCGGCGCCATTAATATTATCACCAATGATTCTTATGATGATACCAGCCTGGCTGCTGTTTCGTATGGGGATATGAGCAGGAAAGCCGCCGCAAAAATAACCGATGACACTGGAAAATTAAAATATTCGGTGAGTGCCGGATATTCATACACAGAAGGCCCTGATTTTCCATTAAGTAAAATGACCGGCAATGTCAGTGCCCTGTCCGTCAATGGGATTAATTCAAGCAATAATACAACAAAAGACAGGCTGGAAAGGAATTCTTATAATTTTATCTTTTCCGGGAAGTACAATCATTTTTATACAGATGTCCTGCTTAACCACAGTGTGGACGATGTGACTGTCTATGCGCCGTCAGTAGGGGATGGAACTGCCTATCACCGTAACTCTGCAAAATGTTTAATTGGGTTTGAAAACCAGATCAGTCAAGATATTAAACTTGATACAAAAGTGATCCTGCATCATTTTGATTTCACCCTGGACTGGGACGTCACAGGCCCGACACTTGCCGGCTCTGATGCAGGAGAAACATCAGGTGAAGCAGATATGCTTGAACTTGAAATCGACACGTTTGCAAATATCAGCGACAGCTTGGATCTTACCACTGGTCTGTATTATAAAAGATGGATGGACCCGGAATTTCATGCGATTTTAGGTATATATGGCAATCTGATTGCCGATGCCGACGTTGAAGATGATAGTATTAGCCTGTGGGCCGCTTTTACCCAGGCTAATTTCCATCCATGGGAAAAATTAAGGTTTGTCGCAGGACTGCGTATCGAACAAATGTTCGACTATAAAATGAATCGAATTGCGACTTCTCCTGTTGCCTCAAATATACAAAAAGAATTTGGTGATGAGAATCTTGAGTTTTTACCAAATGTTGCTGCTATTTATTCTTTTAATGAGAACCATATATTAAAATTTCTATACGGAGAGGCAATTAACCGCCCTTCATTTAACCAGCATCTGGACCAAATTATATATTCGTATCCAGAGCTTGAAGCTGAAGAGATACAGACGTTTGAAATTAACTATATTGCCATACCTTCCCCCAATATTACCTTGAATGTTTCATTATTCCATAATATTCTGGACAACCTTATTGTCAGAACCGTCGCCTCCGGCGGTGCCACTACTTATTTTGCAAATACCGGGGATCTGGTCACTAACGGCATAGAGTTTTCTACACAATTAAATTTTTTTAAAAAATTTCTGGCTGATTTAAGCGTAACGTATCAGGATACAGAGGACCAGAGGGCGGGATTTGAAAAACTGGAAGTTGCCTATTCTCCTCACTTTCTTGGTTATGCTAAATTATCCTACGAATTGACGGATAATGCTGTGTTGGCTTTAACTGCCA
>JBNKNP010000399.1:0-2395 GCA_050293905.1 Desulfobacteraceae bacterium | reverse complement strand
CAGCGACTGCCAACTGCTGCTGGTCAGCGGTGTGGGAGGCTCACCCAAACGCGTACTCAAAGAACGGGGTATTGATATTCTCATGGTCAACGGATTGATCGACGAAGTTCTCAATGGCGTAAAGCACAATCTGAACATCAATCATCTGCTCAAAAGAGAACCGTTCCGCTGCGATCAGGAAGAGTGCAGCGGAGCCGGCATGGGATGCATGTAAAAATAACCTTTAAATATATTTTGTAAATCAACATAACACTAAAAGGAGAAAAAATGGACAAACCCAAACATCATATACTTGTCTGCGCCAGCTTCAGACCCACAGGGGAGCCAAAAGGAAAATGCCACCGGAAAAACTCCCTGGAATTTTTACCCTATATTGAAAATGAAATCATAGACCGGGCAATGGAAGATATCATTGTTTCATCCACCTGCTGCCTGAAAATGTGTGACGACGGCCCGGTCATGGTGATTTACCCGGAAAACATCTGGTACGGCCATGTTGAAACCGAAGAGGCAATAGACGAAATCCTTGATGCCCTGGAAGACGGAACCGTGGCAGAAGACTATCTTTTATAAGGCACAGATTTTGATAATTGAACGATAAGTAAACCGGCAGGGAAATCCCATGAAAAAAACAGAAAACATCAGAACCATCCGGATCGTGGACACCACGCTAAGAGACGGAGAACAGGCCCCCGGGGTTGTGTTCACCACCCAAGAGCGGATTGCCATCGCAACGGCACTTGATCATATCGGTATTGATGAAATTGAAGCGGGCATCCCCGCCATGGGAGAAACCGCCTGCCGGGATATCAGAAAATTATCAAACCTGGGCCTGAATTGTTATCTTTCCTCCTGGTGCCGGGCAGTTAAACATGACCTTATCCTTGCTGCCCGGTGCCGGACCCCGTCTGTGCATATCAGCTTTCCCACATCATCCGTGCTCCTTAAAACCTTTGACAAGAATGAAGCATGGGTACTTAACCAGCTGGAAGCCCTTGTCAAATATGCCGGAACCTGTTTTGACCGGGTCTCTGTGGGCGCCCAGGATGCCACCCGTACGGATGGGAATTTTTTAAAGCAGTTTGCCCTGCTCGCCTTTGATGCCGGGGCAGAAAGCTTAAGACTGGCCGATACCGTTGGAATGATCAACCCGTCCACGGTCATCCGATTGATTTCAACGCTGAAAAAGGCCGTCCCCGGCCTTGAACTTGAATTTCACGGGCACAACGACCTTGGCATGGCAACAGCCAATGCCGTGACAGCTGTGGATGCCGGTGCAGATGCCTTAAGCGTCACCGTGAACGGACTGGGTGAACGGGCCGGAAACGCACCCCTGGAAGAGGTTGTTATGGCACTTTTTGAAATCGGCGGGTATAAAAAAGAGATCCATACCGCCGGATTAAGCAAACTCTGCCACACGGTGGCCGCGGCTTCCGGAATGGATATTGCTCCATCCAAACCCATTACCGGCAGGAATGTATTCCGGCACGAATCCGGTATTCATTGTGACGGTTTGTTAAAAAATAAAGAGTCCTACCAGCTCTTCAACCCGGAACAGGTCGGGAATAATGATTGTGAATACATCATTGGTTACCATTCAGGTTCTTCCGCCATTGCCCATGTCCTTGAAAAACAGGGAATTCAAATCTCCAGACAGATGGCAAAAAAACTGATCCCTCTGGTCAGGGAAGCAGCCATACGGCAGAAATCAGCCCTGACCCCGGACCAGCTCAGATTTTTACATAGAAAGGCCTCTGCCACAACCATTGACATTATCCATAATGCGATTAAATTATAGGATGCGATTAAAGGTTCCTGATACACTTCTTTGACATCCTTTAATCTCGTAATAACAACAATTCACAGAGGTAAGCGATATGGAACACAAATATACCAACCGCAATCATCCTTACAAGGTCGGAGTCATGGAAAAACACCGGCTGAATATAAAAAAAGCTGAATGCGAAGCAAATTTTGACAGTGAAGACGACCGCAGGGAATGTTACTCAAAAGTGAAACAGCAGAGCCTGCGGGGTTGATTAATTCGTTTTTCTCCCCTTTACACTGCCCGGCCTGATTCAGCTTCTTATACTGAATCAGGCCGGGTTTTATCAAGTCAATTACATTGAATTCTAAAAACCGTTGTCATGAATGCTCATCAATGAGAGATCCTCATTTTTTATCGCTGCAGCCACGCCATCTGTTTGTGGGAAAACATTTTTAATGAAAAATCTGGCGCTGTTCACCTTTCCGTCAAGGAATGCGGCCTCCTTATTCTGAGTTAAGAACGTATTTCTGGCGGCAGCATCTTCCGGCGCGATAAGCTGATCCGCCAGCATCATTTTCAGACGTTGTGTTGCAACGCCTGCCTGCCAGAAAAGCATCCAGCCCAGGC
>JBNKNP010000398.1:0-19483 GCA_050293905.1 Desulfobacteraceae bacterium | reverse complement strand
GGCAGATACACCCGATGACCCGGTCATCCTGAAAAGACTCACCGGTCTGGCAAAAATTATTGGAATCAATGTTTCTCAATCTGTTTCTTCTGCCGGTCCGGTCCGCAGCACCGGTAACATCAAACGCATCATTGACACCATCATCTCACAGCGCCCCGGGGGTAACCCTGCCATTGCAAAGTCCATGAAGGCAAAATTTGCTTTAAAGGGCATCAATCCGGACAATTACACGGCAGATACACCCGATGACCCGGTCATCCTGAAAAGACTCACCGGTCTGGCAAAAATTATTGGAATCAATGTTTCTCAATCTGTTTCTCCTGCCGGTCCGTCCGACAGCACCGGCAACATCAAACGCATCATTGACACCATCATCTCCCAGCGCTCCGGGGGCAACCCTGCCATTGCAAAGTCCATGAAGGCAAAATTCGCTTTAAAGGGCATTAATCCGGACAAATACACGGCAGATACACCCGATGACCCGCTGATTCTAAAGAGGCTCAAGCTTCTGGCCCAGGCAATGGGAATCTCTCTTTCTGCAGGATCGTCCCATCCCCCAGGTGATCCTCCTCCCGGAAATGTCAGACGTTTCATCGATTCTTTTGCTTCTCAGCGCTCCAGCGACACCCCCACCCCAAGCATTGCCTGGTCTATGCAGACACGGTGAACCTGCCCGGAGCCGGTTTGTGCATTGAATTGTTGCCGGTAAAGACGACGGATCCGTTATTAACTTAATTTTTTGCAGACCAGGCTCTTTTGCGTCTTTCCATAATATGATACATGTTTTTCATGCCGGCCTGAATGCCGATGCCGAGTCCGGTGTGGGCGCAAAAGGCATCATGCAGATTATGCCGAAAACATTTAAGGAAATTAAATATAAAAACCCTTCTGTGAAAGGCTCATTAAAGCAGGCAAAATGGAATATTACCGTGGGAATCGTTGTGGGATCCATATTTATCGGGCTGGGCATTTCAGTCGGACTGGTCATGGGTATGAAACTTAATTAGTCTAAATTTAATTTTTTTGGAGGTTGGACATATGGGTATATCGCCGGAAAAAACCATTGTCGGGTTTATCGGACTGGGGGTGATGGGGCAGAGTATGGCCGGTCACATACTAAAAGCCGGATATCCGCTGCATGTCCATACCCGGACCCGGAACAAGGCCGAAGCCTTAATTGAAAAAGGCGCTGTCTGGGAGGACCGGGTGGCGGATCTGAGTGAAAAATGCCGGGTGATCATCACGATGGTGGGATTTCCTTTGGATGTTGAAGCGGTTTATTTTGGCGATGACGGTATTTTTGAACATGCCGCTTCCGGCAGTATTGTGGCGGACATGACCACTTCAAGCCCTAAGCTTGCTGTCCGGTTATATGAGGCCGGCAGAAAAAAAGGGATCAACGTGCTGGATGCCCCGGTGTCCGGGGGGGATCTTGGTGCAAGAAACGCCTCCCTTTCCATTATGGCGGGCGGAGATGAACATGTCTTTGAAACCGTGCTGCCGTTGTTTCATATCATGGGTAAAAATATCGTGTACCAGGGCAAAGCAGGCTCGGGCCAGCATACCAAAATGGCGAACCAGACGGCCATTGCAGCGGGAATGGTGGCTGTGTGCGAGGCCCTTTCCTATGCAAAAAAGGCAGGACTTGATCCTGAAAAGGTGCTCAAAAGCATCGGACAGGGGGCAGCCGGTTCCTGGAGCTTGAACAACCTTGGCCCGCGCATGATCAAAGGGGATATGGAACCCGGGTTTTATATCAAGCATTTTATTAAAGATATGAAGATCGCATCCCAGTCATCTGCTGAGCTTGGATTATATACGCCCGGCCTTGACCTGGCCTTGTCCCTGTACAAAAAAATGGCTGAAAAAGGCTTTTCAGACAAAGGTACCCAGGCATTGTTCACCTTGTTTGAAAAATAAAGACCGGTTTATTTTGTGCCGAAAATTTTATCGGCAGCATCACCCAGGCCGGGCAGGATGTAGCCGAAATCGTTTAAACATTCATCAATGCCTGCCAGATAAATATCCACATCCGGATGTTTTCTCTCTACATAGGCAATGCCTTCTGGTGCTGCCACAAGAAAAAGGCCTTTTATGGTCCGGCATCCGGCCTGCTTGAGCAGGTCAATGGTGGCAGTCAAGGTGCCTCCGGTGGCCAGCATGGGGTCAAGAATCAAGGCAATCCGTTCTTTCATGGCATTGGCGGTTTTAACATAGTATTGGACCGGTTCCAGGGTTTTTCCGTTTCTGTAAAAGCCCACTACGCTGACTTTCGCAGATGGAATCATGTCAAAAACGCCGTCCATCATGCCGATACCTGCTCTCAGAATAGGGACCACCGTGATTTTTTTCCCCTTTATTTTTTCCACCTCAACTTTGCCGGCCCACCCTTCAATGACTTTTTTTTCCGTGACAAGATCTTTTGTAGCTTCATAGGCTAACAGTCTTGCAATTTCACGGGCAAGATCCCTGAAATCTTTTGTACTGATGTCCCGTTGGCGCATTAATCCCAGTTTATGTTTGATAAGGGGATGGTCTTCCACAAATATTGACATGATTTCTCCTTTGCGCTGGCAATTGTTTTTTCAGGTGGAATGCGTTCATATGAATTTATTAAAATCAAGTATGGCAGTCAACCGTTAATTCACCGGGGATGATGAACCATGCCATTTGCATATTGAATTATTTTTAGATTCATGCACAATAGAGCCATATGATTCAGACACCATACATCAGGGTTGCGGTATCCCTTCCCGTCATTAACGCATATACGTATACGGTTCCCAAACATCTTGCATCACTTTGTATGCCGGGAATGCGGGTGCTGGTGCCTTTCGGTAAACGGCGTGTGACCGGTTATATCCTGTCCGGCCAGAAAACATGCGGTAAATTTCAGGCTAAAAATATTTTAGATGTGCTGGATGATCACCCGCTTTTCCCTTCATCCTGTATCCCGTTTTTCAAGTGGATTTCAGAATATTATATTTATCCCATGGGAGAGGTGATTAAAGCTGCGCTGCCATCCGGGCTTGACCGTCATGATGTGGCCAGTGTGTTTACGACAACCCAAGGCAGAAAAATGCTGGATAAAAGGCTGCTTTTGCCGGGAGAACAGGCAGTCCTTGAATTTGTCCTCCAAAAAGAGCCGTGTACGCTCAAACAATTGATTAAGCACAGCACCAATACAAAGATTAATGCCCTGGTCCGGCAGATGGAAAAAAAAGATCTGATCCGCGTGTCGGCAGTATTAAAAAAAGAAGGGGCAAAGATAAAAACAGAAAAATTTATTCTTCCGGGTCAATCCCCAGGCGGTGGTGTCCGGATGTCAAAGAAACGGAAGATGATTCTGGAAACTGTTGAAAAGAAAAAGGAAATTTCCCTCACCGGTCTCAGGCAGATCATCCCTACAGCACCCACTCTGATCAAACCCCTGGCCGAGGCCGGATATCTTGAAATTATCCATCGTCAGGTATTCCGGGACCCTTTTGGTGATCCGGTCGAACCGGATCATGCGCCGGAATTGACCGATGAGCAGCAGGCTGTCGTGGATCGTGTGGAGACGTCTTCTAAAGGGTTTGAACCCTTCCTGCTGTCCGGAGTCACTGGGTCTGGCAAGACAGAGGTGTATATGCGGCTGGTCAAGGATAAGGTTGAACAGGGAAAAACAGCCATTGTCCTGGTGCCGGAGATATCCCTGATTTCCCAGACGGAGCGGCGGTTCAGGGCACGGTTCGGCAATCGGATTGCCGTGATTCACTCGGGGCTGTCCAATGGCGAACGGGCGGATCAATGGCGCAGGATCGCCATGCAGAAAAACGATATCGTAATCGGGGCAAGGTCGGCTGTTTTTGCACCTTTGGAAAATATAGGCGTAATCATTGTGGATGAAGAACATGATAGTTCTTATAAGCAGGAGACCGGACTGCGTTACAATGCACGGGACCTGGCCGTTGTCCGGGCCAAGCTCAATGACTGCCCGGTGGTCCTGGGATCTGCCACGCCTTCGGTGCAATCCTACCAGAACGTGGTTTCTTCCCGGTTTACGGAACTTGAACTCAAGCACCGTATCAACCGGCACCCGCTGCCGAAAATTACACTGGTGGACTTAAAAGAGTACCAGGATGTCAAAGGCATCGACCGCATCATAACCCCGGTGATGCAGCAGCAGATTCAGCGTTGCCTGGATAATGGGGAACAGGCCCTGATTTTTTTAAACCGGCGGGGGTATGCCACATCCCCGGTGTGCAGGGATTGCGGCAAATCCCTGACCTGCAAATATTGTGATATCACCATGACCTTTCATATGGGGCATGGTGAATACCGGTGCCATCTGTGCGGATTTCGCAGGGATAAGCATGTAAACTGCCCGGAATGCCGGTCTTCAAAAATCAAACCACTGGGGTTTGGAACGGAAAAAATCGAAACCATGCTGAAAACTCTGTTTCCCGATGCCCGGCTGGTCCGGATGGATCAGGATACCACCCGACGCAAAGGGTCCATGGTAAAGATATTGAAAAATATTTCAAACCAAAATGTGGATATCATTGTGGGTACCCAGATGTTGGCCAAAGGACATGATTTTCCATCCATCACACTGGTGGGGATTGTCTGTGCCGATATTTCCTTGAGTCTGCCGGATTTCAGGGCCGGGGAAAGAACGTTTCAACTGCTGGCCCAGGTGTCGGGCCGTGCCGGGCGGGGAGATGTGGCCGGCCGGGTGATTATGCAGACATACAATCCGGATCATTTTATTATAAAAGCTTCGCAGCAGCAGGATTTTATTGAATTTTTTCAAAACGAAGCGCCGTTTAGAAAAGCATTGATGTACCCGCCCTTTTCAAGGCTCATCCAATTAAAGATGTCGGGCGGTTCATATGAAAAAGTCAAAACTTATGCCCAGATGATAGCTGGTATTTTAAATACGTTGATTGAAAATAAAACAGGCAGGGAAACCATGACCATGGTGCTTGGACCGGTTGAATCACCCATTGGAAAGATATCATCCCGGTTCCGGTGGCAGATACTGTTGAAGGGGAGTTCAGCTTCTTTTTTAAACCAAATTGTCAAATCAATGATGGTTCACCCGGCGGCCGCGGCTGGTTCGAAAATTACATTGGCCGTGGATGTGGACCCATATTTTTTAATGTAGCACGGGCCGGGAAAAAAGATTTTTACCGGCCCGAGTCCGCCACCCCTTTGTCCTGCGCATTTTTTTTGTAAGGACCTGTTTTATACGAACCTGATCATACGTATAATTTATTAAAAAATAAATATGGTCCCAAATTGTCATAATGTTCATTTGAAAGAAATTCCGCGCTTAAATATTTGCCTTTTTTGGCTTTAACCACTACTTCTTTTTTAACAATGGACTGCTTGGCATCATCCAGGACAAATTCAAGAAATAATTTCAGACCCGGCAGGATGTTCTGTTCAATATTGGTCTGGAGCATGATTCCTTTACTGTTCAGTTTCTTAATGATCATCTTTCCGCTGCACCGGGTCTTCCCCTTTGAGATAAAAGTGCCCAGCAATTGTGTCTTTTGTATGGATTCAATGGTTCTTTCAAGGATAACCCCATATGTATGTCCGCACCGGCACTTGCAATTCACCCGAGTCTGACGCCGCCGGATATTGTATTCTGACAATTGCATAATCTTTTCCCGATGGCATTCCGGGCAGGCAAACCGGGCGGCATCCAGGCAGTCAACGATTACTTTCTGTTCCATTCTTTTTGCCTCCTGTTCATTGAGTCGCCGTTAAAGACCTAAATATACATTTTTTGTGCCAGTTTTGGTTTTTGATTGTATCTTATTGTTATTATAATATAATTTATGATTAAAGTTGGTTGCATGAATGAAAAAAAGAAAGCTTGTGTTTTTATTTCATACAGGGTATCTTTATTTCATCAAGCATATTATATTTAATCAATTTAGCCGGGGTGCTGCCATGAATAAATCGAATCTGGATCTCTTTAAAGAACTCAATCCGGAAACGCTTCAGAAAAAATTCTTAAATTCCCTGTTGAAAATTCAGAATGTTCAAAGAGGATCCATCTGGATAAAAAAAGAAGGCACGTATCAATGCGTTGAAGCTGCCGGGGCGGAAAGGGACCAGATCATCGGTGTCACCCTGGATGCCGCCCATCCCAGCATTGTGGGATGGGTGATTGAAAATAAACAGATGACCATAGCAGAAACCAAAAGTGACAGGCGGCATTACCGGGAACTTGAAGAGAAATTGGCAGTAAAAAGCAGTATGATTCTGTGTTTTCCTCTTTTTTTCAGGGATAAGAAAGTCTATGGTGCGCTTCAGATTATTGATACAACACCTGAAAAAAGCAGTCTGAATCTGGACAGTGCATACCTGGAGCAACTCCAGAACCTTGTGGATATCTGCTCCATTGCCCTGAGCAATGCCATTTTGTATGCCACTGAAAAGAAAAAAACATTAACCCTTAAATCAGCACTGAAAGGCTCAAGCAAAGAAGATATCATCATCGGCCACAGCCAGAGTTTCCAAAAATGTGTTGAGCTGGTCAAAAGCTATGCAGAAACTGAATTTCATGTACTCATCACCGGTGAAAGCGGTACAGGAAAGGAATTGATAGCCGAAAAGATTCACCGGTTATCCTTGCGGAAAAATAAACCGTTTCTAGTACAAAACTGCAGTGCCATCCCGGAAACCCTGCTGGAAAGTGAGTTGTTCGGATATAAAAAAGGGGCATTTACCGGGGCCAACCGGGATAAAATAGGCCTTTTTGAAGCAGCGGACCAGGGCACGGTTTTTCTGGACGAAATCGGTGACATGCCCATGAGCACCCAGGCCAGCCTGCTTCGGATTCTTCAAAAAAATGAGATCAAACCGTTGGGTGAAACCCGGGTAAAGCATATTGATGTCCGGATTGTAGCTGCGACCAACAAGGATATCCAGCAAATGATTGCCGATGGCGGTTTCAGGCAGGATTTATTTTACCGGCTGTCTGTTCTGCCGGTTCATCTGCCTCCGTTAAGAGAGCGAAGAGAAGATATTCCCCTGCTGATCCGTCATTTTCTGGAAAAAGAATCTTTAAAGGCGGGAATCGTTGAAAAAAAGCTGTCAATTGAAGCTATGCAGGCCCTGGCGGCCTACGGCTGGCCGGGGAATATCAGGGAGCTTGAGAATCTGATCCGCTATCTTATGGTCACAACGGAAGATGATTATGTCGAGCTGATAAACCTGCCGCTTCACGTCCGGAATCCTGAAATAAATCTGAATCCCTACACTGAATTACAACCGCAGAGCAGTGGTAATGAAAATGATCTCATAGATCAGCTGTGCAGCATGACCTGGCCCCAGCTTGAAAAAGAATATGTGGTTTCCTTGTTAAAAAAGTACAACTGGAATATTACACGGGCTGCAAAAGCTTCCGGTATTAACCGATCTACCTTTGCCTCAAGGATGCGGAAGTTAAAAATATCCCGGGACCGGGCATCAGATGAAGACGGATCAGCCCTAATTTAGAATTTATTTAAAACAGGATAAAATGATATCAGCCAGTATAAAATCCCTGGCACGGTCTAAACCGGCACTCTCCGGCATGGCGCTGCTTTTGTCTGTTTTGTTGTTTTTCGGATCAGGGGCTAAAATCCCCTGGCTTGAGCATAAAACAGATGATTATTTCAGCAGTGCTATCACAAAAGCAGGGCTGGCCTATGCCACCTGCCGGATCGTCAATGCGTCCGTATCCATCCTGAAAGAATCTTCCTTACAGCTTGAGCCGGCCGGCATTGGAGTGTCTCTGGCCCTTGGCCAGGCCCTTGACCCCATAGATGATATGACTGAGCGTCTGTCAGATGTGCTGGTCACAGCCATCACAGCTTTGGGTGTCCAAAAAATGGTTTATGAAATCAGCCAGGCCCTTATACTGCCGATACTGTCCGGTTTACTGATTTTGATGGCCTTTTTAATATGGCTGAATACGGAAAAAGCCCGCCGGATAAAACAGATTCTAACGGGTCTGATCCTCATTGCTGCCATTGTCCGATGCACTTTCCCTTTTTCAGCGCTTGCCAGTTCTTTTCTTCAGGATCATTTTTTTAATGATCGGATCCAGGCAGCCAATCATGCATTATCCACTTGCGTGGGGCCTCTGGACAGCCTCAAAGAAATTTCTTTGCCTGAAATTGACGGTGTAAAGCAGACGATTGAAAATTCCTTTCAATTTTTAAAAGACAAAACCCGGGCCCTGAATCTTGCCGTGGCTGAATTTTCCCGGAATATGGGAGAGATAATCCAAACGCTGCTCACCTTGACGTTTTTATACGTGGCTTTCTTTTTTATTCAGGTGCTGCTGCTGCCGGTCCTGACCTTCTGGATTCTGGCAAAAGTGACACGGGTGTTCCTGCCCACCCCAAATTGAATCGGTTTTGGATGAAATCCTTTTTGATTGTGTGAATTCCCCTTCCGACCGGAAGGAACATTATCCGGCTCAGGAAAAACCTCCAGGCGGTGAAGTTGCACATCTGCCGGAACTTGAACTGCTCATAAAACTTGTGGCACTCATTTTTTTTCTTACATTGGAACTGCCGCATTCCGGGCAGTCCACCTTATCTTTGTCACCGGCAAAAACAAGACGTTCAAATTCGTTTTTGCATCCCTGGCATTGATATTCAAACATAGGCATTTGTATCCCCCCTGGATTTATTTTTTATCCTGATGCTGGAATATCATTTTAAAGCATCTGCCGTCAATGGCGATAAGGCCGAAAAAGATCAGGGCCAAACCTGATAAATTCTTCCACTCAAGCTGTTCTCCCAGCAGCATGACACCCAGGCCGATAGCGCTGACCGGAATTAAAAAAGTAACCAGCATGAGGTTAGTCGGCCCTGAGACTGACAGTACATGGAAGTAGATGATATATGCCAATGATGTGCAGATGGCTGCAAGTAAAAATATCGATATCCATGTCGTGCCGGAAAGTGACAATTGCCAGGGCTGGTCAACAATCAGGGCAAATGGTGTCAGCATGATGGTAGAGCTTAACAGCATGCCGGCTGCAACCACCAGGGGATGGAGCGTCTCAAACCGGCTGCCGTAAACCGCTGCAACAGCATAGAAACCTGCGCCTGCCAATGCTGCAAGTTGACCAAACATTTCAACGCTGAATCCGTTTAAGGACTCAATTCCAATCAGAACGCAGACACCTGCCCAGCCCATAAAAATACCAATCCCCCTGTTAAAGGTCAGTTTCTCTTTTTTAACGAAAAAATGGGCGAGCACAACACTGAAAATGGGAGATGTGGCATTGAAAATGCCGGCAAGGCCGCTGTCAATATGACTCTGCCCCCATGCAAACAGGCAGAAAGGGATGACATTGTTCAGGGCGCCGAGAATAAAAAGAGATCCCCACACCCGCGGGGATGAGGGCATTTTCATCCCTTTGGCACGAACAATAGCCGCCAGGATGATCCAGGCCATGCATACCCTGCACAATACCAGGGTAAATGTGGGTGCTTCCTTTACCGCCACTTCCACAAAGAAAAAGGAGCCGCCCCACAGGACCGATAAAATGATAATCAATCCCCACTGGGCAGGGCTCATTACCGGGTTGATTTCACACGGCGGTAAATTGGAGGGTTGTCTGTTTTTCATAGCCGGTAGAGGATACCCGATTATTCAGGGCAATCGCAAGTATCTTTTGACAATAGAACAAGCGTTTTCAGGTCTGCCGGCAATATCCCCGGCCGGCAGCTTGACAGAACCTGCATAATAATTAGCTTAATATTAAGTTAATTGATTTTGAGGTAATTATGAAAAAGCCGATAAATTCAATTCGTCGCGATAAGATTCTCAAACTTTATACCCATCTGATGCGGGCCGCAGATACGGTAACCGAAAAAATGCACCGGCACTTATTAAAACATAAATTGTCCATCAGTCAGTTCGGCGTGCTTGAAGCCTTGTATCACCTGGGTCCGCTCTGCCAAAAGGATATCGGCTCAAAAATATTGAAAACCAGCGGTAATATTACCCTGGTCATCGATAATCTTGAAAAACAGGGATTGGCCCGGCGCGAAAAAGATCTCAAAGACCGGCGGAAAGTAGCAGTAAAATTAACAGACGAAGGAACGGATCTGATAGAAAAGATTTTTCCGGATCACGCTAAAACAGCACAGCGCATATTTTCCGTGCTAGATCCGGAAGAACAGGACAGCTTGAGCCGGCTGTTGAAAAAACTGGGCTTGAAAACACTTGAGAAGAACTAAATACTGCCTTTCAGAAGTATCAGGACGGTACATTTATCAAAACAAAAGAGGGAGATAGCAAATGACAACCAAAACATTATTTGATCCTGTTAAAATGGGAGATTATGAGTTAAAAAACCGCATTGCCATGGCACCCATGACCAGGGGCCGGGCCGGCAAGCAAAGAATTCCCAATGATCTGATGGCTGAATATTATTTTCAACGGGCATCTGCCGGGCTTTTAATTACAGAGGCCACGGTAATTTCCAAACAGGGAATCGGCTGGATCGATTCCCCGGGTATTTTTACCAGCCAGATGGTTGACGGATGGAAAAAAGTCACCCAAAAACTTGAACCGACAGGCACACCGATTTTTCTGCAGCTCTGGCATTGCGGCAGAGCATCACACCCTGATTTCCATCACGGTGAAAAACCCGTGTCCGCCTCGGATGTGAAGCTCAACGGGGATATGATCCATACCCCGTTGGGGAAAAAACCGTATGAAGCACCCAGGCCGCTGGAAACAGATGAAATAAAGGCTGTGGTTCAGGATTATAAACAGGCGGCAGCCAATGCTAAGGCTGCAGGGTTTTCCGGCGTGGAAATCCATGGGGCCAACGGCTATCTGATCAACCAGTTCCTGGATTCAAAAACCAATTTGAGAACCGATGAATACGGCGGCAGTATTGAAAATAAATTCAGGTTTTTTAAAGAGGTGGTTCAGGCGGTTCTTGAGGTCTGGGAACCAGGGAAAGTCGGCGCCAGGATTTCACCCAATGGAATTTTCAATGATATGGGAAGCCCGGATTTCAGAGAGACATTCCTGTATGCGGCAAAGGAATTGAACCGGTTTAATCTGGCCTATCTCCATATCATGGACGGTCTTGGCTTTGGATTCCATGAACAGGGCGAGCCCATGACACTGGCGGAATTTAAGGCGGTCTATGACGGGGTGATCCTGGGCAACTGCGGATATACCCGGGAGGATGCACTGGAGCGGATCACCCAGAGGCATGCGGATATTGCCGCGTTCGGCCGGCCGTTTATTTCAAATCCCGATCTGGTGGACCGGTTTAAAAATGACTGGCCGCTGAATTCATGGGAAGATATATCTTTGTGGTATACCCCGGGTGAAAAAGGATACACGGATTATCCGGCATATAATGGAGTTATCTGACCTGAACGGCGTCAGGGCCGGTCCGGGGGATGGATTCATAATCTGCGATGAACTGTGAAAGAATTGATTCAAGCCCTTTTTTCCAGCCGCCGACCAGTTGGGCCGGGGCGGCAGAGGCGACAGACTCATTGCTCCTGTAAGTTTTATTGAGAACCGATGTAAACGCATTTTCAGTATTTTGTTCAAGAATCATCCGGATTTCGATAACTGCCTGGGGTTTTTCTGGAATCATAAAATCGCCGTAAAGCTTGATTATTTTCCCGGACAGGCGATATTGGATCGCCTGTTTTTTGTGTGTGAGCGGGTATGAAAAAAGAGCGGTTCCACACAGGTTTTCCGTGAATTCGTCTGTGATGAGCCGGGCCGGGTAGGTGATAAATTCATTATAAAAATCAGTCCGATAGGTATCTTTTTTAACCCGGTAAACAAAGGCATGTGAATCAAAGGCCGGAGAGATCAATAATTCCTTGACCAGCAGAGTCGCCCCTTTTCCGGTAATGCCGGCATCAGATAAATTTTGGGCAGGCAATACAGGGTCTGACAGGTGCCGATACGACATGGGAGTGTCGAAACCCGGCAGAGCGATGTTGAGATCAAAATAATTTTTTGCCGGCGGTTTTTGCCGCAGGCCGGTACATCCAGAAAGCAGAATCAGTACAAGAATAAGAAAAAAAGAACTATTCTTTCGCATCTGTTTTTTTCTCCGGAATGACTGTTCTGGGGGGCTTTTCAAAGAGCAGCCGCCCGGGGTAACGCTTGAGATCTCGGCTCATCTGCTTTAAATTTTCCGATGTGGTTTCAAGATTTTCAAAAATTTTTTCGATCTTGTCCGAATTAAGCCAGACCATATTTTCCAGCATATCTGAAGTGGAAGCAAGACTTTTTATCAATTTGTCAAGGCTTTTGGCAAGGGAGTCAATTTTCGGAGCCAGCCGGGTCTCAAGTTGTCCGGTCATGTTCCTGGTACTGCCGGCCGCCTTCTGGAAATCGCTGATCGCTTTGTTTAGTGGTTCTTTTCCTGTTTCAACAATGGCGCGCAGATCAGAAAAGGAAACCCGGGCGTCATCCATGAGTTGAGTGAATTTTGCAGATGCAAGGGCGGTATTGATTTTTTTATTGGTATCTTTGAGTTCAGCCATCAAAGAAGCGGCAGAACCGGAGATTTGTTTTGTGTCCACACCGCTGACCTTTTTATTCAAGGTTTTGAGCAGCGATTCAATATCCAGGGTGATGCCTTTCAGGTTAATGGCTGCCAGGTTGTCAAGTATCTGATTGGTGGCATCCCCAAACTGCTTCATATTGCTTTTTCTTGAAGGAATGTAAATGGTTTTTGGTGACCAGGAAATCGTCAGGACCTCGTCCGGATGGACCGGAGAATAATCGGTTTCAAGAAAAGCGGCACCGGTGAGGCCTTTAAATGCCAGCCGGATGTTCAAGCCGTCCTGAATGGCATTTTCCATCCGGGTTTTGGCTGATTTTCCGGTCTGCCCCAATGAGATACTGTCTTCAAGGGAGATGATTACCAGGACATAATCTGATTTGGTCTGATAGACCCTGGCAGCACTGGTTATGGATTTTACCGTGCCGATTTTAATGCCTTTGTATTTTACTTCAGAGCCGATATTCAGGCCCTGGACCGATTCATTAAAACAGGTTTCCACCAGCAGCTCTTTTTTGAAAAAATCTCCGGCACCAAAACCGATTAATAACAGGGCAAAAAGGGAGAATGCAATAATGACGAACAAGCCGAGTTTAAAATAATTTGCGTTCTGGGTCATATTTTACCTTTATCAATTATCCGGTTAAAAAAATTGTAAACATAGGGGTTGTTGACATCATTTTTTAGATGAGCGGGTGATCCTTGGGCGATGATGGATTTTGCATTTTTTTCAAGCATGATCACCCGTTGGGCAATACTTTCGATACTGGCCAGCTCATGGGTGACAATCACAAACGTTATTTTGAGACTGCTGGCAAGGTCAATGATTAACCGGTCCAGTTCGGCTGAAGAGATCGGGTCCAGGCCGGCCGAGGGTTCATCCAGAAAAACAATGGAAGGGTCAAGAGCCATGGCCCTGGCAAGGGCAGCTCTTTTTTTCATGCCTCCGGACAGTTCTCCCGGCAGCAGCAGGGCAGATGTTTCAAGACCAACCAGGCCCAGTTTGATCCGGGCAATTTGTTCCATTGCAGCATCCGGCAGGCGGGTGAATTCTTTTAAAGGAAGCATGACGTTTTCCAAAACGGTCATGGAGCCGAACAAAGCACCGCTCTGGAAGGTTACCCCGATGTTTTGAAGAATCCGGTCTTTTTCACTGCCCCGGGCCCGGGTGAGGTTTTTTCCAAGGATGAAAACATTGCCGGATATGGGCGGTAAAAGCCCGATCATGTGTTTGAGCAAGGTACTTTTACCGCACCCTGAACCGCCCAGGATGACAAAGATTTCACCGGCATAGACCTCAAAGCTGATATTTTCAATCACTGCGGCCCTGCCGTATCCGGCAGACAAATTTTCAACCTGTATGGCAATATCAGCGGGTGTCATATTCCAAGGGTATAGTAAATAATTGAAAAAATACCGTCAAATACGGCGATCATGATAATGGCAGTGACCACGGCCCGTGTTGTGGATTCTCCTACAGCTGCCGGTCCGCTTTTTGTCTGATATCCCCTGATACATCCGATGGCCGCAATCAGAATGCCGAAAACAAAACATTTGATCAAGCCGCCGACCAGATCATGGAGTTTGACAAAAGAGGTAATCTGGTTGGTGTAGGAAATGAGGGGATACCCCAAGGTGGTTATGACCAGGGCTCCGCCGAGCATCCCTACCAGGTTGGCAAATACGGTGAGCAGCGGGGTCATGATGGTGGATGCGATGACCCTGGGAATAATCAGAAATTTAACAGGATCAATTCCCATGACGGTCAGTGCATCAATTTCTTCATTAATCCGCATGGTTCCGATTTCAGCGGCAAAGGCAGATGCGGAGCGGCCTGCCAGAACAATTGCGGTCATCAAAGGGCCCAGTTCCCTGACCATGGCAATGCCGATCAGGTTGGATACATAGAGTTCCGCACCGAACATGCGCATGGGAATCGCCGCCTGAAACGCCATGACAAGGCCGACAATAAAGCTGATCAGGGCAACAATGGGCAGGGCGTCAACCCCGGCCCGTTCAGCAATGCCAAAGGTTTCCGCCCACCGTATTTTGTGAGGCTGAGCCATGCTTGAGATCATGCCCCAGGTGATCTGGCCGATATAGGCGGTAAATTCAAAAGTTTCAGATAGAATAATGTCGAGCCTGCGGCCGGTTTTTTCCACAACTGAAAGTTCGGGATGGATTTTTTCAGATGCGGGTATTGTTTTACCAGGTTCTGACAGAGCTAAGAAAGAAGATTGTTCCTTTGTCGGATTGATGATGCGAAATTTTCTGACAGGACCTGTTTTGCTCAATTGTTCCAGATGGTGTAAAAAAGCGGCTCCGGCAGTATCCAGGTAGCTGATGTTTTTGAGGTCCACGATAAATTCCCGGGTGGGACAGGTTTGAACCGTTCCGCTGATTTCCCGCCATGCAGCAGCAACACTGTCTGCATCCATGCTGCCGGAAAACCGCAGGAAGGTGGTTTGTTCTTCAATTGCCAGATTATGGCCGAAACCCTCTTTGCTGATCGCAGCGCTCATTATCAAACCTTTTCCGGGTTGGCTTCAGGTTTTGGCAAACATGCCGTTAAAGCTGTATAACATGGTTCTTCGTCCTTGTACACCTATTGAGGCGCCTTTCTTACGGCAAGCGCCACCCATTCATCTTCATTCATTTCCTGACTCACATAAAGGCCGCAGTCATCCATGGCAGCCATGACATCCGGCAGCCGTTCCATGATAATACCGGACAAAAAGGCAACTGACTGATCCGTCATTCTCAGGCAGATGTCAGGCAGGATATCCACAATGACCTGGGCAATAATATTGGCAGCAATGAAATCAAAGCTCTGAACCGGGGTTTTGTCCAGTGTGGTGCAGGTCAGGGTAAAAGCGTCCGGCGGAATATCGTTTTTTTCCAGGTTTTTCCGGGCAATATCCACGGCAACAGGATCTGTATCAATACCGACCAGGTTGACCGCGTCTAATTTTGCAGCAGTAATCATGAGGATGCCTGATCCGGTTCCCACGTCCAGAAAACCAGCCCCTTTTGTCAGGTGCCGGTCCATCAATTGTATGCACATGGCAGTGGTTGGATGGGTGCCCGTACCAAAAGCCATGCCCGGATCCAGGTGAATGATTTTTTCACCCTTCCTGGCCGTATGATCTTTCCATTCCGGCTTGATAGTGATCCTGTCGGTGATTGAGATGACTTCAAAATAATCTTTCCAGGCATCGGCCCAGTCCTTTTCATCGACAACTTGTGTTAAGATTTCAACGCTGACTCCGAGCATGGACAGTTCAGCCGTTTGCTTTTTAATTTTTTCAACCTGGAGATCCACTGTGTCAAGCAATGGCAGAAATCCGGTAATGGAATAAAATTCAGGGGCCGGCAGGGTATGGTTGCCAAACCCCTCATCCGGTTCTTCCAGGGGGATATCACAAATCACCCCTTTAAGGTTAAAGGAAAAAAAAACATCACAGATCAGTTCTTCTGCAATGGCAAGATCCGGCCCGTCAAACCGGGCGATTATTTTTTTAAATTTCATGGATTGGAACTCTTTGTTGTGTTTTTGATGAAAAAAGATTATTTTTTATTCTTGGCTGAATGTCAAACTGATTTTTTTAAGACCAAGGAGATATGATAAAAAATACAGTTAAAACAATTCGTTATTTCTATTCTCTTTTTAGGATATCCCAGATAGATTGATTATGGGCTCAGTAAACACCTGCCAGAAAAGAATGCTCAAATCCGTTTTTGTCATCGTGAGCATCACTATTTTAATGATGACAATCCTGGCGACCTTTTTTGAAAAGAACCGGTTTCAAAAACAGGAAATGAACCGTATTTATTATGAGACATTTGGCCTTAAAAGCTGGCTGGGCCATTTGATGTTTGATTCGAACTGGCAAAATATCCTGAAGACGCTTGAAAATGCCAAAGCTGCCAATCAATCCATCCTGTATTTTAGATTGACGGATATGAACGGAGCCATCCTGGTTTGTGATGAGGAGTTCCAACCCGGGAACAACCGGTTTGATCCTGTAACCGTAATCGATGTCAATCAGCCGGTATTTGAACGATCTGATATTGATATAACAAACAAGATCCCCTCCTGGTTCAGGATATACAAATCTAAACTAAACAGGGAAATAATTGTGGATGGCACAATCAAGGCAGCTAAAAACGAAATGGTCTTTGATGCATTCCTGGACATTACCTATATGGGAGAAAAACAGGGTGTGCTCCGGGTCGGGTTCTCAAGAAAAGGGCTGAAGCAGCATCTTGCCGTTTTGATTGGTGGTATTCTGCTCGCTGGGTGCTGTATCCTCACCGCCACACTGGTGCCTATTTTTATCGTGGTGAAAAAAAATTTAAAGCCCCTGGACCTGTTTGTATCGAAATTATCAGACCTGCGCCATGCCCAGGGCGGCGGCGTGATGCGTGAGCGGCTGTCAGCTATCCATTGGGATGAAACCGATTCAGACATTCGGGAAATCCAGAGATTAAAACGGGCCTTTCTAAAAATCAGAGACCTTTTTATCCTTAACTGGGATCAGCTGGAAAGCCACCGGCAGAATCTTGAAATCATGGTGGAGGAGCGTACACGGGAACTGCGTGCACTAAACAGGAAACTGACGCGCCAGATAGAAGAGAAAAAAGATATTGAAGCCAAGCTGATCAATACCCAGAAACTGGAGGCAATCGGAATATTGGCCGGTGGGATTGCCCATGAATTTAATAATTTGTTCATGGCCATTACCGGGTATGCTTCTCTGATTCAAAAACATTCAGGGCCTGATCATCCCAACACCGAAAAAGCTGAAAAAATCAGGGATCTGGTGGATAGCGGCTCAAATTCCATCCGGGAGCTGATGGGGTTTGCACGTGTGGGCAAATATGCTTCAGGCCCATTGAATATCAATGAAGTGTTAAGAAAAAATCTGGATATATTCAAACGGTCCAGAAAAGATATCACCCTTGTTACGAAATTTTCCGAAGACCTCTGGAATGTTCATGCCGACCGGTCCCAGTTGGAACAGATTTTTATGAATCTGCTGCTCAACGCCTCAGATGCCATGCCGGGCAATGGAAATATCACAGTGGAAACCCACAATGTCATGCTTGAAAAGAAAACCATCGGTGTCCATAAAATCGTTTCAGGCCGGTTTGTTCACGTTTCAATTCAGGATCAGGGCAAAGGAATTAAGCAGGATCATATCCAGCGCGTTTTTGATCCTTTTTTTACTACAAAGCCGTTTAATACGGGCTCGGGTCTGGGGCTGGCTTCTGTTTACGGTGTGGTGGATAATCACGGCGGATTTACCACGGTTGAAAGTACAGAAGGAAAAGGCAGCGTTTTTAATGTCTTTTTGCCGGCCATAACAGACAGGGCAGTATAGTCAATGGTCAATCCCTATGAAATACTTTATATCTATTATTTCAGTGGTATCCCAAAAATAGAACCGGATATTGAAACGGACAGCGCTTTTCTTGGAACCTGGGAAGAAGAGGATATCGCGTTTATATTTTTTTCCCGCCCTTCAGATGGCCTGGTGGAATCTATTGTTGATAAAAATAAAAATATCCGGCTTGTGGATACCTATGAAATGACCGGGGAACAATGGCATGGAGATAAGATAGAACCCTACTATATCGGCAATCTATGCATTTATCCTCCCTGGCATCCGCCCCATAAAAATGATTCTGATATAAAAAAGATTGTCATGGATCCCGGTGTGGTGTTCGGCACGGGCCGTCACCAGACCACCGAGGACTGCCTGACCCTGATCCACCGCCTGTGCCGTAAAGAAAAGATAGATTCTGTCCTGGATATCGGAACCGGCACCGGACTGTTATCCCTGGGTGCGGCCGCACTGGGGTGCAGTAGAGTGCTGGCCTGTGATTTTAATTTTCTGGCAGTAAAAACCTGTTTGAATAATATCCGGCTCAACCGGTTTGAAAATCAAATCCTGGCATTTCAGGCCCGGGGGGAACAGATCATGGACATCCCGTGCGATCTGCTCGTGGCCAATATCCATTATGATGTGATGCAGCACATGATCACGCACCCGGCGTTGACACATAAAAAGTGGATTATCCTGTCCGGCCTGTTGAATTCAGAAGCCAAAAAAGTGCTGGATGCCTTGTCTGGGAAAAAAGTCCATATTATTGAAAGACGCTGCCCGGACGGGGTCTGGAATACAATTCTGGTGAAAGGTCAGGAAACTTTGTAACGTATGAAAAAATCAATTGTTTTGACGTTCAGTATCGTTTCCCTGGTTCTGCTGGTCCTGGGATTGAAGTTTTCCTTAAAAAAAGAGGTTCCCGTACCAAAGATTTCAAAACATATAAAATATGGGTTTACGGTTCAAAACAAGACAAACAAGCTGATTACCGGCGGAAGCCTGCATGTGTATGCTGTAGCTTGTCAAAATCAAATCCGACCTAAAAAATGAGTTTCGAGGGAACGATTTTGAAGAATTTTGCTATAATTTTTTTAAAGTGAAGTTCAGAAAAGAAGAAAAAATTACCGTTGAAAATAAAAAAAGGATGAAGCAAAAACGCTGTTCAGACAGGCTGTAAACGCAACTGTCCCTTTAAAAAGGGATTCATTCTTTGACAATTTGTTTCTTACGCGGCGTTGCGCCAGTCGTATTTATGGACCAGACCGTTGAGACGGGGCAGAGCAACAACCTCATCTGATGCTGATGACCGGTGCCGGACTTCCCGATGACAGGGAGCGTCCCTGCCCAGCGCAAGATGGCAGCGGTCATGGTTGTAATAGGAGACATATTCCCGGGTCAATTGACACAACTGGTTTTCGTTAAAAATAAGAACATGATCCAGACGCTCGGTCCTGATAGACCTGACCCACCGCTCAGCCACACCGTTTTGCCAGGGGGATCGAAAAGTGGTCAGTTTGGGCTTGATGCCCAGATT
>JBNKNP010000397.1:0-2283 GCA_050293905.1 Desulfobacteraceae bacterium | reverse complement strand
TATACACTGCAAGGAACTTGGTCGCATCCCCCTGGGCCCTGTTGACCCGGTCAATGGCATATCCTTCTGCATCTTTAATCACTCGAAGGGCTTCCCCCCGCGCCAGGGGCACGGCCTTGTTATACTCTTCCTTGGCCTTATAAATGGTTTGCTCTTTTTCCTGGCGGGCCTGGTTGACTTCGTTAAACGAGGGCTGAACCGGCTCCGGGACATTGGTTTTTTTCATTTCAATATTATTGATGCTCAAACCGGCTCCGGCCTGATCCAGTTCTTTTTGAAGGATTTCTTTGGCCGCAAGGGCGATCTCTTCACGCTTGCTGATCACTTCATTGATGCTTCTGTCACCCACAACCGTTCTCATTGCAGCCTCGGACATGTCCCTTAAAAGAGCTTTCACATCTTTGACTTTAAATAAATAATCTTTGGGATTGGATATCTGATATAAAACAATCCACGGCACAATGGCCACATTCAGGTCTCCGGTCAGCATCAGGGATGCTTCAGCAGTTGAGTTCCCCACTGAAAACCGGCTGTTGTTGGCACCTTCAATTGTTCTAAAACCGAATTCTTCCTTATATTGAAACTTAACATCCACTTTCGTCAGTTTTTCTATGCCGAAGGGCAGCTTGAAATTCAGCCCCGGCCCTGCAATCCGGTTATATTTTCCAAACCGTTGAATCACCCCAAGCTCTGCCTGTTCTATTTTAAAGGCACTTGTTGCGCCGATCAGAACAACTAAAACGATAAGCACAATAAAAATAATTCCGGAAAATTTCATTCCCTTAAATTTATTGAGCAGTTCATCTACCTGGGGCGGCCGTGGCATGTTGGGTCCGCCGCCTCTTTTGTTTTCAAATTTCTGCTGGTTTTCTCTTAATTTTTCCCAGTCCCAGTTCATAAATTATTCCTGTTTATTGTAAATTACTAAAAAAATCATTTGAGTTGAAAATATAACACTATTTATATTTATCAAGTCTAAAAGGCAATCTTTATTTAAATCATGGACAGCCCTGGGATCAAATGTAAACCCAGGCTATATTAAGTCAATATTTTATGCTATTGTCTTGATATTAACCGTTCATTTAAACAAGGTAAGGGGTCTTGGTTGCCGTGTCAGATGATAAAAAGAGCAAACTGATTCATATCAGCGACATTTTAAACTCAGCCTTTGGCAAATTCCGCCCTGCCCTGGATACTCAGATGACCCGGATCTGGGATGTATGGGATGAGGCTGTGGGCAAACCCATTGCCATGAATGCCAAGCCGGATTCTTTCAAAGACGGCATGCTGATTGTCAATGTATCCAGTTCTGCATGGATCCATCAGCTCGGCTTTCTGGAAAAAGAAATGATCCTGAATATCAATAAACGGCTTGATCAGCCCCTTGTCCGCGAACTCCGGTTTAAAATTGGAAAAATTCTGTCCTGATCCATCTTTCCTGGCAGGTCTTTCCATTTGCCAGCCTGAAAAAGGATACCGGTTTTCCATGGACCCGGTTCTCCTGGCCCATCATGTCCAGCCCTTGATTTGCACCCACAATATCCGCAAAATCGTTGATGCGGGCTGCGGCTGCGGCATTATCCCCCTGATGCTGGCAAAAAAAAATCCAGACCTGATGATAACCGGCATTGAAATCCAGGAAGAATTGTCGCAATTTGCCCGGCACAATGTCAGGAAAAACAACCTGAATACAAAGGTGAGCATTCTTTGCAAGGACATGAATCAGATAACCACAGATCATCTGAACGGCCGGATCGATCTTCTGGTATCAAACCCGCCCTATAAAAAAAGACATACCGGCCGCTTAAACCCGGATATCCAGAAAGCCATTGCACGGCATGAAATCCGGCTGACTCTTGACCAGTTGTTTAACGCTGCAAACCGGCTTGTTCATGAAACAGGCAGAATTGCCCTGATCTTTCCTGCCCAACGGCTGCCGGATCTTGAACAGGCCCTGTCGGACCACGGTTTTTTTGCCGAATCCATTCAGTTTATCCATACAAAAAGCGATTCAGCCCCCACCCGCCTGATTCTTGTTGCCGGTAAAACAAAAAATGTAACCTGTACAATTTTACCCCGGATCTGCCTGTAAACAACCAATCCATAAAAACAGACCTTTTTGACATTTACATACCTTGCCCCTGAGTTTAAACCTTGACACTTTTGCAAAAAAAGACTATTTTGCCTGGAATTAATTGACTGTGGAGAGGTGACCGAGATGGCTGAAGGTGCACGCCTGGAAAGCGTGTGTATCCTAACCGGGTACCGAGGGTTCGAATCCCT
>JBNKNP010000396.1:0-3075 GCA_050293905.1 Desulfobacteraceae bacterium | reverse complement strand
TAAAATTGTCAATTCCCTGCCCCTGGCACCGAATTTTGAATTTGGCGGGGCACTGAAAACCAAAGAATACCGACAGAAAAAATATGGTTGGGACCGGCTTGCCTTTGGGGATATGCATTCAACAAAAGAGGAAGCGCTGGCTGCCGGCCACAGCCATTATTTTACCGGGAAACCCTGCCGGAACGGCCACATGGCCCCCCGCACAAAAAGAGGGGAGTGCAATGAGTGTGTTCGGCTTGCCGGGGCAAGATATTTAAAAAAGCAGAAAGAGGCGCAAAAAAAATAGCCTTAAAATTATTCTTACCATGCATACTTCTTTTTTATCCCCTAAATGAAAACAGATCATCAGATCCTATTTTCCGATTCAAAACAAATGAAGACGCTTTCAGATGAATGCGTTGATCTTGTGGTGACTTCTCCGCCGTATCCCATGATTGAGATGTGGGATGATCAGTTTTTTCAGCAGGATTCCCGGATAAAGAAAAAGATGACCCGGGGGAACGGGTTTGCCGCATTTGAATTGATGCACAAACTCCTGGATGAGACCTGGAAAGAAGTCTACCGGGTGTTAAAATACGGCGGGTTTGCCTGCATCAACATTGGGGATGCCACCCGGACCGTTGATGAAGATTTTGCCCTGTACCCTAACCATGCCCGGATATTACAGACGGCCCGGCAGCTCGGGTTTTTTACCCTGCCCTGTATTTTGTGGAGAAAACAGACCAACGCGCCCAATAAATTCATGGGATCCGGCATGCTGCCGGCAGGGGCCTATGTGACCCTGGAACATGAATATATCTTAATTTTAAGAAAAGGGTCAAAACGGGTATTTAAAACAGGCCTGGAAAAAGAAAACAGGCAGGAAAGCGCGTTTTTCTGGGAAGAGCGCAACAACTGGTTTTCCGACATCTGGTTTGATATCAAAGGCACTCCCCAGAAAATGAAATCCAAAAAAAGCCGGGACAGAAGCGGCGCCTTTCCATTTGAACTGGCTTACCGGCTGATCAATATGTACTCGGTGAAAAATGATCTGGTGCTGGATCCGTTCTCAGGAACGGGAACAACAGGCCTGGCTGCCATGGCTGCGGCAAGAAATTCTGTGGGATATGAAATTGAACCGGCCTTAAAAGATCGCTGCCTGCAGTCCAAACAAGACATTATCCGCTTCTCCCGGGAGGTTATCCAAAAAAGACTGGCCGCCCATATTGAATTTGTTCATCAACGGCTGGCCGCTCAAAAAGTATTTAAATACAAAAGCACCCATTACGGATTTCCAGTTGTGACCAACCAGGAAAAATTGTTGTTAATCAATGATCCGATAAAAATTAAAAAAACAGGAAGCACACAGTCCCGGGTGATATATGCAGATCACCCCCAGGCTGAATTTATTCAGGACTGGCCCGATCTTTCCCCAAAAAACACGGCCGGGGCTTTGCCGGATAAGCTGAGAAAAAAGCCGGACCCGCAGCAAACCCTTTTTGATTAATATGCCGGATAAATCACATATCATTGAAGTCAGGGCGCTGAAAAAGGTCTACAACGGCACCATTGCCGTTGACGGTATTGATCTGGCCATTGAAAGCGGAAGCTGTTTCGGGCTGCTGGGCCCGAACGGGGCAGGCAAGACCACCACGGTGGAAATAATGGAGAATATCATTTCTCCGGATGCCGGCACCATTATTTACAAGGGCGGAAAACGGGACCGGACCTTTAACCAGGAAATCGGCATCCAGTTCCAGCATACCGAACTTCTGGCGTTTTTGACCGTTGAAGAGACCTTGAAAACCTTTGCCAGTTTTTACGATAAGCACCTGGCAATTGAAACCGTATTATCCATGTGCATGCTGGAAAATATTAAAAATAAATTAAATAATAAAATATCCGGCGGTCAGCGCCAGCGCCTGCTGCTCGGCCTGGCACTGTTGAATGATCCGGATCTGGTTTTTTTAGATGAGCCTTCCACCGGCCTGGACCCCCAGGCCCGACAGCATGTCTGGGAAATTATCCAGCAGATGAACAATGAAGGTAAAACCATTATTTTAACCACGCACTATATGGAAGAAGCCCAGACCCTGTGTGACACCATTGCCATCATGGACAACGGGCGCATTATCGCGAAAGGCTCTCCAAAAGAGTTGATTGCGGAACACTGCCCGGGCCAGGCCTGTCCGAAAAATCTGGAAACCGTGTTTTTAAGACTCACCGGCAAACATTTAAGGGAATAACGACCATGAGCTTTAAGCGGATGTGGGCCTTATTTGTGGCCAGAAATTATGAATTTATAAGGGACAGGGCAGGATTTGGCTGGAATATTCTTTTTCCGTTTCTGATTGTGGCCGGTTTTGGGATTCTTTTCAGCTCAGATAACCGGTCTGAATATAAAATCGGAGTCTTTCCCGCGGATCCGCAGGTAGTTGCAGTCGACACATTACAGATTCCTGAAAAATTAAAAACAGATAAACTCCTTCAGATCGTGCTGTTTAAAAGCAAGGATACGGCCATGGACAAACTGGCCCACCATAAAATCGATATTGTCCTTGAAAATTCTGCGTCTGCACAGGAGAATGCAAAACTGAACTACTGGGTCACAGCGTCATCTCCCAAAGGGCAGGTGGTTGAAAAAATAGTAAAATCAGCCATTGTCCCGGATCAGATTCTTGATGAACAACTCGTTAAGCAGGAGATTCCCGGGGAGCAGATCCGGTATATTGACTGGCTTTTTCCCGGTATCCTGGGAATGAATATCATGTTTTCAGCCCTTTTCGGTGTGGGGTACGTGATCGTCCGGTACCGGCGCAGCGGGGTGTTGAAAAGATTGAAAGCCACGCCTGTAACTGCTTTTGAATACTTGACCGCCCAGATGGTCTCACGGGTATTGATCCTTGTGTCTACCTCTTTTGTGGTCTGGTTCGGCTGTGACCTTATTTTTGCATTTAACATGCATGGATCCTATTTTGATATTTTTATTGTTTTCCTGGCAGGAACTGTCTGTCTGGTGTCTCTGGGGTTGATTTTAGCCTGCCGGGGAACCAACGAGGAGCTTACCAACGGGTTTATTAATTTTATCTGCTGGCC
>JBNKNP010000395.1:0-4673 GCA_050293905.1 Desulfobacteraceae bacterium | reverse complement strand
TTTTCTATTTTATCGCAAATCACGGCAAACAATTTTCCACCAAAATAAAAATAACTGAAACGAACTCTATCAATTAAATAATGATTTGCATAGAAATTTAAAAAAAGTACTCGTTTGTGGGGGAGGACGACTTCTTTTTTCTGCAGTACTATGATCATTCTCTAACGGCATTGATTGATGACGCCACAAACAGAATGACCATCAGATCTATAGGAGGCAAGCAGTGAAATTGTCCGTATTTGCAAAGTGTTTGGTATTTTTAATTTGCCTGACCATTTTAGGCACGGCCCCGGCCCTTTCAGAAACAGAAAAAGGACACTACTATTTTGGCGCAGGGGTGCCGTTTTACAATACCAGTGAGCTTTTGAGCGAAAGTATGATATCGCTTAACAAACTCTCCCTTTACGGTCTTCGCAGCGCTGACAAAAAAATAGAAACAGCAGCCCCCCGGCTGTCGGCAGGATACCGTATCATCCGCTCAATCGGTATTGATTTTCCGATTTCTCTTTATGCGGCAGAGATTTCCCATGAGGTCTTTGGTCACGGCTTCCCCTCTAAAAATTATAATGGAAAGATAGACCATATTCATATCGGTTTTCCACCCATACCCTATGATTTAGATTATTCATCAAGCACGGCCGCCAGTGGCGAGAACGTACCGGCTGACATATATGAAGAATGGTCCAACCATCAAAAAGCCAATGGCATCCAGGTGGAAAACGCCATGTCTCACCTGATAAAAAATAAATTCTGGCAGACCAATACAGTGGACTATGATTTATCCATTCTGCTGCTCAAAACCGCTTATGCCCCGGGGTGGTATGTTTTATTCAAGGAACCGGAGACTTCAGACAAAGGAAACGTGGATTCTTCCAACGATATCGCGGCCATAGCGGCCAGGTACTCGAATTTATCGGGTGAGCAGTACACGGCAGACGAAATCCGGGATAAGACCTTTCTCTACAACAGCCTGAACCCCCTGGTCCTCTGGAGCTGGTACGGGGTTGCAAAATATATGGCAACAGGAGAATCCAAAACCCAGCTTCCTTACATTTCAGTTCTGGGTGTCAAATGGTTACCCGGGATTTCCTACACAATCACCGGTTACGGCGAGGAGTACCTGCTAAGCAATTACTTTCAGACAAATGGGGGCAGATCCGGTGTACTCGAAATCGGTATGGGCAGCGTTGACAATGAATACCGGACCTCAATACGGGTCAATAACCTGCTGGGCGGATCAAGCTCGGACTATGAACTGGGAGCGGAACTTCATCATTGGGAACAAAAAGAAACAGGAACAGCTGCTTTTATTGATTTAAATTACTATTTGTCAGAATCCACCGGCATTCATTTAAAAGCAGGATATAAATCCTTCGGCTTTTTAAGGGGATATGGCCTTAAAGAAGGGGCAACTGCAAGTCTGGGGTTTGTATACCGTCTCAACTAATTTGTTTTTCCTTCAAGTCAACCCGACGGAGGATCAATCCAAATACTCCTAAAAAAAACAGCAGGACCGCCAAAAGTAATGCGGGGCAATGATGAATGGCATCTTTTTTTGGATAAAAGATTGCCAAGTGCGGATATTTTGGTAAAATCCGGATTGATATGCAAGTTTGTCCATGGATTTGTCTGCAATGTTTACATAAAATTCATCAGGTGCCCCAATGAAACGTATCATTATTCTTGTTCTATGTTTTTGGTCTTTTTTATTTCATCCTGCTGTCCATGCAGAGACTGAATTTTCCTGCCGGTTTGCCGGTCAGCAGACCGTTGACGGGGTGAATGCTTTGGCAGTGACGTTTTCCGAACCTTTGGATACAACGCTGAACCCGGACAGGTATTTTTCAATTAAAACCAGTGATGGAAAAGCGCCCGAGGGATCATGGATCATATCAAATGATCCCCAGGTGGTCTATTTTTCCAATGTAAAAGCAGATACTGAGTATGTTGTGACAATCAGGAAAGGGTTGAAAGCCGCGTCAAAAAGGGTTTTGGAAACCGGGCAGGAATATACGATAAAAACACGGCCGGTCCGCCCCATGATCAGTTTCGGGAGCAATGGGTTTATACTGGCATCTAAATTGAACAGCGGCCTACCGGTGAATGCGTTGAATATTAAGAAGGCGGATGTTGATTTTTTCAGGATAAAACCCGAGTTTCTGGATGAATTCAGGCAGCAGTTCGGACACATTGAAAAAATGGCCTATTATATGAACGACCGGCTGCAGAAGTGTACGGACCTGGTTTATTCGGGCCGGTGGGAATTTGATATTAAAAAGGATCTGCGAACCTCTGTCAATCTGCCCATCACCCATATAAAGGCCTTGTCTGTTCCGGGTATTTATTTTGCCGTTCTCAAAGGTGCCGGACAATACACTTACCAGCACAGCAGTATCTGGTTTTCCATCAGTGATCTGGGACTTCATGCAAGAAAATATAACAATCAGCTTGAATTTTTTGTCCAGAATCTTGAGACAGTCGGGCCGGTTCAGGACGTACGGATCAAGGGATATGACAAGGGCGGTGAACGCATATTTAATATCATGACCGATGAAAACGGGATGGCCCGTTTCAACGGAGCTGCGGACCGGATAAAATATGTCCTGGCCCGGTCGGGTAAAAGCATCACGTATCTTCCCATGGATGTTCCGGCTCTGGATTTGAGTGAATTCAGGACTGCTGTTGAGCCATTCAGGCCGGTTGATCTTTTTGTATACGGCCCAAGGGACCTTTACCGCCCGGGCGAAGAGGTTATTATTGACGGGCTGCTGCGGGATCATGACGGGAAGATGACTGCCGGTCTTCCCATTGCCGCCGAAATTATCCGTCCGGACGGCCGGGTGATTTATGAATTTCAATGGAAAAGCCATGATCTGAATCACTATCATTATGAATACCGTCTGTCCCCCAATGCGGTTACCGGCCAATGGCGGATCAGTTTCAAACACGCCGGGAATACTTTAAAGGAATATCGTTTTACGGTGGCGGATTTTCTGCCGGAGCGGATGAAACTGCAGGCAGGTCCTTCCAAAGACGGCCAATATATCCTGAACGCTTCGGACACGCCGGTTCTCAAGTTAAAAGGCGATTTTCTGTATGGGGCACCGGCCGCCGGTGTGCGGGCGGATGCGCTGATACATTTAAAGCCTGCCCGGAAATTGTTCAAGGACAAATGGCCGGGATATGAATTTGGGGATGCAACAGACACGTTTAAACGCTCCTGGAAGACGGACAGCATTGTTCTGGATAAAGAGGGAAAGGGGAATCTGGTCATTAAAAATGAATGGAAGGATACAAGATCAGTGTCCTGGCTGACAGCCAATGCCAGTCTCTATGATTCAGGCGGACGGCCGGTGGTCAGGAACACCTCCTGGCAGATATGGCCGGCACAGCAGCTGACCGGCATCCGGCTGCTTTCCGAAGATAACATGGTGAAAAGCAACAGCACTGCCAGGTTTGAAATTATTATCGTCAATAAACAGGGTGAACGTGTTAAGTCCGGGAATTTAAAAGCCGTGGTAATCAAGGAGCACAGGGAATATTTCTGGGAATACCGCAATAACCTCTGGCAATGGCATTATACCAGCCAGTTTTATCCGGTGGACAGATTTGATGTGGAACTGCCGGACAAAGGCGCAGCCCAGGTGGCGGTTCCGGTAAAATGGGGCGGATACCGGCTTGAAATAAAAGATCCCAAAACCCATCTGGTTTCAAGCGTCAGCTTCCGGGCCGGCTGGCAGCCCGATGGAATGGCGGATGGTGAAAGCGGCAGCCGGCCCGATCGGGTGAATTTAAGCCTGGATAAGCAGGCCTATCTGCCTTCGGATATTGCAAAGGTCACCATAAAAGCACCACAGGCCGGTTCCGGATATGTCTTTGTGGAGTCAGACACCAATCTGCTGACCCTGCCTGTTGATGTGCCTGTTCAGGGAAAAACCATAGACATTTCCATTGATCCGTCCTGGAACAGGCATGATCTGTATATTTCAGCGCTTATCGTCAAAAAAGGAGACAGCGGTTCCAAAACCCTTCCCAAACGCGCTGTCGGCCTGATTCATCTGCCGCTGGACAGAAGCAGCAGAAAATTGTCCCTTGAAATAGATCTGCCCAAAAAGACAGAACCCAGCCGGAATCTAAAAGTGCAGGTGGATGTCAAACGCGCTGACGGAAGCGCTGCAGACCATGCATTTGTCACGCTGGCTGCCGTGGATGTCGGCATTTTGAATCTGACCGGTTTTAAAACCCCTTCTCCGTTTGATTATTTTTTCCAGGACAGAAAATATTTTGTTCAGATGCATGATGTGTATCAAAAGCTGATTGAGGCCAATAAAGGGGCCTGGGCCCGCCAGCGGTTCGGCGGGGATATGCCGGGGCTGACCCGGGGGGGAGAAAAGCCGTCCACCGATGTCCAGATTGTCTGTCTTTCTGAAAATGCCGTAGAGACCGATGAAAACGGAAGAGCCGTATTCACGCTTCCTCTCCCGGAGTTTAACGGCAGTCTGCGCGTGATGGCCATTGCCCATACCGGCAGCGCATACGGATCCATAGACCGGGAAATGGTGGTTGCATCTCCCCTGGTTGCCCAGATTACCATGCCCCGGTTTTTAGCCATGGGAGATAAAAGCCGGGTGGCCGTTGATATTCATAATTTAACGCAAACATCACAGCAGCTG
>JBNKNP010000394.1:0-9453 GCA_050293905.1 Desulfobacteraceae bacterium | reverse complement strand
AATAATAATGAAAAAGCAAATAAAATCATTATTGAAAATGCTCATTTAGTTGAAGAAAATCCGATGCCAGAAATATTTATTCAATACGCTACAAGCTCACAAGTTTGGTCAATGTATTGCGCAGATAATGAACACGGAAGTCTTCCCGAAGCGATTAGCCAGCATCCTGACATTAAATGGTGCCAAAAATTTGAAGACTATATATTTGAAAAATATGAAAAACTTTCAAAAGAATTAAATGATCTTTATGGCAGATACAGCATAAAATGACTTAACAACTGCTTTCACAAAGGACCACAAGAACGATAGGATGACATGGACATTACTGAATTCAAAACTACCGACCGAACAGAAGTTATTGCACTTTGGAAACGTTGCAGTTTGTCTGCGCCTCAGAACGATCCGAACAAAGATATCGACCGGAAGATGAAAGTGAATCCTGAACTGTTTCTTGTTGGCAGAATTGAAGATAAGATAGTTGCCACGGTCATGGGTGGATATGAGGGCCATCGTGGTTGGGTGAACTATTTGGCAGTAGACCCGGATCATCGTCGGTTGGGTTTGGGTAGAAAAATCATGAATAAAATTGAAGAAAAGTTGAGATTGGCAGGTTGTCCCAAGATTAATTTGCAGGTTCGAGAAACCAATTCATCAGTAATTAAATTTTATGAAGCTATTGGTTTCGGGAATGACCATGTGATTAGTTTTGGGAAAAGGCTATAATTTGACTTAGAAGAACGTCGGCTATCACTACGGGACCGCGAGCAACTCAGCCGCTTTTTTCAAGCACCGTGGCACGGTCCGTCAGTTGAACCGCTATGTTTTAGATTTTAGAGATCCGGTAAGATTAAAATCTGCAGCAACTCATCTTGGAATAAACTACGAAAAAAGGTAACCCTTTATATGAGGATTGAATTTATATGCTGCCTTTGTTAATGTACAAGGTAGCATAGATAAGATATACCATGATGATGACAATCTGGGTCTGATTGCAGAAGGAGAAAAAAATGCCCCTGGGTGCGGAATATAAAACCGGTGTGGTATGGCAGGATTTTCAGCACAAACAGCTGATTGATTTGTTTGAACAGGTCAAAAAGGCGAAAGCCAGTCAAAAAGATGAAAATTTATACCGGTACACAGTTGCGTTCCTGGCTACGTATGTGAATCATCACTTCAAGCTTGAAGAAGAATACATGGATAAATACAATTATCCTGATAAGGAAAAACACGCCCGGGAACATGCAGGCTTTATCAAAGAACTCAAAGCCTTTAGAAAGGATAATTATGAGTATTCACAAGAGGGGGCAGATGAACTTTTAATGCGTATGGGTGAATGGATTCTTGATCATATTCTCGGCAATGATATCACATTAGGTGCCTTTATACTTTCCCATGAAAGAAAAACAGCGGTGAAAAAAGGAGAATAATATGGCCTTTTTATTGAATATTCTCTGGTTCATTCTCGGTGGCGGGGCCGTGGCCTGTATCCTTTGGCTGCTGCTTGGGTGTCTGCTGTTTATCACGGTTGTGGGTATCCCTTTTGCTTATGCAGCATTCCGGATTGCCGGATTTGTGGCTTTTCCCTATGGCAGGCAGCTTGTGGATTCCCGGGCGGCCGGAGGGAAACGGATTGTTGGCACGGGGCTGGCCAATTTTTTATGGATCATTCTGGCGGGTGTCTGGCTGGCCATATCCCATATTTTGGCCGGAATCAGCCTTTGCCTGACCATCATCGGGATTCCATTCGGATTCGCTCATTTCAGGCTGGCCGGAGTCTGTTTCGCACCTTTGGGAAAAAAAGCCGTTCCTGTTTAATCCGGGACTCAATTTAACGCTTGACATTATCCTTTAATCCATTATGATGACACGACTTGCGCTGATTCATGTAAAGCGCCGGGATTTCCTGCTAAAGGTGTATTCTAAAAATATTTTAATTACTCCTCAAGTTGGGAATGATTAAAATATTTTTTTATTATAGGAGACTGCCAGTATGGCTAAAGGTATCGTAAAGTGGTTTAACGACTCAAAAGGTTTTGGATTTATCGAACAGGAAGACGGAAATGATCTTTTTGTACATCACACAAGCATTAACTCAACCGGCTTCAGATCTCTGAACGAAGGGGACCGTGTTACATTTGATGTTGAACAGGGTCAAAAAGGTCCTGCAGCAACCAATGTGACAGTGGAGTAGTTGAACCACACATATTCGACTAAACAGTCATATTGATGACAATACAAAAGCTCTTAACCAGATTCAACGGTCAAGGGCTTTTTTTTGTTAAAGATGACTTGCATTGACATTGGCGGGAACCGGGCTTATTGTTTTTTTTGTGTGGAATCAGAAAAAAAGTATTTAAACACGAATAGCGGTGAACGGAGACAACTACGATGGCACATGAATATTCAGTCCAGGTTCATGGGTGGATAAAAGAAAAAATAAGCCGGGCAAAAGACGGTATTAAAACCGCCCGCAACAATAATGATGCAGATAATGAAAATTACTATAACGGCCAATTGGAGCAGCTGCTGGAGATCCGGCAGTATCTGACGGACCGGATCGATTTAAATACCCAACAATATTATCGATAGCAGGGCGTTTTTATGGCATATATATATTTACTCAATTTGTATGAAAAGATTGATCTGCAACTGGAAGAAACACAGGATCTGATTTCTAACGGAAACATGACCGAAGATAAGATTAAATATCACGAGGGAAGGGCGGATATTCTTCGCGAATACAAAGAGTTTTTATCACAGAATCTCGATGATAAGCTTCCCCGGCGGATTCGAAACCGCCTGGTAAAAACCGGTTAGAACAGGTCACAGAATCAATCCGGACATTTTAATTTTCAAGGACAAGGGAGGCCTTTGATGACTGATGAAATTGCTGCGGTTCAAACCCTGATCGACACTGTGATTCAATTTTGTATCAGCTATGGGTTCCAGGTGATTGGTGCAGTTGTTGTCTTAATTTTAGGATTGATTGTGGGCAGTTGGGTGGGCAGGTTTCTGTTCCGCTTAATGGAACGCAAAAATATCGATGTTACCCTGGCAAAATTTTTATCCGCTATCGTTAAAATTCTGATCATTGTTTTTGCCGTTATTATTTCCCTGGGGAAATTCGGTGTTACCATTGCACCGTTTATTGCAGCCCTCGGAGCTGCCGCCTTTGGCGCCAGCTTTGCTCTCCAGGGGCCGTTATCCAATTACAGTGCAGGGTTGATTATTATCCTGACACGGCCGTTTATTGTGGGCAATACCATTGAAGTCGCCGGTGTGAGCGGGGTTGTGGAAGAGGTCAAGCTGGCCTGTACCATATTGACTGATGAAGAAGGGGAAATGATCACCATTCCCAACAAAAGCATTATCGGCGAAATTCTGCATAACTCCAGGGAAAATAAAATTGTCCAGGGAAGCATCGGGATCAGTTACGACAGTGATCCTGAACAGGCCATTTCTATTATTCGCCACGTGCTGGCGGCAAATCCAGATGTTAACAGTGAAAATGATCCGATTATCGGTATCAGCGGTTTTGCAGATTCCTGGGTGGATATCGGTTTTCGTTACTGGGTACCCACGGTGAAATATTATGGTACGGCCTACGCAGTCAACCTGGCTGTTTTTAACGCATTAAAGGAACATCAGATTGATATCCCGTTTCCACAGCGGGAGGTCAAAATTTTATCAAAAGATTAAGAGGTTACTGGTATGGATAATAGCAGATCGATGGACGGCGGGCAGTGCGTGTCAAAACAGATACTTGGAGTTGCAGTGGTGGTATCACTGGTGATCGGATTTATCGGTGGAACCGTTTATTCGTCATTTAAACTGGCTGGTGACGGTACCCGGCAGGTATCATCCCAGGCAATGCCGCAAACCAATTCCGGGCAGGGATCACAGGAAGATACTGCACAGTATGCAGCCCAGATTTTGAAACTTGAAGAATATCTGAAAAATAATCCCAAAGATGCTGGTGCCTGGACGAAGATCGGCAACCTGTTTTTTGATTCCAACCAGCCGGCAAATGCTATTGATGCCTATGAAAAATCATTGGCCATTGAGCCAGGCAGGTTAGGGGTGATGACTGATCTAGGGGTGATGTACCGCAGAAACAAACAACCTGAAAAAGCAATTGAAACCTTTGATAAAGTGATTGCCCTGGATCCTGGATTTGAAACCGCCCGGTTTAACAAAGGAATTGTGCTGATGCATGATTTGAATGATTTTGAAGGGGGAATAAAAGCCTGGGAAGAACTGGTGAATGTCAATCCAATGGCCATGACCCCAAATGGTGAACCCCTTGATGCCATGATCCGGAGAATAAAGGAACGTAAATAGAAGAATTTGTCAGGGAAAACGCATATCCCCAAATTAATCTTTCACTCTGGGCAGCTGACTTCTTATAAAACGAATTCTAAAGACACTTCCTTCACCCTTTCGTGAAAAGACGCTGATGTTGCCGCCATGTTCCTGCAGGATTTTTTTGGTCATTAAAAGACCAAGCCCGGTGCCCTCCAGCCCCTTAGTGGTAAAAAATTTATTAAACAGCCGCTTTCGATGCTCTTCATCGATACCGCAGCCGTTGTCAGCCACTGAAATATAGATGCTGCCTTCTTCCTCATAAATAGAGACGGTGATGGCTTTTTTTCTGTCATCTTCCACTTCGGTGTATGAATCAATAGCATTGCCCACAAGGTTGGTCAGACATTCATGAATTTTCTCATAATCCAGGTTGACAGGGGAAATTTCCTGTTCCTGAATCACTGAAATCTCGATATCCTTTTCCCTTGCCAGAACTTCGAAAGATTCAGCCACTTCCCGGGCAATGTCTGATGGATTGCAGTCCTCAGGGGAAAGACTGCGGAACCGGGCATAGTTTAAAAAAGCTTTGGAAAATTCCCTGATTCGATCTATGTTGCGGGTTAAGGATTCAATTCCTTTGTGAACCCGTTTAATATCTCCTTTCTGGATACCGGATTTCAGAAAATACATCCCGCCGTCCAGGGCATTGATCAGATTTTTAATGCCGTGGGAAAGGCCGGCAACGGTCTGGCCTACAATGGCCATGCGCTCGGCCTCGATTTTCTCTTTTTCCAATTGTTTAAACGGACTGATATCGTGAACGGAAAAGGCCATGCCAAGGCTTTTTTCCGAGTCTTTAAGTCGGTTGCCGATCAGCCGTCCGAAAAAACTTTCACCGTTGCTTCTTTTCAGCTCGGCTTCAGGAAGATAAACATGGCTTTTTTCTTCAGATACCCGGGCGAGAAATCCCTTGGGCAGCATGGTATTGATATCTTCCAGAGAAATAATCTGGCCTGGATCCATATCAAAAAGTTGTCTGGCCGCAGTATTAAAAACTCTGACTTTTCCCCTCTGGCTGATTCCGACTATGCCGTCCATTGATGTATTAATCAAGGATTGCAGATAATGGTGCGCTGTTTTCAGACTGTCCTGAAGTTTTATTGTCTTTGAAATATCCACGGCCATTTCCATTACAAGATCCTGATCAGGAGTTTCGCCTTTAATCAGGAGCGTTACCACATGCATATGGACTGTTTTACCGTCCGGAAGGGTCCAGGAATGCTGGTCGGCGTGCTGGGTTCCGTCTTCAAAAGTCAGTCTTGCCGTGCATTCCAGACATTTTTCATCCCTGCCTTTTAAAGCTGAGTAACAATACTGGCCCGGCAGATTTTTAATCATGACCTGGGCCCGCTGGTTGGCCCGGACGATTTTAAAATCCCGGTCTATAATGATGACACTGCAGGGTACTTGTTCAAAAAGGAGTTTATATTCTTTTTCGGTTTTTTTAAACCGGGTGGTTTCAGTGGAAATTTCCACCAGGTATTTTACCTGCTGATCGCTTCCCATTACCGGCATCGTATATTTGATATAGTGAATCAGCCGGTTGTCGTTGTCGTAACCGGTTTGTTCGCAGACACTGGTTTTAGCGGTCGAAAAGGCAAATCGGCTGGTGCAGTCTTCACAAATGGTGTTTTGTTTTTTATAGACTTCAAAGCATTTTTTTTCCTGCCAAGGCCCGAAACGATCTTCATATGCCTTATTTGCATGGATGATATTCAGGTTTTTGTCCAATGCGGCAATAAAAACAGGTGCGGCATTAAAAAAATCTTTTTCAATCCAGTTTTTAAGCTCCTGATCCGGTTGTGTCATCTGTATACCTTTTGTTTCAAATTGTCTGAAGGGATATTAATATACCCTTTTTTTAATTAATTTTGGGTATTTTTTTTATTTTTTTTCATTTTTACCCTTGACAGAAGATAAAAAATACTGTTAATTCATACCAAACTAATATAGATTAAAATAATATATATAGAAACGATAATTCAAAAGGATACATGAAACTAGTAACCCAAGTCAGATATGGTATTCGAATATTACTTGATCTTGCCATGCATCAGAGTGACGGAGTCGTTCAGATGAGTGATGTGGCAGCGCGCCAGAATATTTCTTTAAAATATCTGGAACAATTGATCCGGCCCTTTAAAGAGGCCGGATTTGTTGAAAGCAAACGCGGCAGAAAGGGCGGGCATCGGCTGGCCAGGACCCCTGAGTTGATCACTCTGGCCCAGATTATAAAAGTGTTTGAAAAAGCCCATGATCCGTATGTGCCGCCCAATGATACATCAAGCTATTCAGAATACCAGGATTCTTTAATCCGGGATGCCTGGGATGAGGCCATGGCAGCCTTTTACAACAGGCTGGAACGTGTCACTTTATCTGATCTGTCCATTGATACGACAAAAAAGCTATGGGGTGATTCGGATTTATTAATTTTTGGTTAAAACAAAAGATTGGAATTAATTCCATATATTAACTATTAACAAGGAGTGTTGAATGAAAAAGATTGTAATACTGGGATCTGGCGCAGCAGGAACAATGTGTGCAGCCAAGTTGCGCAGAGAGCTTGGTCGGGACTGGAAAATCACTATTATTGATAATGATGAAATTCATCATTATCAGCCGGGCTGGCTGTTTATCCCATTTGGAATTTATACAGCAGAAGATTGTCAGAAACCTAAAAGAGATTTTATCCCGCCGGGCGTTGACTTTGTGCTGGATGAAATTGTCGGAGTTCAACCGGATAAGCGTGAAGTTGAATGCAAAAAAGGCAAATATGATTATGACTGGCTGATCATTGCCACTGGCTGCCAGATGGTTCCCCAGGAAATAGAGGGCCTTGAAAACTGGAAGCCGGATCCAAAAGCAAATGAGCACTCCTTTTTTACCCAGGAAAGTGCGGTTGCCCTTTACAAGAGAATGAAATATTTCGACAAGGGCAAACTGATTTTCAATATTGCTGAAATGCCCCATAAATGTCCGGTTGTTCCCATGGAATTCATTTTCATGGCAGACTGGTTTTTTGTTAAAAACGGCTGCAGAGACAATATTGAAATTGAATTTGTTACCCCGAATACCGGTATTTTCACCAAGCCCATCGCTACCAAGGTCATGAGTGCAACCGCAGAAGAAAAAAATATACTGGTCACTCCGAATTACAGCATTGCAGAAGTAAATCCTGAAGAAAAATATATTGAATCCGCCACTGGTGAGAGAATTGATTATGATCTGTTTATTTCCACCATGCCGAACCTGGGCGCTGACTATGTTGAAGACTCAATGATGGGCGATGGTATGGGATATGTGCTCACGGATCATCACACTTTGAAAGCTGAAAAATTTGACAATATCTATGTTGCCGGGGATGCAACCAATGTACCTACTTCAAAAGCCGGTTCAGTTGCCCATTATGAAGCAGATATTGTTTTTGAAAACCTGATGCTTGAGATTGATGGAAAAGAGCCCAAACCTTCATTTGACGGCCATTCTACCTGCTTTATTGTTTCCGGTTATGACAAAGCCTTTCTGTTTGACTTTAACTATAAAACCGAACCGCTTCCCGGTAAATTCCCGTTCCCGGGTATTGGACCCTTTGATCTTGTTGGAGAAAGTGCAACCAACTACTGGGGTAAAATGATGTTTAAATGGGTATACTGGAACCTTCTTTTGTCCGGACAGGAAATGCCGCTTGAGCCTCAAATGGCCATGGCTGGAAAACATTGGCCTAAAGTTGAAACAGAATAGGAGGCTTAAATGACAAATGAAGAGTTGATACTGGAAAAACTGGAGCGAATTGAAACCCAGATCCAGCCTTTAATTAAAACCAGTGAAAAGATCGGGGAATTGAAAAATGACCTCATTCCCATTTCGAATCAGGCCACGGCCATATTCATCGAACAGCTCACTGAAATTGAGGCGGGATTCCAGCTGGAAGATTTGCTGTCCCTGATGAAGGAGACAGCACGAAATACAAACAATTTTATATTTGCCTTAAAGCAAATGGCCAGTATTATCGAGTTTGTAAAAGATCTTGAGCCCTTAATGAGAACTGCGGTTCCCCAGATTATTGATAAACTGGATGAACTGGAACAAAAAGGGGTTTTCAGAATTTTGAAAGCCACAACAGTTGACCTGCGGACGAAAGTTGCTGCAGCCTATACACCTGAGGACATTGAAGTCATGGGAGATGGCCTGGTTGCCACACTGGGACTTCTTAAAAGTCTTTCCGATCCCAAGGCAGTTGCATTATTGGAGAAACTATCCAAGATTCCTTCCCAGGTTGATCTGGATAAGGCAGAAAGCATTGGGCCACTCGGTCTTGTCTCTGCCGGGTTTAATCCTGAAATCGGCCAGGGTCTGGGTGTGCTTATGGAATTAACCAAGGCCATGGGCCGGATTAAATAAAACAGGTCAGAGGCATAAATTTGACAGAAACTTTGAAAATAAAGGAAACACTTATGGCGAAAGCTTCTGAAAAAAAGATCCTTGTTGTGGATGACGAACCAGATGTGAGAAGTTTTTTGACCACCTGTATCCAGGACGCCGGGTTTATTGTGGATTCGGCTGTGGACGGTCAGGATGCGTTGGAAAAAATCGAACAGGAACTTCCTGATCTGATGACCCTTGATATGGTTATGCCCCGAAAATCCGGAATTGAACTGATCCGGACATTAAGGAAGAACGATAAATGGTCCAAGCTTCCTGTTATCGTCATTACAGCACATGCAAAAAATGAGTTTGCCAGTGAAGATATTAAAAGTTTCAATGCATTTACTTCCGGGCTCAAACCCAGACGTACCATTGAGAAACCAGTCACGCCTGAAAAACTGGTGAATACGATCTGTGAAATTTTAGATGTTGAGCCGGAAATTTCAGACACTGACAATCAGTATGCATCTGCAGAACAGGAAAAACTGATGAAAATGATCACGGAAAGTGATTCAGAAACACTTGATCAAATCAAGAATCTGCTGAACGCCCGTTAATTATCATCATTCCATAAAAAGGTCTGTGACATGCAGACGCTGTCACAGACCTTTTATCTTCTTTCACGTGCTTATTGTTTTATTGATGGCGGTTTTTTAATCTCAG
>JBNKNP010000393.1:0-12431 GCA_050293905.1 Desulfobacteraceae bacterium | reverse complement strand
TCGGGTTCAGGCTCAGGCTCGGGTTCGGGTTCGGGTTGAACCGACTTAATTTTATCTGAATCAACAATGGTGGGTGACACTTTCACTGCCGCATCAGCCGACGGCTCTGCCGGACTTTTACTGGGAGAATCTTCCTGCATGTCCTCTGAATCATAGGCATCTTCTTCACGTTTAAGTTTAATGATCAGCACACCGGCTGCAATTAAAATAAGGGGAATGGTGCCTTCTATAAGGATCAAGAAATCTGAAAAGAATAATGCAAAGCCGCAAAAACCAAGAATAATGCTGATTGTTCCACCGATCACAAGTTTCATAAAAAAGCCCCTTTTATATGATTTTTTTATTATTTTATGCCAAAAATTTTCTATTTTCTCAATCTATGGCTTTTTTGCCTGTTTTGTCAAGAAATTGGATGGTTTTGATCAAGAAAGCCCCCTGACCCGGCAAAAAAACCATTTTTCTGCCGGAATTATTTAAAATCAAGGACATCCCGCACAAGGCCGACCATTCTGGACATGGTCACAGGTTTCATTTCAAAGGCTGCAATACCGGTCTCTTTAACTCCATCTTCTTCAATGACTGAACTATGTCCTGTACAAATAATAATTGGAATATCCTGTCGTATGTCTTTAATCTTTTTTGACAATACCTTTCCGTTCATTTTAGGCATCGTCATATCAGAAACAACCAGGTCAAATTGATCCGGCTCCCGGCCAAGCGTGCTCAATGCCTCAACCGGATCTGTCATACCTGTTACGTTATAACCGAACTTTTTCAGTGTCCGGGTGGTCATCTGCACAATTGACGGCTCATCATCAACAAATAATATATTTTCCGTTCCTCCGGGTAATTTTTCTATTGCCCTGTCTTCGTTCCCGGCCGGCCGCATATCCACCACCGGGAAAAAGATACTGATGGCGGTACCTTTGCCCTGCTCACTGTCCACGTGGATACGGCCGCCATGATTTTCCACAATGCCATGAACAACGGCAAGGCCCATACCTGTTCCCTTGCCCGTTTCCTTGGTTGTAAAATACGGATCGAACATTTTTTCGCGGACCGCAGGTTCCATCCCTGTGCCGGTATCTTTAATCGTCAATTCCAGATAACATTCGCAGTCAAGTTCCTTGTATTTGCTTTCCTGCTCAACCTCCGGGAAAATCCTGTTCACAGCGATTTCAATCACGCCACCGTGTTCTGTCATGGCATCCGCAGCATTGGAGCATAAGTTGATAATCACCTGATGAATCTGGGTATCATCTGCAAGAATGGTGTCACAGGCAGCCGGCACCCGGTTCTGAATATCAACGGAGGACGGCAGAGAAGAGCGGAGCAGTTTTAATGATTCCCGGATGACGGGACTGATATCCAACGGCTGGAAATCTTTTTTTGTCTTCCGGCTGAAACTGAGCAATTGTTTAACAACATCTCTTGCCCTGAGGCTTGCGGTCACAATTTCCTGGATTAATTCATATTCAAACCGGCTTTGAGGCATCCCGTCTGCAGCCAGTTCTGCATTTCCCAGAATAATTCCCAGAATATTATTGAAATCATGGGCAATTCCCCCGGCAAGTATCCCGATGGATTCCATTTTATGGGCCTGCCTCACCTCTTCTTCCAATCGTTTGATCTCTGTGATGTCTGTTGAAACCTGAAGTTTGACCAGGCGGCCGTCTGTCCATTCAATCACCCGGTCATAATTGACATACCACCGCCGGGTCATAGGGTTTTTTTCCTGCCATGTCATGGCCCTGTTTTTGGCCCACTGCTTATCCATCAATTCGTGTTTTTTACAATGCCGGCAGGGCCCGGATCTCCCTCGCAAAGCACTCCAGCAGACCTGTCCGGTAAAATCAGCACCAAAACCGTCCACCATATGCTGATTCATAAATAAGATCTCATAGGTATTTATTTCAGAAACATATATGGAGACATCAATACTGTTTAAAATGGTTAAGAACCTTTCCTGGGAACGCCGCAAAGAGTCTTCTGCACGTTTTCTCTCGGACAGATCCATATTTGTGCCGGTCAGCCGGACAGGCTTTTTTGTCCCATCCCGTGTGATTATTCCCCGGGAAAGAATGGGCAGATAATGCCCTTTTTTGTGCTGTAACCGGAATTCAATCTCAAAACCGTCACTATCGGTTTCGATTGCCCGTTTGTATTCCTTGTCAATTATATCAACATCATCCGGGTGGAGCAGCCTGAGCCAGAAAAAAACGTCCGTTTCCTGCTCATCCGGTTCATAGCCGAGCTGACGCCACCATTGCGGAGAGTAATAGATCTTGTTGTCAATCAGATCCAGATCCCACGGGGCGTCATTGGACCCTTTGATGATCAGATTCAATCGCTCCCGGCTTTTGCGCAGCGATTGTTCAATCTTCCTTCGATGAAAAATGTTGACGGATAATACACCCAGCAAACTGACCAGAATAACAAATAAAATACTGAAAATGATGGACAGGTACCGGTATTTTTTAAAAAAAGATTCAGGCTCATACAATAGAACCGTATCCTTGGGTATCCTGGACATTGATATATTAAATTTTTTAAGCAGGCGATAATCCAAAGCGGCTATATTGGGGCTTTTCACCTGTATGGGAAGATGGCCGGCAGCCTCTCCTTTAAGAATTCCAGTGCCGTACTCGGCACATATCCTGCCCTGTTCCCTGCCACTGACCAGCACACCGCCCATGGACCCGTGATCATTATAATGATCCCAGAAAGAAAAAACAGGAACTGAACTGCTGGTTGAAATCACCTTCATAAACTCGGGAATTGACAGCCAGTGCCCGGTATTGTCCCTGTGAAAAGAAAAAACAAGAACCATTGTATCCGGTCCAAGTGCGGCCAGGTTTTTTTTCAGATTAATAAGACTTAAGTCATCCCACATCTCATACGTAATCGAAGGCAAGGCATGTTTGCCGACAATTTGTTTCCATTTTTCCCGATTTGCAAGCCCGGTGGGGGTTTGATCATTTATAGCAACGATATGCCTGACTTCCGGGAGAATTGCCTGGGCAAGTTCAATGGTCCCCTGAATATCGATTTCTTCAGTCACACCGGTAATATCGCGTTGCCCTGCCAGCATCTTTTTATTAAAATTATTTATCCCGCAAAAAACAACAGGGGTGCTGCCGAAAAGCTCGGCACGTTTCGCCACGATAAAATTTAACGCATTATTATCCGAAGCCAGTATAAGATCAAACCGGGTTTGATTGAATTTTTGACGGTACAAGGTTTCAAGAAAATCAAATGACTCCTTTGGCGGGTGGCGTTTGGTGTCCATATATTCCACATGAACTTCCAGATCCGGGCCGGTGTGATCCAGAACAGATGCCATACCATCCATAATCTTATCCGTCCACAACAGCCCCTTGTGATACGAATGGAGGATCAGAACCCTTGAACTGGATGCCTGTGCCGGACCGGGGCACGCGACACTGATAAAAATAAGGGCCGAAACAAAAAGCAGAAATTGTTTAGGTACGATCAAATGTGATTTCATGATTGATTATTGTTCATAATCTTAAGTAAGTCCGGTGTCAATAAAAATCCAGATAAAAAAAATCTGATAAAAACCCTTGAAATTTTAATCATATCATTTATAATCCGTTAATAATGGCCAAACTTACTGTGAAGTAAGGACGGAAAGCCACGGATCTCAATGAGACAGCCGGGTTGCAAAACAGCAATTCTTTATCATCACATCCAGCCTGTCTGAATTGAGTCATCCGGTTTTTCTGTCAAACAGCCGTTAAAATACGCCGTAACCTTAAAATGAGGGCAGTTAAACATGGGTAAAAAAACACCGCTTGTTGATTTTGAAAACTTATCCATCCTGGTGGTGGACGATGCCAAAAGCATGCGCCTGACCATCAGAAAAATGTTGAAAAATTTGAATATCGGCAAAACGCTCCGATTTGCCGAGGATGGGCGTAAGGGTCTTGAAATATTAAAAAATTATAAGACAGATCTGGCTATTATTGACTTTGACATGCCGGTCATGAACGGCGCCGCAATGCTCAGTTTTATCCGCAGCGACAAAGAGCTAAGAGATTTGCCCGTAATCATGATCACGGCAGAAGCCCAGAGAGATCTGGTATACGAGGTAGCAGAAACTGATATTGATGCCTATATTCTCAAACCGCTGACCCTGCAATTGCTGGATGATAAAATAAAAACCGTGGTTAACCTGGCCAGGTACCCGGACACAGCCACAAGTCTGATTCGCAAGGCCAGGGATTTTGAAGAGGCCCAGGATTTTGAATCTGCCATTAAACTGATCAAGCTGGCCCTGGGGTACAGGCCGAATGCTTCCCGGCTCTTAAGAAAACTGGGGATATTGTATCAAACAATTGGAAATATGCCGGTGGCACTTAAATGTTTAAAAAAAGCCGTACTGGTCAATCCCGAAGACGCAGTCACACGATATCTGCTTGGTGAAATTTATAGAAAGCGCGGAGATATTGAACTGGCTGCCCACTATTATTTTGAAGTTATGTCCTTAACATCCAAGTACAATGAAGAGGCCATAGAACTTGGCGAATTGCTGTTGAGCAAAGGGTTGAATCAAACCGCTATCAAATTATTTTCAAAGGTTATATCCCAATCCAAAAAAAATCTGCAGATCAAGGAAAAGGTAGCGGATATCTGTGTGGAATATGATGAATATACGTATTCAAAAAGATTACTGGACAGCATCATTTTAGAGGTGCCTTCCCGATACGATACCGTGTATAAAGCAGGACTTGTCTATCAGGATGCCGGAGATCAGGACACCGCGCTGGAACACTTTTTAAATGTGGACCGGCACCAAAGCAGCCGGGTGGATGTCAAACTGCAGATTGCAAGAATATATTATGAAAAAAACCAGGTATATCAAGCTGACGATTATTTGAACCGGGTATTGCTCAAAGAACCCCAGAACGAAGAAGCGCTATCTTTAAGGCGATCCATATAGACCATTTTGGGGAAGCTGTTTTTTTACCCAAGGTTAGTAGACCGGAAGGTCATGATCTTGTCTTCCATTATTTTTTTGGACCGGTGCCGCCACTGAACCCATAATCAGACAAAGAAGGAAACCCCAGGCCGGGGAGAACCAACGGAACTTTTGTTACAATTTATTTCTAAAATTTCTTGTATTTTAACCACCTTTTTATTACAACCGGTCTCACAAATTATAAATTACCAGAGGGAAATAAAGATTAACCTTATCTTGTTACAATCTGCTGTCAGGCATTCTATCGGACGTTTTCTGCCCATCTTTCCAAAGCTGAATGGTGCCATGCAAAAACATAAGCATTCCCTGCCGCTCTTAGTTATCGCCGTCATCATTTTATCGGCGAATCAGTCCGCCCGGGCCTCTGATTTTTTCGACTATCACTATGTCATGGGATTTTACGGCCATAGCAATTGGACAAATATCGGTCCTGAACCTTCCAATTCATATAAATGGGTAAATATAAGTTATGCCATAGGCAAAGACATTACCCCCTGGTTGTCCCTGGAAACCGCCATGGGACCGGGATATATCAGAACCGCGGATTTCAATAAAAGCGCCACACTGGAATGGCGGATGCTGATGGATCTGCATAAAAAATATCTGTTTTTCAAATTAGGCGCAGGCGCCGCCCACCTGCTCGATTCATCAAATATGCCGGACTTATCCAGTTCCAACTTCTTCTCGCTTGTTTCCTGCCAACTGGGATTGAGATACAGACCCAATGACAAAAGGAAAAACCAACCTGAATTCAAGATAGGCTATTCCGTGGAGCATCTTTCCGATCCATTTAAGGGCGGTGATGATGGGGACAGCGGTTTAAATGTGGGAACAGTGAACGCCCAGCTCATCTGGCAGTTTTGATAACAGCGGTATGAATCGAACTATTTGACAAGATCAGCCGTCTGGTGATACTTGTTTTTCAAACATGGGATGAATAAACAAACGGTCTGTTTTCTAAAGAGGAGTGACCCGATATGGATGCCGAACTTTACAAAAAAGTGATTAAAGACGCCATAGCAGCAGAGATTGAGGCTAAGCAATTTTACCTGAAAGTTTCGCAGTACATCAAGGATTCGTATCTCAAAGAACTCTTCCTGGAATTTTCCAAGGAGGAGGAGAACCATGAAAAAACCCTGACAGCCCTTCTTGAAAAAGGCAGGATAAAGCCCGCCCTTTTCGGCGGTGCATCCAAGGAATACAAAATTTCAGAAACCATTGACATGCCTGAGGTCTCACCGGAAATGAACCTGAAAGATGCCATCGGTCTAGCCATGAAAAATGAAGAAATTGCCATGAAAAAATACCGGGCTCTGGCCAACGACTGTGAAGAACTGGCGCTTAAAGGGGTTTTTAACAGCCTGGCTGACATGGAAAAAGATCACAAATTCAAGATGGAAAATGCTTTTGTCGAGGTGGCTTATCCGGAAGTCTGGTAACTCCGGATAAAACAGATTATCTCAAACCTGGAATTGGTTTTTCATCAATCAATAAAAAGATTCATGCTTTTTTAATAGCGACAAAAAACACGGATTGATCAAATTTATTCGAATGGGCGCTGCTCTTTTCTTCATAATAAACCACATGAAACGTATTAAACGCCTTCAGCAATTCATTCGGTTTGAGACAATACTCTTTTTTGTCATCAATAAATGATTCAAAAATAAGGACTCCGCCTGATTTCAGGCCTTTTTGAATCATGGGAAACAATCGTCTGTCCATAAAGCGGATATTAACAATAATCTGATACCTGTCCTGTGGAATTTGCCAGGTGTCGATATCCTGACAGATGACATTTATTCCCGGCTCTTTGCCGGTCAGGTGAGTGACGGCAATATTTGATATATCCACAGCATCCACCTGGAAACCTTTTTGGGCAAGGAATCTGCTGTTTCTTCCATTACCGCAGGCTATATCCAGGGCTTTCCCGCTATCTGCCAGAAAGACGTACTTTTCTAAAATTTTTGAAGGATCTGAATTTCCAATATCCTTCAGGTATTTAGAATTCCACTTTTCGCGATCCTTATCTGTCAATATCTTTTTTCTCCGGAAGAAAATTCCATGATTTCATAAAAGATCAAATTAAAGAAAAAGCGTATTTATTGTATATTAAAACAACTGGAAATAAAAATCCCGATAAAAATTATTATCGGGATGTTTTTATTGGGTTGGCTCCCCAGCACGGACTTGAACCGCGGACCCATTGGTTAACAGCCAATTGCTCTGCCAACTGAGCTACTGGGGAGCAGTGTCTTTGAACAAGACTTGAAAGGTATATATCACGGCTTTTTTTTTGTCAAGAAAAAACAATAAAAAATTTGACATCAAACCGTATCAGGGTTATTCTTGAAGATGACAAAATGATGCCAAGGAGGGACGATCATGGAAATTAATAATTTAAACGGTGCAGCCGCTTATGCCAATACGCTGACCGGCACTCCCCCGGTTGAAAACACGCAGCTTCGAGATCAGAACATTGAAGCCGCACGAACCGAAATAGACACACAGGCAGCCAGCACAGCCCAGGAGGCGTTTGAAGTCTCACTGTCCCGGGAAGCACAGAATCAGCTGGCCGAAGACACTGCCCAGACAGAACCGCCCGAAGAAACACAGACCGAAGAACCGGTCCAGGCTCTCCCTCCGGAAACACCAGACAACAGCAATCCTGTTCCGGTGAATAATACCAGCCAGATTGTCAATATTGTTGCCTGACACGACTGCCTTAAAATGGTGAAACATGATTACTGAAAATGGTATTGTTACCCAGGTCAGTCCGTCCGTGGCCTGGGTAAAAACGATTCGGTCCGGAGCCTGCAAATCCTGCGCGACCAGAGACAGCTGCGGTACTGCAAACGGGCAGAAGGCCATGATCATCACAGTGGATAACACGCTTAATGTAAAAGAAGGAGACCAGGTTGTCATTGGACTTGAAACCCGGTCCATGCTTTTTTTAACTTTTTTGTTATATGTTCTGCCCATTATTGTATTAATCATCGGCGCTGCCATTGGAAATGGTATTGCCCCTTCCCTAAATGTAAATCCGTCATTGTTGTCCATGTTTGTCGGATTTTCCTTTTTCGGACTCACCTTTTATTTTATCCGTAAAAAAAACGACTCTCTTTCAAAAAACAATGCATATAAACCTTTCCTAGTCAGGAAAAAATCACAAGTCATTCCAACCGGTTGTTCCACGCCCTAAAAATATATTTTTTTCTTGCCAAGATAGTCTCAATATAATATATACGCAGCCTAGTTGTGGGTTTGTTGTTTTTTAATGATAACCCTAAAATAAGAGAGAAGTGTTATGTCATCAAAACGAGACCTAAAAGTAGCACTATCCATCATGATCATTTTCCTGATCACCGGAATTTTTTGCTATGCTTCTTTTACCCCCCCTGTACTTGATAGCCCCGTTCGTATTATGTTTCAGAACAAAGCCGGCAAGGTTTTATTCACCCATTCCATCCACACAGGCGATTATACTGAAGATTGTCTGGACTGCCATCATAATTTAGAAGATGATGAGACCTACAACTGCAGTGAGTGCCATGGAGACTCCGGTGATGACGACTTGCCGTCCAGAGCTGATGCATTTCATGATCAGTGCAAGGGATGCCATGAAGAACTCGGCGCAGGTCCGGTAGAATGTAATTCGTGTCATTCATTATAGTCAGTTAAGTCTAACTTGACTGGCATTTCATGAATGATTTTAGCTTTTTACAAAACAAGGACTTATTATGATTAAACGATCTTTTTTTACGCTAACCACGCCTAAGCTCAACTATGACCTGGTTGAATCAGATCCCAAGGAGCCGGAATCCATACCTGTTCCGTCCAATCTTATTTTACTGATCAGCGAAGCTATGGATTCTGAAAAGCAGATGATCATAAAAAAAGGAACTGCAGTTGAAAAGGGAGAAAAATTATCCCTGTATGCTGACAGTACGGAATATGTTATTTCCCCCGTAACCGGAACCATTACAACCATTGATGTTTATTCCGACAACACAGGCAGGACATGCACCTATCTTGTTATCAACAATGATCAGAATCAAGCTGCTGACGCCCCGTCAAAATCTATTGATTTAAAAGAGGATACGGCCTCGGCTGATAAATATTTAAGAACCCTGCCCGGGGCACCGCCGCTTAAGATACTGTCAGATGAAGGAGTGACGATTAATACCGTCGTCATCACCGGTGCTGATGCTGATTTGCTGTCCACGACCAACCAGTATGTTGCGGTAAAATTCATGGACCGGATCAATGAAGGCGCAAAACTGATACAGCAAATAACGAATGCACAAAAAATCTGCATTACACTCCCGGAACAATTAAATGTTTCCACGAATCTTACCGTGCTTAAAACCAACAGCGCCTACCCGTCGAATCTGCCTGCCATGATTTGTAAAGACCATCTGGACATTATCATCCCGGCCGGTCAAAAACCGGAAGATTCAGGGGTGTGTTTTATTTCTGCGGAAGCAGTGCTTTCCCTGGCAGCGGCCTATGAAACAAAAACCGCAAGCTTCGAAAAAATCATTACGATTATTGGGAAACAGGGTACACCTTACAGGGCCAAGGCCACCATCGGCACCCCATTGAGAAAAGTCCTCAATGTCTTTAAAATCGATATCAAAGAACAGGACAGACTCATTATCGGCGGTCCAATGACAGGATTTTCCACGTTCACCCACCACCATCCGGTCCAGGCAGATACCGATATTGTGATTATCCAGGATAAAGATGTGATTCCTCCATTATCAGATGACCCCTGCGTGAATTGCGGCAGATGCATTCAGATATGTCCTGCAAACATCCCGGTCAACCTGCTGGTCCGATATCTTGAAGCCGACCAGTATGAAGAGGCGGCTGATAAATTTGATCTTGAATCCTGTATCGAATGCGGGTTTTGCGCCTACACCTGTCTGGCGAGGATTCCCATATATCAATACATCAAGCTTGGCAAACATGAGCTTTTAAAAATAAGAGCAGAAGCTTAAATTGGAGGCTGTGCATGAATAAAACAAAACTCACCGTGTCCCATGCCCCTTTCTGGCATGACGGAGACAGTTTATTTAAAATGAATCTGAATATACTCCTGGCTGCGCTTCCGGCAGCGCTTTGCGGAATTGTCAGGTTTGGTGTTCCAGCCATTGGCGTGCTTTCCCTTGCAGTGGGAAGTGCCATGCTCTGGGAGATGCTGTTTAATTATATTTCCAAAAAACCTTTGTCCATCGGCAATCTGGATGCGGCGGTTATCGGCCTGCTTTTCGGCATGATGATGCCGGCGGTCGTCCCCTTCTGGGCTGTGATTGTCGGGACCTTTGTGGCTGTAATCATCGGCAAAATGATCTTCGGCGGAATCGGCGCCAACCCGTTTAATCCGGCGCTGATCGGTATGGCCATCCTGACCCTGTCCTGGAAAGCCCTTTTTGATTTTGACACCGCGCTTGTGGATTATTCGTTTAACTTTACTGCACTGGCCCCCCTGCCGGCCGTCAAATACATGGGAGCCGGCGCAGCCGACATGTTTCCCCTTGGCGACCTTCTCATGGGCCGTGAAGTTGGAGCCATTGGGGCAACATTTGGCCTGGGCATCATTGTCGGCGGCATCTATCTGATTTTAAAAGGTTACATCCGTTGGGAAATATCCATTTCCTTTATCGCGGGTATCCTGGTTACCGCCTTCCTGTTTAACATGAGCAATCCGGAAAAATATGCCGACCCAATGTTTCATCTGCTTTCAGGGTACACCCTTCTGGGGGCCTTTTTCCTTGCCACTGAAAATTCATCTTCGCCAGCGAACCGGATACCCATGATTATTTACGGTTTTTGCGGCGGGCTGATGATCATTCTCATGAGAAATATCGGTGTTTACGCAGATGGTACGATTCTGGCCATCCTGCTGTTAAACCTTATAAACCCGATAGTCGACAATATCAGGCCCAAGGCCCTGGGAAAGGGGGTGACCCATGCGTGAAATGATTAGTATGGTGGTTGTGCTGACCGTGTTGACGGCAGTTTCGGGTTTTCTTTTGTCAGCCATTGAAAATATCACCAAAATACCTATTGAAGAATCTGTTCTTAAATTTGAAAAAGCACCGGCCATTGCCGAAATCTTTCCCGATGGGACCATCACCAACGACCCGATCAAAGACCGCTTCAATGTTGAAAAAGAAGATATTGTCCTTCAGATTTTTCCTGCCAAACTCGAAGACGGCGGAAAAGCTGTGGCATTTGAAACAAAGGGAAAAGGCGGTTACGGCGGTGATGTCGGGCTGATGGTCGGCATTGATATGGCGAATGACCAGGTCATTGCGGTCCGTGTAACGACCCACCAGGAAACACCCGGCCTGGGGTCCAGAGCAAAAGATAATACTGATTTTGTATCCCAGTTCGGCGAGCAGGGCATGGATACCAATTTTGCCCTCAAAGCCGACGGCGGTGTAATCGATGCCATGTCCGGTGCCACCATTACTTCAAGAGCAGTTACACTTGCCGCCCTTGAGGCACAGGACCTCTACAAGGAACTCAAATCTGAAATTGAACAAAAGATTCAATAGAGAACAAAAGGAGATTAAAAAAAAATGGCACAATCCTTGGCAAAAGAATTTACAAAAGGACTATGGGCTGAGCTACCTCCTTTCAGGCTTGTTTTAGGTCTCTGTCCCGTCCTTGCGGTAACAAAAACTGTAGAAAACGGACTCGGCATGGGCATCGCCACAACCTTTGTTCTGGTCTGCTCAAACCTGCTGGTATCCCTTTTGCGGAATGTTATCCCCTCAAAGGTCAGAATTGCCTGCTATATTGTAATCATCGCAACCTTTGTTACCATTGTAGAATTGGTCATGAAAGGATATGCATATGAATTATTCGGCAAACTGGGTATCTTTATTCCCCTGATTGTTGTGAACTGTATTGTTCTGGGCCGGGCGGAAGCCTTTGCGTCCAAAAACGGTCCGGTAATGGCTATTGCAGACGGTCTGGGCATCGGTATCGGGTTCACACTTTCCCTGGGCACCATTGGTGCGGTTCGTGAATTGATTGGTGCGGGCACAATCACCATCTGGGGCGGCAACCCGGTTTTTAACATGACCTCAGCCTTTCCCGGATACAACCCGTTTTCCTTTATGGTTGAAGCACCCGGCGCATTTGTTGCTCTTGGCCTGATGCTGGCAGTCATGAATCTTATCCCAAGCAAATAAGGAGATAATCAGTGGAATATTTTGAAATTCTCATCGGTGGTATCTTCATCAACAATATCCTGCTGGCGCAGTTCCTTGGCAACTGCCCGTTTCTTGGAACATCCAAGAAAATGGAAACAGCCGTGGGTATGGCCATGGCCGTTATCTTTGTCCTGGTCATGGCAGGAATGATTACCTGGATACTGGATACTTATCTGTTAAAAGGTAGATCGGAAGAGCGTCGT
>JBNKNP010000392.1:0-2239 GCA_050293905.1 Desulfobacteraceae bacterium | reverse complement strand
TTCAGAGTGAAGATGACAAAATGGCATTTATTCGTTTAACACAGGAAAAGATTGGTACATATAAAACGGTTGCATAACATCACCATTCACAAGGATTCGCAGGGGCGGGCGACTGTGACTCATATCCAGTTTGGTGTTAACGTGTTTTTGGCGAAGTCCGCATCCCCTGCTCACCTGTGATGGTGGGCGTTCACCTGTTCAATGTGTCTATAATGGCTTGGTTTTCCGATAAAATTTAACCCACAAGATATTGGGGTTACTCTTTTGGCCAATAGTAAGGATTATACATTATAAAAATTACTGACGGTGTCTTCCCGGTATTCCACTTGATAATAAAAAAGTTGACCGAGCAATCATAGTTGTGTAGCTGCCAGAATAACGCAATTCATATGCAGGAACCTTGATGGTATTCAGGCTAAAATGCTTGCAAAATAAAACCGGCAAAGGTAAGAATTATTAAATGGCCTTTGAAATTAAAGGGATAAAATATAGATGGGAAAGGACGGTTTCATGGAATTTGATATCATTGAACCACACCAGGCACTGGCGTCCTTTATCCGTTATTACTGGGCATTGAAGGTCCCTCAACTGCCGGTGGCCGGTATGGCACAGCAGGTGCTGGCTGAAGGTGTTGAGCTTATTTTCAACCTGGGAAACCCGTTTGAGATGACAACGGATAATTCATCCTGGAAAAGAGTTGACTGCGTTTCAATTTCAGGACCGTTGACCAAACCCATGAAAATGAAGGCGGACTGTCAGATTGACATCTGCGGCGTCTGTTTTCGTCCCGGCGGGGCATATGCTTTTTTCCCGTATCCTGCACATGAAATGACCAACGGGCTTTCTGATGCCCAGGAGATATGGGGGGCCAAAGGTGCCGGGCTTGTTGAACGGTTTTATAATTCATGCATCACACCGCAGGACAGGATACAGTATCTGGAACGCTATTTTTTACAAAAATTATCAGACAACAACCGGCAGGATGAGCGTGTCCTGTATGCCATTAAAACCATTGAATCTCAAAAAGGGCTGATCAACATTGACCGTGTTGCCAAAAAAGCCGGCATCAGCAGCCGCCACTTGGAACGGAAATTCAAAGAAAGGGTGGGGCTCTCCCCCAAACAGCTAAGCCGGAGTCTGAGGTTTAAACACTTTGTTTCAAGTAAAATGCAGAATCCTGAAGAATCCTGGCTGGACACGGCCCTGGACTGCGGTTATTACGACCAGGCCCATATGATCAAAGATTTTAAATACTACACAGGGTTATGTCCGTCTGCCTATTTTGATCACTCAGCAGCCATGGACCCGTTTTTTACGGCCAATTTTTAAAAAATATCTCCATCGTCAAATAAAAAATACTTTCTCACAATTTTTGTCGTTTTTTTCCAATACCATTATGTCATCCTTTTCTAAAGTAAGGCAGGTTTGATCTTTTCAACAGGTTTAAAGGAATGGTTGAAAAGCATTTGTCACAGGGGAGAATTGCTCCCAATAATGAAAAGGAGGAATGTGTGTTATGGAACAGATGAGTCTTGAAGAAACAGTATTTTGTGATTTTAATCATCCTGCAGTATCGAAACTGGCCCAAAGCCTGGCTGATGGAAGTTCTGATGCGCAACAAATAACCCATGCTGTATTTGAATATGTGAGGGACAATATCCGGTTCGGTTTTGACCTGGTTCAGGTCAAAGCATCCCAGACCCTGGCCAAAGGATACGGGGTCTGCTGGAACAAGGCGATATTAACGACTGCTCTTTTAAGGGCGAACAGCATTCCGGCCCGTCTGGCGTATCATCCGGTTAAGCGCGAATTTATGTACCCGGCCATGGGTGAAAACTGCCAGATGCTGACAGAAACCATCAATCATTGTTTTGTTCAGGTTAGTTTAAATAATGACTGGATCTGTGTAGATACAACCATAGACCGGCCGACCTATGAAAAACTGTTTGTTCCGCATCATGTTGCCTGGGGCATAGACTGGGATGGTAAGCAGGATATGAGACTGTATACTGAAAATATAGCAGGGCCTCTGGCTTATTTTGAAGATATTGATGCTGCTGTTTCAAGGAATATGGGAAATATGCTGCCGCCGCCCGAGGAATTAGAAGCAATCTGCAAATCCGCCAATGAGCAGATATGGCAGGCAGTTGACGCCTGAAAAAACATTTATTTCAGAAAGGATAAACTATGCCGGACAAGACAAAAAGACCGTTTTCAAAAAAGCATGACCTGGATTTAC
>JBNKNP010000391.1:0-8770 GCA_050293905.1 Desulfobacteraceae bacterium | reverse complement strand
GGAGGAGATCAAAATGACACAGGTTATTTCCGATCGAAGGGACATCGAATTTGTCATCCATGAACAGCTTGATGCCCAGAGCCTTACAGAGCTTCATGCGGATCTTGCTGATTTTAATAAAAAAACCATTGATCTGATTATCTCTGAAGCAAAAAATTTCGCAGTGAAAGAGCTGCTTCCGGCAAATAAAGAGGGAGATCAGCAGGGCTGCACCTTTGAAAACGGCATCGTCACCACCCCGGAATCCTTTAAACGACTTTATGATCTGTTCAATGAAGGCGAATGGCTTGCCATAACCGAAGATCCGGCCTGGGGAGGACAGGGCATGCCCAAAACCGTTGCCTCTGCCGCAGCTGAATATTTCAACGGCGCCAATTTCCCGTTCATGATGTACCCGGGCCTTACCCAGGGAGCCGGTCACCTGGTGGAAAAATTCGGCACGCCTGAACAAAAAAAAATCTATCTGAAAAACCTGTTTACCGGAAAGTGGACCGGCACCATGCTGCTTACCGAGCCTGATGCAGGCTCGGATGTCGGAGCACTGACCACCAGGGCGGTCAAAAATGAAGACGGCACCTTTACCATTACCGGGGAAAAAATCTTTATTTCCGGCGGCGACCACGATCTTACGGAAAACATCATCCACCCGGTACTGGCAAGAATAGAAGGAGCCCCCGCAGGAACAAAAGGGATCTCATTATTCCTGGTCCCCAAATACCGGGTCAATCCTGACGGCACTTTAGGAGAATTCAATGATGTCGTCTGCACCGGCATTGAGCATAAAATGGGCATCCATGCCAACAGCACATGTTCACTTGCCTTAGGGTCAAAAGGGAATTGTATCGGCACGCTTTTAGGCGAGGAAAACAAGGGCATGAAAGCCATGTTCCTGATGATGAATGAAGCAAGACGTCTTGTGGGCTTCCAGGGATTTGCCTGCGCCACCGCCGCCTATATGTATGCCCTTGATTATGCAAAAAACAGGAAGCAGGGGAAAAATCTTCTTGAATTCATGAACCCGGATGCCCAGCCGGTTCCGATTATTACCCATCCGGATGTCAGACGGCAGTTAATGATGATGAAAGTCTATGTGGAAGGCATGAGATCTCTGCTGTATTATGTTCAATACTGCGCCGATATGGCCCGGTATTCTCCCGATGAAAAAAAGCGGAAAACCTTTCAGGGATTTGTCGAAGTCCTGACACCCATTGCCAAGGGATATGTTACGGACCGGTCTTTTGAAGTCTGCAGCCAGGGTCTGCAGGTTTACGGCGGGTATGGTTTTATCGAAGAATATCCCATGGCACAGTTGCTCAGGGACTGCAGGATCACACTGATTTACGAAGGCACCAACGGCATTCAGGCCATGGATCTTCTGGGAAGAAAACTCGGACTGGACAAAGGCCGGCCCATCATGAACCTGTTTGGTGAAATGCAGAAATCGGTTGCCGGAGCAAAAACACTGCCAGAGCTTGAAAAACATGCCGTTAAAATTGAACAGGCCATGAACAAATTAGCTGAGGTGGCCATTCTCATGGGCCAGACTGCCATGTCTTCAAACGCATTAAATGCCTTTGCCAATGCCCATCCTTTTCAGGATGCCACCGGTGACATGATCATGGCTTGGATGCTGCTCTGGCGGGCCGGTATCGCCGCCCGGAAAATTGAAAAAGCGAAAAAAAGGGACAAGCCTTTTTATGGCGGCATCATCAAATCCCTGCAGTTTTTTACAGAGACCATGCTGCCGGTCACCATGGGACGTCTGGAAGCCCTGATGAACACCAGCAGTGCAGCTGTTGATATCCAGGAAAATATGTTTCCCTGAATATTTAAGGCACTGAATACGACTGGTCACTGTCCAGAACGCTGCGCACCGAAGCAGCCAATTGCTTATTATCAAACGGTTTCTCAATAAAACCCCGGGCACCGATCGCAATAGCGCCCTCATAACCTATTTTGTTGCTGAAACCGGTACAAAGAATAATTGGCAGTTTGGGATTTATTTTTAATACTTCTTTTATTAACCGGCCCCCATCAAGACGGGGCATGGTCATATCCGTTATAATCAAATCAAACTGCCCGGGATCTGAACGGAGAAGGTCTAAGGCTTCCTCCGGGTTGGTTTTCGTTTTAACAGAATACCCCAGTCCTTCAAGCAGAATCTTTCCAATCTCAACCAGGGCTTCTTCATCATCAATCAACAGGATTTTTTCGTCGCCTTTTGGCAATGCTTCAAGCAATGTATTGTCATTTGACAGATCGCCGGCAGCCGTCGGGAAAAGCACCTTGAAACAGCTTCCTTTTCCCTCTTCACTGTGCGCGGATATGGCCCCGTTGTGATTTTTCACGATACCAAGAACCACAGCCAGCCCCATTCCGGTACCTTTGCCAACTTCTTTGGTTGTAAAATAGGGATCAAAGATATTCTCCCTGATTTTCGGATCAATCCCCGGGCCCGTGTCGCTTACTGACAATTGAATATAGTTCCCTGCCGGTATATCCTGAAACTGAGTACTTGTGACAGTATCTATCTTAACTTCCGATAAATCAATTTTTAAGATTCCGCCGTCCTCTTCCATTGCATGGGCACTGTTTGTGCACAAATTAATGAGCACCTGATGGATTTGTGTGGGGTCGGCTTTTATTGCTTTTAATTTATCCGGAATATTCATTTGGATATCAATTGATGTTGGAATAGATGCGCGTAAAAGCGTCATTGAATCCTTTATCAAAGGCCGGATATCTATAGTTTTTTTCTCATGGTCCGTTTTTCTGCTGAAATTTAAAAGCTGCCTGACCACATCACGTGCCCTGAGGCTGGCTTTTTTAATTTCGTCTAAATGCCGTCTGTTTGGATTCCATTTTTCTGTTTTATCCATGGCCAATTCGGTATTTCCGATAATGATGCCGAGAATATTGTTAAAATCATGTGCGATACCGCCGGAAATTGTACCAATGGCCTCCATTTTATGAGACTGACGGAGTTTGTCTTCCAGTTTTTTTCTCTTTTCCTCTGCCCGTATGCGGTCTGTAATATCCCGGGCAATACCCAGAATGCCGATAAGTTGCCCGTCTTTTCCAAACATGGGCGTCTTGATGGTCTCAAGCATTTCATGATGTCCGTCATCAGCATAGACAACTTCTTCTTCATTCATATTCGGCCGGCCTATTTCCATTGCCTTTTTATCATATTTTCTAAAAAGATCCGCCAGATCCTTGTCAACAAAGTCGTAATCTGTCTTTCCGGTAATTTCTTTTTCCGTAGCCCCGAAAAACCGCTCAAATTTAGAATTGCAGAATAAATAAATTCCTTTTTCATCTTTGAGCCAGACCAGATCCGGAATGGTATGGATCAATGTTCGCAGATATGCTTCACTCTGGCTTAAAGCCTCCTGAGCCAGCTTCTTTTCAGTAATATTTCTGGTAATGCCTTCAATACCGCACATGTTTCCCCGGTCGTCCTTTAGAACATGTGCATTTGTTGAAGCCCACCAGGTTGAGCCGTTTTTATGTTTTAATTGTGCTTCAAAATTTTCAACCCGGCCTTTTTTTCTGATTCTTTCCAAAAAAGTGATCCGGTCTTCCGGGTTGACATAAATCTCTTCGGTCATCTTCTTTCCAATGGATTCTTCAACCGTATAACCGGACAGATTGCAGACAGATTCTGATACAAACGTAATGACGCCATCCATATCTGTACGGTAAATTAAATCCGGCAGATTATTGACAAGCGTCCTGTATTTTTCTTCATTTTTTCGAAGATCCTCAAGCAGCAGCAAGGTATTCAATGCATCGGCAATCCGTCGCCCGACTTCAAGAAAAAGCTTTTTCTCATCCTCGGTCCAGATTCTGGGATGAGAGCATTGATGCATACCAAAGAGCCATGGTTTTCCCTTTTTAGGATAAATCGCAGTATTAATTTGGGATTGAATATTAAATTGTTTTGCTGGTTCGGCAGGCACTTCTTTTCCTGATTGTTGATCATAGACCACGGGCGTTTCGGATTCAAGCGCTGATTTAAACACAGTGACTGCCTCGGGCGTCATGGGGATATCCCTGCCGCCGACCAATGCACCGGGATACCCTTCCCGTGTCCGTTCCATGGGCACACTCCAGGATGCGACAGTCGGATCACAGGGAAACAACAGCCAGGCCCGGTCGCTTTTGAAAATCGACAATACCGTGTCCAGCACATGCTTCATTGTCTGGTCCGTATTATTGGATCGTCTCAAAGAGCGGTCAATCTGGTCTAAACTTTCAAGAAAAAAAAGATATGAGTCTTTGGCCATTACTCCACCTCACCTGTCAATACGGATATGCTACTATAAAATTACACTACCTTCCGATTTATAGCAAATTGATTGTTCTTTTTTATTGGCCGCTCCTATTTGTTTTGTTCTTCAAAAATGCTATATATAAAGGATCTATACACCCATTAAATGAAAGAAATACAATGACGGATTTTAAAGCCAATGGATTGCCGTTGTTAATCGGCAGTCTTCCCATGGACAATCATACAGATGCTGTAAAGCTTGTATTGGAGTATACCCCGCAAATCCCACTCTGGGTACAACTGCCCGTCAACAGGGAAGAAGGCATGGTTGATCAGTTTATTTCCGGACTGCCGGGTTTTTCAGACAACAGTTTAAAAAACATACTGGATACATCCATCCCTGAATTTGACGGGGAAATGCTCTCTTTTTTTGAAGATTATCTTGCTGTGTCAGACCCGGGAAGTGATCTGGACGGCTCCCGGTTTGCCCTTTCAGGAACCAGGGGAAAAGGCTTTGCAGAATTCATAAAACAGGTGGATGAAACCAATCTTTGTGCCGTTGCCCTGAAAGGCCAGGTGACTGGACCCATCACATTTGGAACAGCTGTAAAAGATCAGAATGATAAAGACATTTTCTACAATGATCAGCTCAGGGATGCTGCCATTAAAAAACTGGCTTTAAATGCCCGATGGCAGGCCCGACACCTGTCCAGACGAGGTGCAACGCCTATTATATTTATTGACGAACCGGCTCTGGCAGGTTTTGGCACCTCTGCCTATATCACCATCACCAAAGAGGATGTAACGCAGTCCATTGAAGAGATTGTACAGGAAATCCACTCGGAGAACGGACTGGCCGGCGTTCATGTCTGCGCAAACACCCAGTGGGATATGCTGCTGAACTCTTCCATAGATATTATCAGTTTTGACGCTTTTTCCTTTTTTGACCGTTTCATTCTCTATCCTGAGGATATCCGGGCCTTTCTGAGTCAGGGAAAATTCCTGGCCATGGGCATTATCCCCACAGCCAAAGCCGGCCTCATTGAACAGCAGACATCTGACGGGCTGGCACAATTATTCAATGAGCAGCTGAACACCTTATCGGAAAAGACCGGCATTGGCAGAGACATAATCCTGTCTCAGTCCTTTATCACGCCCAGCTGCGGAACCGGTTCCCTGGATTTTGAATCTGCGAAAAAAGTTTTAGAACTGACACGGGATGTATCCGCCCGAATCAGGAGATAACCATGGCCAAATATAGAAATAATCTTCCTTTGTTCAGGAATGAATATTTTCTTACAGACGGCGGGCTTGAGACAGTCCTTATCTTTCATGAGAGTATCGAACTGCCTCAGCTTGCGGCCTTTACTCTTTTAGAAACAGACAATGGACGCAGGACGCTTGGGGCGTATTTCCAGAAATATGTTTCCATTGCAAAAAAACATAAGACAAACTTTCTTCTTGAAAGTCCGACATGGCGTGCAAGCTCCAAGTGGGGAGATCTTCTTGGATATTCATCAGCTTCTCTGGAAAAAGCCAACCAAGATGCAATCAATCTGCTTGTTCAAATCAGGGATGCCAATGAAGATGATAACACCAGGATTGTCATCAGCGGCTGTATCGGACCCAAGGGTGACGGATATTTCATCAAAGAGCAGATGTCTGTTGATCAGGCAGAAGAATACCATCTCCCCCAAATTACAACTTTCAGCAAGACCCAGGCTGATCTGGTTACCTCATACACTCTGACGCATACGCAGGAAGCCATTGGCATCGTGCGTGCAGCAAAGTCTGTAAAGATACCGGTTGTCATTGGATTTACCGTTGAAACCGACGGCAGATTGCCGTCCGGTGAGACAATCAAGGATGCTGTCAATACTGTTGATGAAGCGACCGACAATTATTCGGCTTATTATATGATTAATTGTGCCCATCCAACCCATTTTCAAAAAGCCTTTGATACGGATGAATCCTGGAAACAACGAATTCGTTGTGTAAGAGCCAATGCTTCAGCTAAAAGCCATGCAGAACTTGATGAGGCCGAAGAACTCGACGATGGAGATCCGATTGAGCTGGGCCGCCGATTCAAGGAGCTGAAACTCACACTTGACAATCTTAATGTTATCGGCGGCTGTTGCGGCACAGACCATCGACATGTTGAAGCTATCTGCAAGGCGGTAATTGAATAACTTTAACAGTCTGCACACTATTTCATTTCATCGGAAACACAATTGTCCCAACCTGAGACAAAACCGCGTGCAATGAGCCATCACTTCCTGACAGGATAAGACTAATCATGCGTCTTTAAAGCCCTGGCATACTTTATGCTGTTTTATGCTGTTGTTAAGGCGTCAATGCGTCAACACCCAAATTTAACAGACTATTATGACCGTCATGAAAAAACCCTATGGAAGAAAAACAAAAATCAAAGTGGGAGAGATCCTGGCAGGACCCTCACGGGAGAAAGCCTTTGAACGTCTGGCCAAGATTCCGGATGAACAACTGATCGGACATCTTTTCTCACACTTTTATGATAAAAACGAATTAATAAGGTTTCGTGCCACCGCTGCCATGGGTGTCCTTGGGGCTCGGATGGCTCGCACCCGCATTGAAAAGGCCCGGATCATCCTCCGGCGGCTCATGTGGAATCTGAATGATGAATCCGGCGGTATAGGCTGGGGATCACCAGAGGCCATGGGAGAAATTCTTTTTCACAGCCCTGAACTAGCCCGGGAATTTAAATCCATTCTTTTTTCTTATCTTGATCCCATAAGAAATTTTATAGAACACCCCATACTGCAGCGGGGTGTACTCTGGGGTATTGGAACATTTCTACAAGCCTGTCCCCACGAGCTGGATCCGGACACAGAAGGCCTGCTCTTCGGCCGTCTTCACTCATCAGACTATGTAAAAAGGGGGTATGCCGTGCGGGCGCTCATCCATGCAGAACGTTTTAAATGCAGTCTCATGCCCGATGATATCAGCCATGATCCAAGGGAAGTGGTCATTTTTAACGGCTGGAATTTTGACATCGTTTCTATCATGGAACTTGCCCGGACGTGTAAAGAGGATAAAAATTTGGCTTAGATTCTGTCTATGGCATGTTTATTGAATATTTTCAGAAGTGTTTATGACCTGTTTACTGAATTATTAATTCAGCTGGATTAAAATTATTTATACGGACTGACCGATGATAAAATGAAAGAAAAAAACGACCATATGATGCTTAAAAAAAAATGCGACATCAATGTTGCCAGGACAATTGAGATCGCTCATCAGATGATTGCTCTTGCCAGGGATGGGTATGATCAGAGTGAAGATCCCAATTGCAGTGTTCTTTACGGCATTCTTCTGGATTCCGGCTATCGGCTGCTTGATCTTGCCAAAAAAGAAAAGCATGCCCACAAGAAAAAAGGCTGGTGGACCAATTCAGCTTAAAAAGGAAATATTCTCATGAGCACCCCTGTTGTTGAAATCGGCTGCTGTATTCTTTGTGAAATCTGTGTGGAGCTGGCGCCCCATGCGTTTGCTGTTAATGATGCCGGGTTTATTGATGTTCTGCTCCTTGATGACTACTCCGACGATGATATCCACGAGGCCATTAAAAATTGCCCCAAAGACTGCATTACCATGGAATAAGCTCCCTCCTCCGCTCCGGTCACCTGCCGGACATGTTCCCCCGGTGATGTTCAGACAATTCATCACATCAACCGCCTTTTAAAATAAATTAAAAAAAGATTGCACATGATACACAAATGTGTCATTACCCTGTTTAACAGCTTCCCGATTTCATGCTGAACAAATGAATTCGGGCAAAAAAATAAATTAGACTGATTTTGGAAAATGACACCATGACGGATTTTACACAAAGCCTGCTTGATCACAACAACCTTCAACTTGTTCTGGACAATTTAAAGCTTGGTATTATTGCCCATACGCCTGACCGTACAATCACGGTTTTTAACAAAGAGGCTGAAAAAATAACCGGATACAGGAAAGAAGAGGTTCTTGGAAAAGACTGTCACATTGTTTTCCAATCTCCTTTCTGCGGCGGGAAATGTTCTTTTTGCGACAATTCGGAACTGTTTTTCGCGGATAAAAAAGAATATCCATTGAGCATCATTACAAAGGATGGTAAAACCCGTCATCTTGAAATGACGGTTTCAGGGCTTACCGGCTCTGATAAAACGTTTAAAGGCGTGCTTGCCTCATTCCGGGATGTCACTGAAACATTCGACCTCTCCTTAAAAGCAGAGAACCTGTCTAATTTTGCAGGCATCATTGGCAAAGACAAAGCCATGCAGGATATCTTCCGGCAGATCCGGGATGTAGCCCTGTATAATTACCCGGTTCATGTCTCAGGTGATACCGGTACAGGAAAAGAACGAGTGGCCTATGCCATCCATGATATCAGCTCCTATGGGAGAGGCTCTTTTGTTCCGGTCAACTGCGGTGCCATTCCCGAAGGAATTGTGGAAAGCGAATTATTCGGTCATG
>JBNKNP010000390.1:0-1674 GCA_050293905.1 Desulfobacteraceae bacterium | reverse complement strand
GCTCCCACAGGCCGGGCGGCCCGGCGGCTGTCCGAGGTTACCGGAAAAAAAGCATCCACCCTTCACAAGCTGCTCGGTTTTGATCATGAAAACCAGATTTTTGAGCGGCATTTTGCCAATCCCCTGGATCTGGATGTCTTTATCGTGGATGAAGCCTCCATGGTGGATACCCATTTGATGTACCGGCTCTTGGAAGCCACGCCGATCACGGCCGCCCTGATTCTGGTGGGGGATACCTTTCAACTTCCTTCAGTGGGGCCCGGCAGCGTGCTGTCCGATATTATCGAATCCAACAGCGTCAAGGTTTTTTCATTGACCAAAATTTTCCGCCAGGCCAAGGAAAGCCCGATTGTCATGTATGCCCATGCCATCCGAAACAGCCGGATGCCTGATTTCCAGACCCCGGAATCCGGTAAATTATCAGAATTTTACTTTATCGAGAATCACCAGCCGGCCAAAGTGGTGGACACTATTCTTGAATTGTGTTCAAAACGGATCCCCAGGGCTTTTCCCCATATTGACGAAATACAGGTGTTAACCCCCATGCACCGGGGCGAAGCCGGGACCATTAATTTGAATCAACAGCTGCAGAAAGTGCTGAATCCGTCCGGCACCGGCATCCAGGCCAATGGCTTTACGTTTAAACCCAACGACAAGGTCATGCATCTGAAAAACAATTATGATAAAGATGTCTTTAACGGGGATATCGGCATTGTTCATGAGGTCAGTAAATCCAATAATACCGTGGTTGTGAACTATGACGGCCGCTTGGTTGACTATGATATCCTGGAACTGGATGAACTCTCCCTTGCCTATACCATCTCGGTTCACAAATCCCAGGGAAGCGAATATGCTGCCGTGGTCATCGCCCTGACCACGGCGCATTTTCCTTTGCTGCAAAGAAATCTGCTCTACACCGCCATGACCCGGGGCAAACACCTGGTAATTATTGTGGGCTCATCACGGGCGGTTGAGCTGGCCTTTAACAATAATAAAACCGATCTGCGCCTCACAGGTTTAAAAGAAAAATTAATGCAATAACCTGCAGCCTGTCCCGACCTTGATAGCTTTCAAAACAATGGGTTTTTCCCGATTGATTTCCCTGGTTTTTTTTATTATAGCTGAAATGAGTAACGAAATTTCCGGCATTCACGACATAGAACCAACAGTGCTGAGCTGTGAGTTTTCATCACAGTAGGTTTCACATTGACCGGGAACACAGGGCGGCCGTTTTCCATCAGGGGAAAAAATATGAAATTAGAAGAAGCATCATTGAATCCGCCAAATGGACTGAGCGATTTCCTTGCCGATCTTGGTGATGGAGAAAATGGATTCAGTGGCACACCGGTTCACAGTGGACAAGTCTCAAGGCTTTGGTCATGGTATATCCTGATAATTTTGTGTCAATAAGGATCGTAGAAGCAAATGGCGGGCAACTTGAAGACACGATCTTCGACCCAGAGGCTGAGCATGAAATCAATAGGTATTGGATAAAACTGTAAACCCTGTCGGGTGGTTCCGGGTGATGTTACCCGCCGTTAATGGAAAGGAGAAATTGATGTCCGAAAACAGAGAAAATTCCAAAGATGCCATCATTTTTGTTCCAGGCCTTGGGACAGAGGCAGTCAATCAGCATATCGACACCATTGCGCGCCGCCTGGCCGGTGCGCTGGA
>JBNKNP010000389.1:0-6382 GCA_050293905.1 Desulfobacteraceae bacterium | reverse complement strand
GCCACATTTGACGAGCTTGAAGCCCAGTTTGAAAAAATCAAGCAGGACCCGTCTTTCTGGAAAGAGTATGAAACTTTAATGGCAACGTATTCCTGCCGGCCCACACCCTTGACCTTTGCGGAAAATTTAACACGGGAACTGGGCGGAGCAAAGATCTATATCAAGCGGGAGGATCTCAACCATACCGGTGCGCACAAGGCCAACAATGTCATGGGCCAGGGCCTTCTGGTCAAACGGATGGGTAAAACCCGCGTCATTGCTGAAACCGGGGCTGGTCAGCATGGTGTGGCCACAGCCACCATGGCAGCCAAATTCGGGTTTGACTGCACCATTTACATGGGAGAAGTGGATGTCATGCGCCAGCGGCCCAATGTCTTCTGGATGGAGCAGATGGGCGCCACCGTGGTCCCGGTAAAAGACGGTACACGGATTTTAAAGGATGCCATTAACGAAGCCTTCCGGGACTGGGTAACAAATATGGACAACACCCACTATGTCCTGGGAACCGCCTGCGGGCCGCATCCGTTTCCTGAAATGGTCTCTTATTTTCAGTCCATTATCGGACAGGAAGCAAAAAAACAGATCCTTTCGGCTGAAGGAAAACTTCCCAAGCGGGTATATGCCTGTGTGGGCGGCGGCTCCAATGCCATGGGAATTTTTTCAGGATTTTTTGACGATCCCGTGGAGCTGGTGGGCGTTGAGGCCGGAGGAAAAGGTCTTGATTCGGGAATGCATGCCTCGCGGTTGAGTTCAACAGATGCCAGTCCCGGGATTGCCCAGGGCTATAAAACCTATTTTCTCCAGGATGATGACGGCCAGATGAAAGAGACCCACTCGATATCTGCCGGACTTGATTATGTGGGAGTCTCCCCGATCCTTTCAAATCTGCATGAAAAGGGAATCGTGAGGTTTGAAAGCGCCACCGATACCCAGGTGGTGGAGGCGCTCAAACTGACCATGTTAAAAGAAGGCATTATCCCTGCTCTGGAATCCTCCCATGCATTTGCCCGGGCCTTTAAAGAGGCTCCGGCACTTTCAACGGATGATGCAATTATCATCAATCAGTCGGGCAGGGGAGACAAGGACATCTTTACCGTGGCAGATGCCATTGATGATCCGAAATGGAAAGAATTTATAAAAGGAAAGGCAGAAGAATACAATGCTTGAATCATATTTAAGACAACGGCTTGAACAAAAGGATATCCTTTTGATGACTCATATTGTCATGGGATACCCCGATTTTGAAGACTCATATGAAATTGTTAAACAGATGGTTGAGGCAGGCGTGGATTTAATGGAACTGCAGATCCCGTTTTCCGAGCCCATGGCTGACGGTCCTGTGATCCTGAAAGCAAACCAGAAGGCCATAGAAGCCGGATCAACCGTTGAAAAGTGTTTTGAATTTGCCCAAAAGGTGGCTAAAGATTTTCCCATTCCTTTTTTGTTTATGAGCTATACTAATATTCCCTATAAATACGGCATGGAAAAATTTTGCGAGCGCATGGCCCGTATCAATCTAAAAGGAGCCATCGTGCCGGATCTTCCGCCTGAAGAAGGCCGTGAATACCTGGATGCCATGAAAAAACACAATTTGAACCCAATCTATATTTTTTCACCGGAGACCAGTGATGAAAGACTGGAGTATCTTTCCGGTTTTGCATCAGGATTTGTGTATTGCCTGGCCCGGAAAGGGGTAACAGGGAAAGAAACCGCTTTTTCAGAGGATCTGACCCGGTATCTTGCCCGGTGCAGAAATGCCACAACCCTGCCGCTGGCCGTGGGTTTCGGAGTAAAGGAAAAGGCAGATGTGGAGTATCTGAAAGGCAAGGCAGACATTGCCGTGATTGGCTCCCAGACCATCCGGGTGGTGGAAGAAAAAGGTCCTGAGGCGGCCGGCGATTTTATTCGAAGCGTTCTTTGATTTCACAATCTTTAAGGATTTGTCCGGATAAGATCCTGAAAGGGAAGATCTATTTGACGCGGCCGTTGTTTTTGGATAAGATAAACTGCGTTTAATTCTTAACCCTTTATCCGATGTATTCGAAAAAGAGGGACCATGGAAGATGCCCTGCTCGGTGAAAAGACCATTGCATTCAGTATTGCCCATGAGATTTTAAGTGTTAACTTGAACATTCCCAATCTCCCTTCTAACGGCATAAAAATTTTAAACATGGTCCGCCGGCCTAAGGATGAGATTGATGTTTCCGGCTTTGTTAAACTGGTTGAATCAGATCCCGGGTTGTATATCCGGATACTGCAACTGGCTAATTCGTCATATTATAGTGAAATTGAAAAAATTGTCAGTCTAAGGGCTGCAGTTACACGGATTGGCCTGATGGAAACCGTGAATACGGTCTGCCTGTATTTTTTTCAAAAACTATTGCCGAAATTTCCTGATATCCAGGGGTTTTCCTATAATGATTTCTGGGCACATTCCTGGGCATGTGCTGTGGCCAACCGGCGACTGGGGCATCCCAACCTGGATATGGATGTCCTCCCCGGGGAGCTGTATATGGCAGGAATGCTCCAGGGAATGGGAAAATTATTGCTGGCCATTTATGATCCAAAAGAATTTACCTGGTGCCTTAAGCAGGCAAGAGAACTGGAACAGCCTCTGGAAAAAGCTGAATTGAACGTTTTTGGTACGACTGACAGTCTGGTGGCATCAAAGGTATTGACCAGCTGGAAACTTCCGTCCAATATCTGCCAGGCCATTGCTTACTGCCGGAGGCCTCACCTGGCTCCTCCGGAACATATCATAATGGCCGGACTGACACAATTTGCCTATGCTGTTGTTGAACAGGCCGGGATAGGCAGCAGCGGTGACGGCTGTCAGGGCAGTGTGTCCGACACCTATTTTGGCCGGCGGCCAAAGGTGAAAATTGCCCAGCCCGAAATCCAGGAAAAACTGGTCAAGGAAATACATCAATCCATCAAGGGAAAAGCGCAGAGTGTTGTAGAATTAAATACACCGTCCAAATCAAAGGAAAATAAAAACCGTGCCGTTAATCAGCCACACCGCCCGCAGAACCAGACCCGGAAGAAGGGGAGAAAAAAATCCTCAAAAAAAGGGGTGGTGGGCTGGATAAAATCTTTGCTGGAGTAAACTTAGAATATAATGACAGATTTTTTTCAGAACACTGGCAGAGGCCAGGAACAGAATAAAGAGACCGAATTTCTGGCATCGGTGATTGCCAATTTGCCTCAGGGTATTATTATCTGCAATTCCAAAGGGGAAATCCTTTTATCCAACCGGCAGGTGAATACCCTATTGGGAGTAAAAAAAGTAGACGGCATGGTTCCGTTTTCCGGAAAGACCATTACCTCGCTGATTGATAAACATCTGATTAACCATACCCTGGATGAAATAAATGAACGATTAAAAAAGAATGTAAAAGATACGGTTTCCTATTTTATTTTTAAAACAGACCAGCGAACTATCCAGGCAAAGGTCTCACCTGTTCTGAATTCAGCGAAGCTGTTCCAGGGATTTGTCCTGGTTTTGAATGATATCACCCGCCAGAGTGAAACCGATCAGAAAATGGAAACCATGCTCCATTCGCTGGCGAAAAATGCGCGGTCCCCGATTGCCAGTATCCGGGCGGCTATTGAAGCAATAAAAGAATTTCCATCCATGGCGCCGGACCGCCAGGACAAGTTTAAAGATATTATCTACACCGAGTCTGTGGCATTGAGTCAGATCTTGAACGATCTGTCTGAAAACTATACCAGGCTGATTGGAACCACAAAGTTAATTGTCTCCATCTCCGGAGCGGATCTGATTGACACCATTGCCCGAAGATCCCGTGAAAAGCTCGATATTGAATTTATTTCAAAGGATGTTCAAGCGGATGTTCAAGTGAAAGCAGACCGCTATGCCTTGATCATGATTATCCTTTTTTTATTAAGCCGGCTGCGCGATGAAACCGGAACCAGGCAATTCTCATGTTCCGTGTCAATGAGGGATACCATCGCCAATATTGATATCTACTGGCAGGGAAATGCCATTGACCCGGAAATAATAAAAGGCTGGGAGGAGCAATACCCCGATGTCTCCGGTCAGACCTTTCCATTGACCCTTAAAGAAGCCATTGATGCCAATCATGGGGCCTTGTGGTCGTATGCATCAGATGATTCAAGTGAACAGCCCTTCCTTCGAATTTTTATTCCCGGTGAGATCAAAACATTAAAAGCTGCTGATTCCATGATGGTGCTGCCCGAGGCTCAGTTTGATTTTTACGACCCGGAACTGTTCAGTAAATCCGGCCTTGACCCCGAGCTTGACAACCGTCTGCTCACAGAACTGAATTATACCGCATTGATCAGAGAAATAAATCAGGCCAAAAATTTAAGGGCCATCATGGGCAAACACAGCCAGCTGCCCCGCTTGATCCACAGCATGCTGACTTCCGGAACAAAGACCAAGACAATCACATGGCTGATCACCACATTTTCAGACGCTATTCTGGAAAAGATCATCGGATTCGCTCTTGAAGAGCAGGGACCGCCGCCGGTATCTTTTGCTTTTATCACACTCGGCAGTGAAGGACGGCAGGAACAGACACTTAAAACCGACCAGGATAATGCCATTATTTTTGAGGATATCCAGCCCGGCTTTGGACTGTCGGAGCAGCAGGTTCAGCAGTACTTTCTTGATCTGGGTGAAAAAATATGTTTATGGCTGGATCGTGCCGGTTATGATCTTTGTCTGGGAGGCATCATGGCGAAGAATCCAACATGGTGCCAGCCTGTAAGCACATGGAAATCATACTTTACGAAATGGATCAGGACAGCAGAGCCCGAGAATGTATTGCACACCACGGTTTTTTTTGATTTCCGGCATGCCCATGGAAATAAATATCTCACAGATGAGCTCAGGAGACATCTGGGAAAGACACTTGAGCAGCAGGAGGTGTTTTTAAGATTCCTTGCCCTGAATTCAATGGGTTTCAGGCCGCCCATCGGATTCTGGGGCAATTTTATTGTAGAATCAGAAGGGGAGCATAAAAAATGTATCGATATCAAGGTCGCCATGACCATCATCGTTGATTTTGCAAGGATCTACGCATTGAAAGCAGGGATTAAACAAACCAATACCCAGAGCCGGCTGTATCAACTATATATCAAACGGGTGTTAAGCCGCATTGAATTCATTGAAATTGAACAGGCGTATAATTATCTGTTTCAGCTCAGATTTATGCGGCAGATTAATGCAATTATCCATGAAAAAACAGAACCTGACAATCACATTAATCCAAAAATTCTTTCCAAGATAGAACAAAAAACATTAAAAGAGGTATTAAAGAAGATGAAGCTGCTCCAGACCCGGATGAAGATGGAGCTTGTGGAGACTTAACGAACCGGTTACTTCTCGTTTAGAAGCGCTTTGACACGTTCGACCACAAATGCGTTTGAAAACGGTTTTGTGATGTAATCATCCGCTGTCAACCCCAGGCCCTTGGCAATGTCAATGGTCCTTGCCATTGCTGATAAAAATACAATTTTTGTGTTTTTGAATTTTTGGTTGGTTCTGATTTTCTGGCAGACGCCGTATCCGTCAATACCGGGAAGCATGATATCAAGCAGGATAAGATCCGGATCAAAGGTGCCCATTATTTCCAGCGCCTGCTCACCGCTTTGCGCCACTTTAACATCATAGTTGTTTTGTTCCATTAAAAATTCGAGCGGTACAATGATATTTGGCTCGTCATCAACGATCAGGATTTTTTTTGCCATTGTTTTCCCTTTCTTTACTGCATTCGGAAAGTCTGAATATTATATCATGAAAACCCGGGCAATGCATCCCTATTTTAACATTTTATTACAGGTGAGTATATGGAAAATCCCCCCCCTCTGCGCAGCCGGCAGAAGAAAATGAACTGTTTTTTTAATGCTGCCTTACAAAAGATTTTTGATCATGATAAAGTTTTAATCAAACTGCTGTTTGTAAAATTCGTTAAATATTTTGCCAATCCCTTGAAAGGAGGTCGTGATGCTAAAAAACATTTTTTGCCTGAATGGTTTTTTCATCGTTCTTTTCTGCTGTCTATTTTTTATTATCAGCAGTTGTACTTCGCCGAAAGGAGATCCAGGTGACGGAGAAAAATGGTATAGGGTTCATAAATGCTTTGCATGTCACGGGGATCACGGCAATAACGGCGGCGCTCCTGATATAGCCGGAATCGATATGGGATTTGATTCATTTATTCATCGTTTACGAAACCCTCGGTCTGCAACCATGCCTGAATACAGCAGGGAAAAAATCAGCGATCAGGATGCCGGCGATATTTTCGCATACCTGAAAAGCCTGAAATGAAATTTTTAAATTCCCGGAACTGGTATTATAGTGGCATGGTCTTCTCTTTGAGCCATGCGGCTACCT
>JBNKNP010000388.1:0-18816 GCA_050293905.1 Desulfobacteraceae bacterium | reverse complement strand
GATGATTCTGTTACGGATGATTTTCAGGACCTTGTAACACAGCTTCTTGATCAGATCACCCGGAAAAAATCCTGATGGAAAATTGGAATATTTCGTAAAAATGCTTGCACTTAGCTCAGATGCTGTTATGATGGAAAGGTTTTTTTGCGGCACGCTATTCCTTTAAAAAGCCGGTAGAGTTTTTAAGTATGGTATGGAAAAATAACGATTAATTGGAAGAGCAGTATGGATGCGAAACCCACATATAAAGAACTTGAGTTTCATGTTCAGGAATTGAAAAATGAACTGTCCCGCTTGAAGGCTTCCGAAGAACGGTTTCGCCTGGCCATTGATGCGGTAAATGACGGTGTTTTTGATTTTGATTTAAAAAGAGGGGAAGTTTATTTCAGCCCCAGGTATTATACGATGCTGGGGTATGAACCCTATGAAATGCCGGCCTCCAGGGCAACCTGGATAGATCTGCTTCATCCTGAGGACCGGGAAAAAACAGTAAAATACGTTGATGCCCAGATCGCTAAAAAAGAGAGCTGGTCTTCGGAGTTCAGATTAAGAACAAAGAGTGGGAAATATTGCTGGATTCACGGCAGGGGTAAGGTATCAGAATGGGATGAAAATGGGAATCCCACCCGCCGTACCGGTACCCATAAAGATATTACGGAAAGAAAAGAAGCTGAATTTGAAAGAGAAAAACTGATCAAACGTCTGAATGAGGCGTTAAAAGATGTAAAAACTCTTGGCGGATTGATTCCCATTTGTTCGAGCTGTAAAAAAATCCGGGATGACAAGGGGTACTGGAATCAACTTGAAAATTATTTTGAACAGCATTCCACTGCCCTGTTCAGCCACAGCCTGTGCCCGGGCTGTATGGATGAGATCTACGGCAGTGATGAATGGTATATTGAACTCAAAGGAAACAAGGACGACGATTAGGCGTCCTGCCGCTGAACCCTTCCCTGTTAATTTCTATAATCTGTTTTTCAGGTACTCATGCCCGAAATTGGTTTTCAGCTGCAGCCACATGGGCAGGTGATCAGACATCTGGTGGGTCCGCCAGTAGGTTCTATAATATTGTGACCGTTTGGCCATGCTTCTGGCTTTTCCTTTGGATGTCGTATAATAAGCCTCTCCCATATCCTCGATATAGGTTTGCTCATCCTCCTGCCGGTATACGATATTATAATAATCAAATACCCCGGCTTTGCCGGTAGACTCAAGGATGTTGGTTTTCTGGCGGAAAGCAATCTGGTCGTAATGACGCTTTTTTTTTCCTGTATTGGTATGGGGCAGTGCCTGTATCTCTTTGGGGATGGTAAAACCTGCGTCCATCAATTGAGCCATGGTGGCATCTTTGGCACTATAGATATTAAAATCTCCCAAAAGGATGATGTTGGGCGACCATGCGCTTTCCTGGTCGGATCGTTTGGCAAGAAAAGCAGCCAGCTGCCGGATTTCCTCTATCCGGTCGGGGTCATCTGCCTGGTCCTGGCCAAATACAATGTGGACCGTGCATAACATAAATCTGGCCCACCCGGATTTAAACGAGCAAAGAAACGGCGTTCTGTAGAGCTGTCTTGCCGGATTGTAAATGGCCTTTTTCCCTTTGACTTTTTTTTCCACCGGGGGAACAACCACTTCGCCGGCAATATTGCCAAACCGAACTTTCCTGGAATCAAAAAGAAATGCCATACGTTCTTTGTTGCCCTGGGTGCCCATGGTTACATCTGTTGCGATGTATTTCCACCAGCCGCCCATGATAGAGCGGACTTTCTCTATGGCGGCCAGATCTTCCCGGACTTCCTGAATGGCAATCAGATCAAAATGGGACAGGATTTCGGCAATATAATACAAGGGTTCAATGCCGCGGTCACCATAGGCGGGTGAATCAAATTCCCGGATATTCCAAGTGGCCAGCAGCAGGGTGTCGTTATCCTTGGCAGGAATCCCGTCCGGCCCTTCCATGGCGTCTTTTAACGCTAACAGCCGTTCGGCTATACGTTTTCCTTTGTTGTTTTTCGGAATACGATTATAAAACATGGCATAGCTCTCCTGAAAGAAAAGTTCCCGGCAGTCAGTTCACCATATCACACTGCTTGCGAATTTCAATATGCTGTTGTTTTTTTATCGTATAAACACAGACGGCCGGAAAACTTTTTCCGGCCGTCTGTGGGTTTCTGTGTTCTCCGGGGGAGAGAAACAGGGTTATTCTATTTCAAATGCGCGTTCGCCGTGCAGGGCATTGTCAAGCCCTTGAAGCTCATCATCTTTTTCAACTCTCAGTCCATTGGTCAGTATTTTGGTGACAAAGATAACAATGGTTGTGGCGATGGCGGAAAAAGCAATGGTGCCGATGATTGAAAGGAACTGAGTCCAGACCTGTCCGGGATTGCCGAAAAAGAGGCCGGCAGCCCCTTCAGTAACTGCCGGATTGGCAAACAGTCCCGTGGCCAGGGCACCCCACATGCCGCAAACACCATGGATGCCGAAAGCATCAAGAGAATCGTCGTATCCAAGTTTTACTTTAAGGACGGCCACACCAAAATATCCCAAAGCACCGGCAACCAGGCCGATCACCATGGCGCCGCCGAGAGATACAAACCCGGCTGCCGGTGTGATGCCTACCAGCCCGGCAATTGCGCCGGAAGCAAGGCCCAGAAGGGTGGGCTTTCCGCTGATTTTCCATTCGACAAACAGCCAGGATAGTCCGGCAACAGCTGCGGCCGTATTGGTTACCATGAAGGCTGAGGCTGCAACGCCGTCAGCTGCCAGTTCGCTGCCTGCATTAAATCCAAACCATCCAAACCATAGAAGACCGGCGCCGATGGCTGTGAAGGCAACACTGGAGGGAAACATGGGTTCTTTGCCATAGCCTCTTCGCTTGCCGACAAACAAAGCAAGGACCAGTCCGGAGACACCGGCATTGATATGCACCACATTGCCGCCGGCAAAATCAAGGGCACCAATGTGGTGCATCCAGCCGCCACCCCATGCCCAGTTGCAGACCGGAGCATAAACAAATGTGACCCAGAGGACAGTAAAAACAATCCATGAGGAAAATTTCATCCGGTCAACCACTGCGCCTAATATTAAAGCAATACTGATGCAGGCAAAGGTCATCTGGAAAAGAACAAAGATCAGCGTGGGGATGGTTCCGGATACGGAATTGACACCAATGCCCTTTAAAAAAAGATGATTCAAGTTTCCGATGAAAAGGTTTGAGCTTTCGCCAAAGGCAAGGGAATATCCCCATCCTACCCATATTACGCTGGCAAGACAATAGGCAACCAGGGTCATGGCAAATGTGTTTAACAGGTTTTTATATCGTGACATGCCGCCGTAAAACAGGGCAAGGCCGGCCGGGGTCATCATCATGACCAGGGCTGTTGATACAATAATCCATGCAGTATCCCCGGAATTAATACTCCCGTCGTCGGCAAATGCGCCGGCAGCGCTTAAAAGAATGATTCCCAAAGGCAGTACAATTTTTTTAAATAGCATATTCATCGTCCTTGTTTAAAAGTTAAATTATTCATGTCGTGTATTAATTAGCAATCTGTGTGCCAGAGAAAGATAGTTTTATTTAAATTTTTTTTATCCTATTGAAAATATAGGATGAATTTATTTTAATAAAAATAGAGAATGGACTAATCTTGAAAATAAGCGGATATTTTATTTCAAAAATGAAATATTCAAAGGAAATAAAAATAACAAAAATGTATTTTAATCTTTTTTGGCCTGTTTTTACATGAGATTTTAAGATTTTTCCAAAGTCTTTCCAAAACCGATGCTGTAAAATTCCGGAAAAGTTCGGTTTGAAAGCAGACATTTTTGTAAGAAAAAAAAATTCAGTATAAAACGAATCGTTTTTATAAATTGAGAATAATGCCCGGCGGTCATCCGGCCGGGAGTCTGAACGGCACGGGGCAGACCTTATCAACTGTAAATGTGACTGCCCCCCAGTTGGATTCGGGTATGCCGTAAAGCAGGTACGGCCGCCCGTAATCGAGCATATGGCAGAACAGGGCATAGGGTTTTGGGAAAAATATGGTTTCAACGATACCGGTTTCATCTTCAAATGTCAGAAATTTCATGGGATCTCCATGTCTGGTCCGGACCATTTTTCCGGTGATCAGCCATCCGGCAAAGGCGGCTCTCCGGTTGAGACATCCGGGCAGGGCCGCAGCCTTTACTGTGTTATACCGGGCAAGTACATCCTTATAAAGAAGCATGGGATGGCAGGCGCATAAAAACCCCAGTACGCCAAATTCTCTTCGAAATTTTTCAATGGGTTCATCTGCCGGCAGATCGGGCATGCCGGCATCCGCCAGGGGCAGATCAAAGAGCGATGGTGAAACATCCCTATTCTTTCCGGATGCCTGCCAGGCTTTATAGATCCACAAAAGAGCAGCCCTGCCGGACCCCGGGTTAATGGAATCCAGGCTGCCGCTGTGGACCAGTGCCCGTACTTCATCTTCCCTGGGCCGGACCCGGTTGAAAAAATCAATGGGTGTTGAAAACGGCCTGGTTTTCCGTTGGGCAAGGACACGGTCTATGGTTTTGGCTGAAAGGGTTTTAACAGATAAAAATCCCACCCGGAGTTCAAGGTTTTTTCCTGTCCAGTGGAATTGGCTGGTGTTGACATCAGGATTCAGGATCTTTACATTCAGCCGCCGGGCTTCGGAAACATAGGCAAAGGTTGAATAGAATCCGCCCTGGTTGCTGATGACGGCGGCCATGAATTCTGCCGGGTAATGGGTCTTTAAATAAGCTGCCTGGAAAGAGACCCGGGCATAGGAGGCACTGTGGGGTTTACAAAAAGAGTATCCTGAAAAACTGGTGATCATCTTCCACACCGATTCAATATCCTGGATACAAACTCCTTTTGAGCGCGCCCCATTTTTAAACTTAAGATAATAGTCGGCAAGTTCCTGTTCCTTGTCTTTTTTTGACATGATTTTCCGCAGCCCATCTGCCTGGGCATGACTGAACCCTGCCATTTTCACCGCTACTTTTGATACATCTTCCTGAAAGACCATGATGCCGTATGTTTCATCCAGCACACTTTCAAGCAGCGGATGGATGGCTTTCCAGACCCCGGTGTGCAGCCGTTTGACATATTCCTGGATAAATTCATTGGCTGCCGGCCGGATAATCGAGGAATGGATAACCACATGGTTGAAATCGCCGACCTTTGATTTTTTCTGCAGCAGCCGCATGGCCGGGCTTTCAATATAAAAACAGCCCATGGTATTGCCCTGGGCCACATTCTGCTGGGTTTCAAAATCATCTTCCGGATCCTGGCCGGAAAAATCATCGAACCGGCCTGACGCTGCCTTGATGCTGCCGATGGTATCCCGGATCACCCCGAGGCTCCGGTTGCCCAGCAGATCAATCTTGACCAGACCGGCGGTTTCAGCCCCGTCTTTTTCCCATTGGATGACGGGCACGCCTTTGGGTGCTGTTTCAACAGGCACATAGGTATTAATGGGTCCCGGTGTGATAACCACCCCGCCGGGATGAACAGACAGATACCGCGGCGTACCAATGAGAGCCTGGGCATAGGTCATGATTTCCGGCCAGGGCTGGGGAAAGTCCATGAACCTGAATTCAGGACGTTTGCGGATCCTGTCCAGCAGTTCCTGTGAGGCCTCATCTTGTTTCCAGAACCAGGGCAGCCGTTTGGACACTTTGGCGATCTCTGTGTCCGGCAGGCCGAATACCCGGGCCACTTCCCGGACAGCCATCCTGGGCTGGAACAAAATGTGGCTTGAAACCAGAGCGGCATGCCCCTTGAACCGGGAGAGCACCCAGTTGAGGATATCATCTCTTTCATCCCAGGCAAAATCAATATCAATGTCCGGCGGATCGGACCGGTCCGGGTTTAAAAAACGTTCAAAATAAAGATTGTACTTGATGGGGCAGACATTGGTGATGCCCAGGCAATAGGCCACGATGGACGCGGCACCCGATCCCCTGCCGCAGATTCGTGAGGCCCGTTGGACAATTTTTTCAACCACCAGGAAATACTCACAGAAGTTTTTTTGCCGGATAATGGCCATTTCATGGTCAATGCGGTTGATGACCGGGCCGGGAAGACTTTTACCATACCGTTTTTTTGCGCCTTCCAGGGTTTTTTCGTACAGCCTGCGCGCGGCATCATTGACAGGATTTTTTTCGTCAATAAGATTTTGTTTATCCAGGGGCGGCATGACAATGCCGAAATCCGGGCCCTGAAACGTGATTTTGTCTGCTAAAACCACACTGTTTTTAACGGCATTGGGAAGCATATTAAACCGGTGTTCATAACATTCGGGCCGTTCCAGAAACGCCGTGTCCGGTGCAATATCCTGAGCCGTCAGGCGGCTTAAACAGGTATTTTTGTCAATGGCCCGGAGCATGCAATGGATCTTTGCATCTTTGGCAGAAAGAAAAAAACTGCCCGGCGTGGCCACCAGGGGAATGCCCAGCCTTTCGGCAGCAGCGCGCAGGGGATGTTTCTGAGAGAGCGGTGACCGGGCAAGGTTGACGGCAAGATCCACATTGTTTTCATGCCAGAACCACAGCAGGTCTGCATGTTTTGTCAGTACAATCAGTCCTTTGGAAAGTGGCGGCAGATCATTTTTTAAAGAAAAATTTTTATCCTGATGGCGTTGGCTGATCAGGCGGGTCAGGTGACTGTATCCTGTCCGGTCTTTTACCAGGCAGACTGCCCGGTGACCGTCGGCGGGATCTGTGACTTCCGCCCCGAGGATGGGAATCAGGCCCTGATGTCTGCAGGCTTTGATAAAGGGCCACATGCCGTAAAGATTGTCTGTATCGGTCAGGGCCAGGTGCGTATATCCGAATGCTCTGGCCCGGCTGCACAGGGATTTGACATCCGCTGTACCCCACATGAGCGAATAATGGGACCGGGTATTTAATGGGATCATAGCCTGGCCCCTTCCTTATTCTTTGACCAGGGTTAATCCGGTCCGGACCGCTTTTGGGCCGAATTTTCTGCGGATATGGTCCATGGTCTTTACCAGTTCCGCCTGGCGGCTTTCTTTGTCTTTTTTTGCAAACAGGAGCGCCTGCACGGTTCCGGCCGGCCGTTTTTCACAGGCCAGGCGCATGTGGCGGATGCGGACCCTGCGGGTCCATGTTTTTTCAAGCAGGCTGCTGCATTGCTTAAATAAAGTCATGTCACAGGCTGTGGGGGTGGAAAGTTTTTGTTTTGCTTCTTGCTGCAGGCCGTCGGAGTAGGAAAGGGTGAGCCGGGCAACAGCACTGTTCAGTTTTTTCTGCCGAAGAGCCGCACAGATTTTTTCAACCAGGATGTAGAGCGCTTTTTTCAGCAGATCGGCGTGGTTGGTGTCGTTTGCAAATTCATGGTCGGCTGTCAGGCAGGTGCCGGTGTCGGACAACGGGTTTACCGGTTCCGGAGCAATCCCCCTGATCCGGCTGTAAATTATGGCTGCCCTTTGACTGAAAGGTATTTCAAGCTGTTTGAGACTCAGTCTTCTGGCCTGGGCCACCTGGAACAGGTTGAATTCGGACAATTGGCAGATGTCGGCCGGGTCCAGCCCTGGAATGAGATGGAGGGGCAAAGGGGCTAAAAAATTTTTTTCATCGCCCGGGGCCACAATATATTCGCCGGCCGGCTTGACCACCCGGGTGGCCACCTTGGCCACCAGTTTGCTGGTGGCGACCGACCAGATGGGGTCAAGGCTGAAGGCCTTTTGAAAGGTCTTTTTGAGTTTAAAGGCCATGTCCGCCGGCGGCCCGAACAGCCGGGAAGAACCGGTTACATCCATGAACAGGTGGCCGTCCAGCCTGCCGGATTCTATCTGCGGGGTAAAGGCTGTGCTTTCTTTTAAAAGACCTTTCATGACTTTTTCATACCGGTTGAAACGGGGCGGCAGGATATGGATTTTTTTGTTCAGCCGCCTGGCGCGGGCCAGGGGCATGCCTTTGTGGATGCCCTGCTGAAAGGCCTGCTCGCTCATGTCGTAGACCACGGCCCGGGGTGCGCCCAACGGCGCAACAATAACGGGATATCCTTTGAGAGACGGTTGCAGGTTGGTCTCCACTGCCACGGCAAAATCAGCAATGTTTAAATGGATAATGGCGCGGTCCATGGGAATTACCTTTGGTTTATCGCTGCCGTTTTCCGGTCAGAAGTTCAATCAGGCGCAGGGCATTATCCGGGGCCTGACCCCGGACATGATTATTGAAAAATATACCACCGGCCCGGGCACCCGGCGCCATTGAATTTTGAATGATATCAGCCCAATCCTGCAATTGTGCATCTGAATAGGTGTAGTCAAACTGCTTTTGCATGTTCCCGGACTGCCATCCTTTGGCATTTCTGCCGTGGAAACGGATATAAAAAAGATCCGGGTTGGTGACCCGGTCCAGGCGGGGGAAAAGGCCGGGAAGGTCCGGCTCGTCCACAGAGACCAGGGTGACGTTCCGCCGGGACAATTCTGAAAAAACTTTGTCAACGGCCCAGGAATCGTGCCGGAATTCCACGGCAAGGGGAAGGCCTGCCAGTTCATCCAGAAGAGCGGCAAGATAACTCCTGCGGTTGACGGACCGGGTAAAATAAGGCGGCAGCTGGATGAGCACTGCCAGCAGTTTTCCGGACCGGACCAAAGGCTCAATGCCCTGGCGGTAAAACTGCACCTCTTTTATCCACTGGTCTTTTTTGATTTCATGGGTCATGGTCCGGGTCAGTTTGACAGCAACCTTGAAATGATCCGGCACTTTGCTGCACATCCGTTCAATGGCCGGGGCCTTGGGCATCTGGTACCAGGTATAATTAAGTTCCGTGGCCGGAAAAACCCGGGTATAAAAATCGAGCATATCCGAAGAATGGCTCCCCTGGGGATAAAACCCTGAATCAATCCATTCGCCGTAGGAATATCCGCAGGTTCCTGCAAAAAGCGTGCATGCCCCGGCAGAAAAGGGTAAAGGCTCTTTGACCATGGTTGATGCGCTCCTTTATTGATTCATGGCCCGGTTCACGGACTGAGGCGGACGGATAATGCCCATAACCCGCCCCTGGATCAGAATGTCTTCAAATGCATATTTCTGCGGTTCAAACGCCGGATTTTCCGGCCGCAGTTCAATGCCGTCTTTGTGAAGGAAAAACCGTTTGACCGTGGCATCTTCATGGTGGATCAGAGCAACGACAATTTCGTTGTCCCGGGCATATTGCCGGGGTTCGCAGATGGCCAGGTCCTGGTCATAAATTCCGGCATTGATCATGGAACTTCCCTGGATTTTCAGGGCAAACAGATGCTGTCCCGGAAAAATTTTTGCATCCACCAGGAGGCTGCCGTCCCATTCCTGCTGGGCATACATGGGAATGCCTGCCGTAACCCGGCCGATAACCGGCACCTCTTTCTGACGCTGGGCAATATCCACATCCCCGGTATTGTCCAGGATGTGCAGGGTCCGGCTGTACCGGCCTTCTCTTTTGATATATGATTTGTCCTCCAAAGCCTTTAAGGTCTGGGCCACTGCCGTATGGCTGATGGCAAGATCGGCTGCTGCCTCGCGCAGGCTTGGCGGCGCGCCCTGGGTCCTGACTTTTTTTTTCAGATAAGCAAATACGGTCTGCTGGGTTCTGGTGAGTCCGGGCTTCATTATTCCCTCATTTTATTGGGTGTCATCTGTTTTTTTGTATTAGATTACCAGGGAGTTAAAATAATGTAAAGATAAATGTAAAGTTAATGTTTATAAAAATTATGAACAAAAAGGCAAAATCAACGCTCGACCCGCTACCTCTCCATCCCTCCTGCAGATAACGCTGGCTATTTTATATGCGCCGCCAGCATTCCCCCTTGATTGACAAGCGGTTTTCTCCCTGCTATGAGATCATAGCAGGAAAAAGAATCATGAAACATTTTCCCGCGCTTGATCCATCAATTTGAGTTTTGTATTGGGAGGGGAATTTAATTTGTTTTCCATGCCAGGCATGACAATATCGTGTTGAGCATCAATCTTAATAAATGAAATAGGTCTTAAAATGTATCTTCTATTCCGCCTGCTTTATTCATAAACCTGGCAAGATAAAACGTATTGCTAAATCATTACGCTTGAGATTGTTACGAGAGGTCCTTGATTTCCAAGCCGCTCTACCAGATATCAGTATCCTGAATATTGTAATAGATAAGCAGGGTAAAGCCGCTGATTTTGATGTTTTTAACACGGCATGGGAGACTTTAATTCAAAGATTTCACAACACGATATCCCATAGAAATTTTCCCGGCCCTCAAAACCCTCAAGATTTCGGGTTATTGATCGTGGATCAAACCGATGAGAAAAAACTCAGAGGGTTCGTCCGGAAAATGAGAAAGTATAATCCAGTTCCAAATACAGGAGGAGTCGGTTATCGATCGATACCAATAACAACAATAGTTGAAGATGCAGTTCACCGAAATTCTATGCATTCTTATTTTATACAATTGGCTGATGTTAATGCCTTTTTTCTGTATTAAAAATTCACAGTCTGCAAATACTTAAAAAAGAAAGGGGCAAGAAATTATTTCAACCGGCTTGATCCTGTTCTCTGTAAAGTCGCAAGTTTAAAAAATGAACTTGGAATTGTTATACGATAATGGATTTTAGGAAAGAGAAAGGGCCCTTTAGGGGGCCCCGGTGAATCCTAATGTCAAGTCTGGCTTGAGGTCAGATTCAACTAAACATTAAAACACAGACAATTGAAAGTCAAGGTATTTTTATTATTTCAGATAGTTATTGCCCAACAAATTGCTGGAGAAGCATGCGTCATAACAGGCTAACCTTGTTTTTTTAGGAGAATAATTTGCCGATTTAGGCTATATTGAGGGCAATGGTATATTGAATGCTTTTTCTTACGGAAACGGCCTGGATATATATGCAGAAAAACGAAACCGACTACCTGAACTTATTGTTTAATATCAGTGAGCTGGCAGATCTTGTCACGGGCAGTTCCGACCTTGAAGAATTTCTCCAGCGCTCTGTGGATCTGGTGGCGCGTCATTTCAATGCCCCGGTCTGTTCCATCTACCTGTATAATGAAAAATCAAAGCAATTGACACTGAAAGCAACCCGGGGGCTGACCCCTTCATCTGTCAATACCATACATCTAAAGCCCGGAGAAGGCCTGGTGGGACAGTCTTTTGAGACGATGGCCATCATCCGGGAGGGAAATGCCCGACAGAATCCGGCATTTAAATATTTCCCGGAAACCGGGGAAGAGGCGTTCAATTCATTCTTATGTGTTCCCATCCGGCGGGGGGTGGAGCGTATCGGTGTCCTCACGGTTCAGCATCAGGAATCAGATCATTTCACCGTGTCTGAAGAACGTGCCATTCGGGCGGTGGTGACCCAGCTGGGCGGGGCTATTGAAAATGCCAGGCTGCTGATCGAACTTTCCCAGACCCGGGAAGACATCGAATCTGGTGAAGTGCTGCCGTTTGTAAAAGGCCGCGCAGCCACCAGCGGGTATGCCCTGGGAAAATCAATGATTCTGAACCAGAAGAAAAAATCCATATTATATGATCCGCTGGAAAATGAAGACCGGTTTACCATGGAGGATTTTAACCGTGCCGTTAAAAAAACCAGCCAGGAACTCAAAGATCTGCAAAAAGAATTTGCCAGAAGACTTCCGGAAAGCGCCTCTTTGATCTTCACTGCGCATTTCATGATATTGAAGGATAAAAATTTCATTGGAAAGATGGCGGAACAGATTGATAATGGAACCCTTCCCTGCGATGCCGTCAGAAAGGTGGCGGTAAAGTACATGACCATTTTTTCATCCAGCCCCCATGCCTATATGCGTGAAAAAGCTCAGGACGTAGAGGATCTGTGCATCCGGATTCTGAATCATTTTTCATCCGGCCGGGATGAGGACGATTATGAGAAAGGCAGTATTGCCATTGTCCGGCAAGTCTATCCGTCTGATGTGCTTAAGCTGGTTTCCGCAGGAATAAAAGGGATCATCATGACCAGCGGCGGTGTTACATCCCATGTAACCATCCTGGCAAGATCTCTCCAGATGCCGTTGATCATTGCAGAAGAACCCGAGCTGCTGACCCTGCCGGAGCAGACAACCATCCTCATGGACGGTGAGCAGGGAAATATTTATATCAACCCGGAAAAAGAAACCATTGCGCTTTTTGAAACCCGGTCAAAAGTTGAAAAGCAAAGCCGCCTGATTTCCATGGCGGACCAGACCCTGACCCTGGATAAAGAACGAGTGACTCTGCTGGCCAATATCAATCTGCTCAATGAAATATCTTTGGCCAAACGCTTAAAAACCGAAGGCATTGGATTGTACCGAACGGAATTTCCGTTTTTAATCCGGGCCACGTTTCCGTCTGAGGCAGAACAGTATATTATTTATAAGAAATTGTTTGATGAGATGGACAACCTGCCCGTTATCATCCGGACACTGGATGCCGGCGGTGAAAAAACCCTGGCTTACAGCAACACTTACAAAGAGGCAAACCCTGATCTGGGGCTGCGGTCCATCCGGTTTTCTTTGCGGTACAGAGATATTTTTGAATTTCAGATCCGTGCCATGCTCCGGGCGGCAGCCGGTAAAAACAATGTAAAAATCATGTTCCCTTTGATATCATCCATTGATGAATTCCTGGAAGCCAAACAGATTGTTTCCGACTGCATGTCGGCTCTGGCCGATGAACAGCAGGATTTTAACGATAAAATCCCTCTGGGTATGATGGTGGAACTGCCGTCTGTGATCGAAACCATTGATGAATTTGCACAGGAGGCGGACTTTTTTTCCATCGGCACCAATGATTTCATACAATACATGCTGGCAGCCGACCGGGCCAACAAGATGGTGTCAGACCATTATGTGCCCCATCACCCTGCCGTGAACAGGGCCATTGCAAAGGTTGTCCGGGCCGCAGACAGGCAGGGCATTGATGTGTCTGTCTGTGGAGAAATGGCCCATGAGAAGGAATCTATTCCCTTCCTCCTGGGTGTTGGCGTCCGGATTTTAAGTGTTGATCCCCAGTTCCTGCCGGCGGTTCAAAAGACGATTCAAAATTTGAACCTGTCTGATGCGAAAATATTTGCCGAAAACATGCTTTCCCAGACCACTATTAAAGGGGTAAACCAGGTATTGTCAGAAGCTAATCCAGAAATTCTTTAGGAATATGACAGACCGGTATGGGCTCCATTTTATGACGGTTGGCAGCATGGAATTTATTGTAAATGGAAATGACTTCTGCCTGCCGCTCAGTCAAGGGGGCATCTGATTTGCTCTCTAAATATCCCATGGCCCACTCAAGCTCTTCATAGCTGGCTCCGATCTGGCTTTCATCTGTACGGTCATCTTCCCATAATCCGTCCGTGGGTTCTGCTGTCTGGATTTCAGCAAGGATACCCAGTTCCTTTGCAACGGCATATACCTGGGTTTTGAGCAGATCGGCAATCGGGGAAAGATCCACACCGCCGTCCCCGTACTTTGTATAAAAGCCCACACCGAAATCTTCAACTTTGTTGCCGGTGCCGGCTACCAGCATTTTGTAGCTGGAGGCAAACGAATACAAGGTGAGCATACGCAGTCTGGAACGGGTATTTGCCATGGTCAGGTTGTCCTGGACTGAAAGCGGCAGATATTGTAAAAGCTGCTGAAACGCAGCCGTGAGTTCAACCGTGGTCCCCTTGGCATTCGGGTAGTTTTGTCCCAGCCATGCAAGGTGTTTTGAAGATCTGGACACCTGGTCTTTGGCCTGGAAAATAGGCATGTTCACGGCAATGACGTCTTTGCCGGTTCTGGCACACAAGGTGGACGTGACGGCAGAATCAATACCGCCTGAAACACCCACGACAAAGCCTTTCTGGCCGGATGTTTCAATATAGCTGTTCAGCCATTGAACAATATGGTTAATTACACTTGAAGTTTTCATTTTTCCCGCTTTTGATTCTCAGATGTCTGATGGTTAATATCCTGCATAATCGGGCATATTAAAATTCTTTGAAGGGTTTGTCAATTTTTTAGCGTTACAGTTAATGTGGATCTGCATGTTTCAGATACTTCGGTCATTTTTTTACCAGCTTTTGGATTGCTTTTTCCAATGCCCTGTTGAAATCATCAGGACGGTTCATCATCAGGAAATGACCGGTGCCTTTTAGTACAATGGCCTCGAAGGAAAGCATATGCCTGCGGTTTGCCTCATGATTGACAGGCCACAGGTCACCGTTAACCGTGACAACCGGCATCCGGATGGCCTCAAATATTTTTGCTGCTTCACCGGTGATGTATTGCGTCATCATTTCATTCATAGCGCTTAAAGCAACGCGGGGTGGTGCGGCAGACATGTCTGAGAGAATCCATTCGCGGAGCTGCGGCGAAGCTTCAGGTGAAATCATCACCTGTACAAACTGCCGGGTTCCGGCCTGGAAATCCTTTTCCAGAGGATCAATCATCTTCTTGAGTTCTTCCCGGGTCATGGGATACTCTATATTTTCAAGGGTATCAATGCCGATTAACCCGATAACGCGGTCAGGCATCAACCGGGCTGCTTCAGCTATGACTGAGCCTCCCATGGAATGGCCGATTAAAATAACGCTGTGACTGCCTGTTGCTTCTGCAACTGCCCTGACATCCTCTCCAAAAGCGCCCATGGTATACTTTGTTCGGGACATCCCGGAGTTGCCGTGGCCTGCAAGGTCAAGAAAAACAACACGGTATTTTTTCGAAAACACCGGTGCCTGGGCACGCCAATAGCGGGCATCGCAGCTCCAGCCATGTACAAATACAAGCGTCGGCTCGCCTGTCCCCGAGATTTCATATGAAATCGGTGTACCGTCTTTTGAAACGGCAATACAGGGCCATTGGGTCTGTGCCGATGCTGCTCCAAAGGCTGAAAACAGCAGTAACAGGCCTGCAGCCAGGCTCATTAAATATTTTTTATCTGACAAACACAGCCACTCTCTTTGAGGTATTATATTGATGATCATTATTTTATTCCTCCTTTATCTGAAGATTTAACTGACTGGTTTACTCCGCGGCACTCGATGCCTGCGGTGAGCTGTAAAGGAACACAGGGGTACGGCATGGTCAATTCTCTTTGGATTTGTCCAGTCCGGTTTTCTTTTTGTGAAAATCCGGATACAGCTCCTGGGCGCAGTCTGGGCACAGGCCGTGGCTGAAATTTACGCCCGTATGTTCGCTGATGTATTGATCGATCCGGTTCCAGTATCCTTTGTCATCTCTTATTTTTTTACAATGGCAGCATATGGGTAAAATCCCCTGAAGGGTTTTTATCTCTTTGAGTGCATTTTCCAAGGCCAGGACCGTCTCTTCCAGACGCTTGTTTTTTTCCTGAAGGATCTCCCGGGTACAGTGCAGATCAAGGTGGGTTTTGATCCGGGTAAGCACCTCGGCCTGTTCAAAAGGTTTTGTAATATAGTCCACGCCGCCGGCGTCAAAAGCCCGCACTTTGTCGGCTGTATCATACAGGGCGCTTAAAAAGATGACCGGAACATCTTTTATCCGGTCAATCGCCTTGAGCCGGGCGCAGGTTTCAAAACCGTCCATGCCTTCAGGCATCATGATGTCCATGAGGATGAGATCCGGTACCAGGGAATTGACGGCCTGAAGGGCCAGTTCTCCGCTGAGCATGGGGCGAACCTTATAACCTTGGGCAGAGAGAAGCTGGCGTAAAATGCTCAGGTTGTTGGGTTCGTCATCCACAATCAGGATGTCTGCCGGATGGCTGTCATTCATTTGGGTTCCTCCTGTTCAGTGAAGAGCGCCTGGAGAACGCCGAACTGGTATCCCTGGGCACAGGTTTCCAGTTGATTGCCGAGATGGGGATCGGTTTTGAGAATCGGCTTGATGGCATCCATGGTCATTTCGTAGTCAAAGGAAAAAACCGCCTGTCTGAGAGGCTCACAAAGACGGGCGGGCAGGTCTGCCAGAAGGCCGGGTGCCGGGCGGCTGAAATGTTCCCGTCCCGGGGAAGGAGATTCTATCCGTTGCCGGTCAGGGGCTGTCTCTTTACCGGCCTGTATGTAGAATGAAAAAGAGGCCCCTTGTTCCGGAACGCTTTCCACACTGATCTTTCCGCCCATCCTTTCAACCAGTGTCCGGCATATGGACAGGCCCAGGCCGGTGCCTTCATTGGCCTGGTTACCGCCGTTCACCTGGAGAAAAGGTTCGAAAATCCGGGTCTGGAATGCCGGTTCGATTCCCCTGCCGGTGTCCCGCACCGTAAACCTGATGCAAAACCTGTCATCCCCGTCGTTTTCTCCCGGCTCGGCCAGGACGGTAACCCCGCCCTTTGCCGTGTTTTTCAATCCGTTGACGATGAGGTTGACCAGGATCTGTCTCAGCCGGGACTGGTCTGCCCGGACCAGGCCGGGCAGTTCCGGCGACAGGGCAAAGGCCAGGCTCAGGCCTTTTTCATGGGCCATGGCCCTGAGCATATTGTTGATATTCTCCATAAACCGGGGAAGATTAAATATTGATTCTTTGAGTGTAATCTTGCCGGCCTCAATTTTTGACATGTCCAGAATATCGGTGATCAGGGCCAGCAGATGTTCGCCACTGCTGTTGATGATTTTCAGGTTTTCTTTCTGGGTCCGGTTTAAGCTTTTGTCCTCTGACATGATCTGGGAAAATCCAAGAATGGCGTTGAGCGGTGTCCGCAGTTCATGGCTCATATTGGCCAGGAATATACTTTTGGATCTATTGGCGGCCTCTGCTGCATCCCTTGCCGATTCCAGATCTCCGGCCATCCGTCTGAGCATGCCGTTCCAGTAGAGGATCAGTACAAGGACAAGCAGGCCTCCCCCGCCCAGTTTCCACATCAGGGAATAGTCCGGCTGATACTCAAAGGTTACACTGGACCATTTGCTGTATATGGCATTGCGGTCCTGGGCAGAAACAGTATTCAGGGCTTTTTGCAACAGGTCCCGGAGGACGGGCATATCCTTGCTGCAAGCCATGGCAATATTAACAGTGTAGGGCAGTTCTCCGGATACTTTCAGGGTGGAGAAGCCCTCTCGGCCGATAACATGGCCCACGGTGGCAAGGCTTCCCACAAAGGCAAAGGCATCCTTTCCGGCCACGGCCATCAGGCCTTCTTTTGTCCCCTTGACCTTCATCAGCGGGAGGGTCTTGTATTTGCCCGCCAGAATGGTGTGGGGAGACTGATTCGCCACCACGGCCACGGCTTTATCGTTTAAAAATTCGATATTGCCGATATAGGGAACATCTTCCCGGGTGATGATCACCATGGGAAAGGAAAGATAGGTCGGTGTGAAAATCATGGTGTCCTTGTGGTAAGCAGCCTGTGATACAGCAGATATTAAATCAATTGTATTATTTTTAACGGCATCAACGGTTTCAGACCAGCTGCTGATTTGCACCGGTTTGATTTCCACCCCGAGGGCCCTGCTGATCAGGTCAAGATAGTCTGATGCGATTCCGCTCATCTTTTTGTCGGTGCCTGTGTAGGTCACTGGCGGCCAGTCCGGGAGAAAGGCCGCCCTCAGAACATGGTGGTTCTGTAAAAAGGCCCGTTCGGTGTCATCGAGGATCAATGTCTTGGATTGATTTTCAAGGTTCAGCCATTTGAGTTGAAGATCCTGCCGTTCTTCGTGGGTAATGGCATCCATTCCTTTCTGGATGATATCCCTGAGAAGGGGCCAGTCCTTACGGATACCCACGTGTAGAAGGGGCGTTTCAATCCTGCCGCCAAGATCAGTTTCTCCGGCGATCTTCAGGTTGGGAACCAAATGGCTTTTGATGACGAAATTGGTTTCGGCCATGGATCCCAGGTATGCATCAGCAGTGCCGTAGGAAACCTGGCGGAGTCCGGTTACGGCGCTGTCCACCTCTTTAACCGTGATGTCCGGATAAAGCTGCTTGACCTGCTCGGTGCTGGCAAACCCTTTAATCCCTGTCAGGATTTTGCCTTTAAGGCTGTTGATGTCGCTGATGCTTTCCGTGTCATGGTGAATGACCAGGATATAAGGGGTATCAATATAAGGGGGGGTGAAATGGAAATAGTCCTGCCGCTTCGGTGTCTTCCAGATGGCCGGGAACACATCCACCTGCCGGGCCATCCCCATGGTCAGCAGTTCATCCCAGGTGCGGCCGTTGACAAAGTTCAGCGTTAATCCGGCCTTTTGGGCGATCAGGTTTAAAAGATCAATTGAATATCCCTTGGGCATGTTGTTTTCAACATAATCAAAGGGTGGCCAGTCCATTTCGTTTGCCACCCGGATTAAGGGGTGGGTACCGATAAAATTTTTTTCCGCCAGGGTGAGAGCAATGTCCCCGGCAAAAGCCTCAACCGTGGAAAAAAATAGTATGTATGCAACCGTGGAGAAAAATGTCAGTCGTCTGATCATGGGGTCTTTTTGAAATGGTTTGGTTTTCAGGTAAACTGCCTGGGTCAGATTAACTTAGACAACAGGTCTTTGTCAACTGTGAGGTGGTAATGGGCAGGGCAATCGCATGTCACTTTTAGGCATAGGGCTTTCAATCCGGATTGACCTCGCTTATTTTTTTACAACAGTTTGATTTTATAACAATATTTCTCATACATATAACTATTTGAAATAATTAAATAAATATAGATTTTTCTTTAATTATATGATAACCATCCTAAAAAAACATTAAATTGTAGGAGGTTGCACTGATTCCATGTTATTGATAAAATAGTATCAATATGTTATAAGATAATAACTTAATTGATAATATATAGACATTTAAAATGAAATACGCTCTGATCACTCCTGAAGATCTCTCCCAAGACCTGGCCAGCCGGGCCAAGGACCTGCGTCTGTCCAGAAAATGGAAGCGGT
>JBNKNP010000387.1:0-3289 GCA_050293905.1 Desulfobacteraceae bacterium | reverse complement strand
GTTGGGTTGTTCATAATGAAGGGTGGGCGGCAGCATTTTATACTTCAAGGACAGAGATGTTTTAATAATGCCGGCCACACCTGAGGCAATGTCCGTATGGCCGATATTTCCCTTAACCGCACCGATTGCATATCTGTTTTTTTCAGATTTACATTCTGAAAAAACGGTTTCAAGAGCAGCGGTTTCAATGGGATCGCCGACACTGGTGGCGGTCCCGTGGGCTTCAATGTAGGAGATCCGGTCAGGTGTTATACCGGCCTGTTTCAGTGCCGCCTTGATAACGTCTGCCTGGCCGGTGATTGACGGCGCAGTAAATCCAGCCTTTCCCCTGCCGTCATTATTAACGGCAGTGCCGCGTATCACAGCATAAATATGGCGCCGGTCCTGCAAAGCATCTTCCAGCCGCTGAAGCACCACAATGCCTGCGCCCTGGCTGGGCACCGTACCGGTGGCATCTCTGTCAAAAGGACGGCATTGGCCGTTGGCGGACAAAATCATGCCTTCCCGGTATAAATATCCTTTTTGCAATGTTCCAAGGGAGACACCACCGGCCAGGGCAATATCACAATCGCTGTTGAGCAGACCGCGGCAGGCCATGTGGACGCCGGTCATTGAGGTGGAACAGGCCGTCTGTACTGCGGTCATGGGACCTTTCAGGTTGAATTTATATCCGATGCGGCTGGAGAGAAAGTCTACGCTGTTGCCGATCATTAAACTGTAATCCCCCATCTGTTTGCGAAGGTCGGTATTTGGGTAAAGATAATTATTCAGATAGGTACTTTGACCGGATCCGGCATAAATTCCGGTTATCCGTCCGGTCCGGTCCAGATCGATTCCGGCGTCCTCCAGGGCCGTCCATGCCAGTTCCATAAAAATCCGCTGCTGAGGATCGATGATCCTGGCTTCCTGCGGGGGGATATTAAAAAATCCGGCGTCAAAATATTCCAGATCGTCAATCCAGCCGCTTTTCGGGATATAATCTTTATGCCGCCGTATTTCAGGAGGAATCCCGTTCTCTTCCAGCTCTGCATCTGTATATTCGGATATGGATTCAACCCTGTTTTTAATATTGTTCCAAAAAACGTCTTTGTCCCGGGCCCCTGGATAGCGGCAGGCCATACCGATAATCGCTATTTTCCCGCAGGATTGATCCTTTGGCCCGGCTGCGGCCGGAAAAGGCATGGCAATAGATTCATCTGCTGTCTTTTCTGCTGTTTTTTTATCCGCAGTTATAAAATTCGCCTGGGATTGGATGGTGGTAAATTTGTACAGATCCACAAGTGTCATTTCCACGTCAAAGGCATTGATCAATTTTGAAAACAAAGAGACCATCAACAGGGAATGCCCCCCAATATCAAAGAAGTTTTCATTGGGGTTAATTTCTTCATGCCCCAGGATTTCTTTCCATATCCCGGTGATGATATCCGTAACCGAGCCTGAGGTCTGCGGTTTATCTTCTTTTTTCAAATCTGTTTTGGATATTGTAATTTCCGGAAGGGCTTTCCGGTCAATTTTACCATTGGCGTTCAAAGGAAACGCCTCCAGAATTTTGATATAAGTCGGCACCATGAAAGAAGGAAGCCGGTCTATTATATAGCGTCTTAAATCCTGTTCAAAAATCCGGCTGCCATCATCTGCAACCACATAAGCGGTCAGAACTTTTTCTTTGCTTTGGTCTTTTGTCACGGTAACCAGGGATTCTCTGACCATTGGATTGGACTGGATAACAGCTTCAATTTCTCCGAGTTCGATGCGAAAGCCCCGTATTTTTACCTGAAAATCAATACGGCCCATATATTTTATCTGACCATCCGGCATAAAGGCTGCCAGATCTCCGGTACGGTACATCCGTTCTCCCGGTCTGAAAGGATGCGGGATAAATTTTTCACGGGTCAGGCCGGGCCTGTTTAAGTATTCTCTTGCAAGGCCGGCACCCGCAAGGCAGAGTTCGCCGGGAACCCCCACCGGTACCGGCTGCATATTGGGATCCAGAATATACCCTTCTGATTTGGCCAAAAGCGGGCCGATGGGAGGATCATCTTTAACAGGACCTTTGATCCGGGCGGCTGTCGCAATGGCTGTTTCCTCCGTAGGACCGTATAAATTATAGACTTTTTTAACATGGCCCAGCTTGAAAATGTCATTAACCAACTCTTTTTTCAGACACTCCCCGGCCAGGCCGATGGTGACGGTTGAACGAGGGATGCTGTTGATCTGGAGCAAAGCTTTAACCGTGGAGGGGACTGCCATCAGCAGCCGGATTTTATCTTTTGCCGGCATAAACGGTACAGACATGGGATGGTCTGCTAAAATGACGGTGCCTCCCAGGGCCAGGGGGACGAGCAGGTCCAGCACCGACAAATCAAAATTTAAAGATGCGGCCGCCAGCACCCCTTTGAGTTCTTCTTTTGTGAAAACCCGGGCACAGGAATTGATCAGGGCGGAAAGAGACTTGTGTTCTATGACTACCCCTTTTGGGTTCCCGGTTGAGCCGGACGTATATATCACATAACAGCAGTTGGACAATGTCACCTCCCGGTCCGGGAGCACGGCAGATTCATTAAAGATCGTTTTTTCTTCCCGGTCTGCATAAATGATCCGGGTATCTGCTCCTGCAATACACTCTTTGTTTTTACAGGTGGTCAGCACCATCTTTAAGGCGGCATCTTTAATGATATAGTCCAGCCGTTTCCGTGGATAGGCCGGGTCAAGGGGTACATACGCCGCACCGCATTTGAGTATGGCCAAAAGACAAATCACGGTTAAAGGGGTGCGGTCCATGCAGATCCCGATAAGGGTTTCAGGACCGGCTCCTTTTTTTAGTAAAAAATTGGCAGCCTGACTGGCCTGAACATCCAGATCCTTGAATGTATAAGTTTTCTCTTGATAATACAGGGCAGGAGCATCCGGATGCTTTTTCACCCGGTCTTCAAACCATGTGTGATAACAGGCATTTTTTTTAAATTCTTTTTCAGCTTTGCCCCATGTCGACAAAATGGTTTTTTGCTCTTTTGAGGTGAGCATGGGAAGATGGGATAAAACCGCTGCCGAATCTGCTGTCATCGATTCCAGAAGCGTCAGATAGTGTCGGGTCATGCGCAGGATTGTTCCGTGCTTGAACAAATTTTCATTATAGCTGATCCGGATCAGGGCATGTTGATCGGTTAAACAGGTTTCCTGGATCAGATCAAATTCATCATTCTGCCCCCTCAGGTTCACCTGTTCCCACACTGCATTTCCCATATGCCATTGGATGGTACCGTCATCGGTCAGACTGATAAGAGGGCAA
>JBNKNP010000386.1:0-5967 GCA_050293905.1 Desulfobacteraceae bacterium | reverse complement strand
GAAATGGCTGAAATGGTCTGTTCCAATAGAGTCATGGTTCACCTTTTATCTTTAATATCGTTTTCAAATATTTCCATGCCTTTTTTCATGGCACAGAAATCGCCGCACATGGTGCAGGTCTCTTTCTGCATTGGCGAGCGTTCTTCTCTGACGCTTCTGGCAATTTCCGGAAAAAGAAGATAGGATTCAAGATCATCCCACCGCATATCCCGTCTGGCCAGGGCAGCCTGTTTTTCATTTTCTCTTCTGTCCGGGTATTTTGAAATATCACCGATCCGGGCGGCCAGCCGCGTGGCGCGAACGCCCTCTCTGACATCGTCCACATTGGGAAGGGCCAGATGTTCCGACGGGGTGATATAGCAGATCAGGTCTGCGCCGAACCGGGCCGAGCTGGCCGCGCCAATGGCCGCGGTGATATGATCGTATCCTGCCCCTGTATCACAGGGAATGGGGCCCAGCACATAATACGGGGCATTACCGGACATCCGTTTTTCCAGCATAATATTTCCTTCGATCTCATCCAGGGGCACATGGCCCGGTCCTTCCACCATCATCTGGCATCCCATATCCCTGCCAACTTCCGCCAGTTCGCAGTTGATGATCATTTCCGCCATCTGGGCCCGGTCGTGGCTGTCATGGATGGCGCCTGCCCGGATACCGTTACCAAGAGATAGAACCGCATCATATTTTTTCATCAGGGCACAGACCCGGTCAAATTGCTCGTATAACGGGTTTTCCTGTTTATTGATATCCATCCATGCCACCATGTATGTGCCGCCTTTGGATGCAAGTCCGCCGTACCTGAAGCCCTGTTTTCTTAAGCGTTCAATTGTATACTGGTTAATGCCGCAATGGATGGCCATGAAACTCAATCCGTCTTCCAGCTGCTGTTCAATCAGGTCAAAAAGATATTCAGGGTCCAGTCTGGCCGGGTTTTTATATTTCCGGATCGTCTCTTTAAAGGCCTGGTACAGCGGCACATTCCCCACGCCAAGGTCGGTATTGGCCAATACGGTCCGCCTGATTTCGTCAAGATCGCCGCCTGTGGACAATTCCATCAGGGTGTCTGCGCCTTCCTGCTGAGCCGCCCGGGCTTTTTCAACTTCAAGGGCAATGTCGCAGATATCTGAAGAGGTGCCGATGGATGCATTGACTTTGGTTCTAAGGCCGGTGCCGATACCGGTGACGATTTGGTTTGGCCTGTTTGGATTGCAGGGGATAACAATTTCACCCTTTGCCACGTGATCTACAATAAAGGATTCGCTTAAGCCCTCGGCTTTGGCAATGACCTGCATTTCTTTTGTGATGGTGCCCTGGCGGGCATGTTCAAGTTGTGTTGTCATGGTTTCCTCGCTGTCTGACATCCTGCAGAAACAAAAAAGGGTTTTGCAGGAAATTGATCCTTACAAAAACCCTTTGCCATCAGGTTTTACACATAAAGCTCCCGGGCTCGTCTTCTGACTTCCGGCATTAAATCCGCTTTTTGGCCTTCCCGTTTTACCAGTGACCTGTTGTAAAAAGCAGATGTTTCCGGTTACAGCGGCGGGACCGTCACGGAATTTCACCGTGTTCCGTTTGTCCGGGCAACCTAAAAATCTGATTCCATATATACGGAAAATAAAAATGAAATTCAATCTTTTTGATAAACAAGTTGACAACTTCATGTTAAATCAAATATATCAACAGGATATAATTCACTGGGGGTGCTTTAAATAAAAGCTGAGAGAAGTTTTAAATACTTCAACCCTTGGAACCTGATACGGTTAGTACCGGCGTAGGGAAAGTGCTAAAGGCCAGAATCTCTTCTTTATTGTTATCATCCTTTTTCATTTCCCCTTTTTACAAACGGTCAATCAACAGGTCGGGCCATAGGTCAGGCAATAGCTCAGGCTATCGTTCAGGTATGACGGGCAACAAGACAGGTTGCGGCGGAGGATGTATGGAAATCAGTCTGAACGGGAAAAAAGTGGACGTGCACAATACTACGCTTTTTGAACTTATCCAGGATACCGGGTTTGACGATCAGTCTTTGATTGCTGAACTCAATTTTAAGATCATCCCACAGGATGACTGGAAAAATACGATCATCAAATCAGGGGATCAGATTGAATTGTTAAGTTTTGTGGGAGGGGGATAAATGCAGGAAATAACACCAGATGCAACTCCGGATGGGGAAAATGACCTGCTGACTCTTGGGGGCAGAAAATTTTCAAGCCGGCTGTTTACCGGGACCGGCAAGTTTGCTTCCAGGGATCTGATCCGTCCCATGCTTGCGGCCAGCGGCTCCCAGATGATCACCGTGGCCCTGCGCCGGGTGGATCCGGGTTCGGCACAGGAGAATATCTTGAATTTCATCCCGGAAACGGTGGTGCTCCTGCCCAATACATCCGGGGCAAGGACGGCAAAAGAAGCGGTCCGCATTGCCAGGATCGCCCGGGAAGCCGGGTGCGGCAATTTTATCAAAATTGAAGTGATTACAGATATGACCTATCTGCTGCCGGATAATCACGCCACGCTTGAGGCCACTGAAATTCTGGCCAAAGAAGGCTTTGTGGTCCTGCCCTATGTGATGCCGGATATCATTGTGTCCCGGCAGCTATATGATGCGGGTGCGGCAGCGGTCATGCCGCTGGGCTCTCCCATCGGTACCAATCTGGGGTTGGAAATGCGTCCCATGATCAAACGGATCATTGAAACCAGCAGGCTGCCTGTGGTGGTGGACGCAGGCATCGGCAGGCCCTCCCAGGCGGCAGAGGCCATGGAAATGGGGGCGGATGCCGTGCTGGTCAATACCGCCATTGCCACAAGTCCTGATCCGGCCAGGATGGGAAAAGCCTTTGGTCTTGCCGTACAGGCCGGGCGGATGGCCTATCTGTCCCAAATGGCGGACCAGAGCGAAACTGCCAGGGCATCATCTCCGTTGACCGGCTTTTTAAGGGAATAGCATCATGTCCTTTCTGGATCAGGTCGCGAAATATGAATTCCTTGATTTTCAGGCTTATTTTGACGAGGTGAAAGACGTCGATGTTGAACGATCCCTGAACCGGGATATTCTGGGACCGTCAGATCTTCTCAATCTGCTGTCACCATCTGCCCAGGATTATCTTGAATTGATGGCCCAAAAAGCCCGGGCCGTCACCCAACAGTATTTCGGCAGGACCATCAGTCTGTATGCGCCCTTGTATATCTCAGATTTCTGTACCAATCACTGCACCTATTGCGGGTTTAACTGCGCCATGGATTTTAAGCGGACAACGCTGACCCTTGAACAGATTGATGCTGAAGCACGGGCAATACGGGAGACAGGTATCCGGCACGTCCTGGTCCTGACCGGGGAAGCCCCTGCCAGGACCCCGCTGTCTTATCTTGAGTGGGTTGTTCAGATTTTAAAGCAGCATTTTTCATCCATTGCTCTAGAAGTGTTTCCCATGGATGAGGCAGACTACCGGGTGCTGAACCGTGCCGGGGCGGATTCGTTAACCATTTACCAGGAGACCTATGACCGGACGCTGTATAAAGAAGTCCATCCAAAAGGGAAAAAATCAGATTATACCTACCGGCTGATGACCCCGGAAAGGGGAGCTGTTGCCGGTTTCCGAGCGGTGAATATCGGCGCGCTGTTCGGCCTTGCAGATCCCAAGAAAGAAGCGTTTATGGCAGGACTTCATGCCCGGTATCTTGAACGGACCTATCCCCATGTGGAAGTCTCCCTGTCTCTGCCGAGAATGACCAAAGCCATTGGCGGGATTGAGCCGGAATATGTCATGTCCGATCTGGATTTTGTCCAGACCATGCTGGCCTGGCGGCTGTTTATGCCGCGGCTGGGAATTACCATCTCCACAAGGGAATCCGCTCCCTTCAGGGACCGGCTGGTCCATCTGGGTGCCACGCGGTATTCGGCCGGCTCAAAAACCGATGTGGGCGGCTATGCGCTTAAGGCGGATGATGCAACGGTCCAGTTTGAAGTCACGGACACCAGAAATGTTGAACAGGTGACCCGGATGATCCGGGAAAGCGGGTATCAGCCCGTGTTCAAAGACTGGGAGATGCTGTAATGAAAATCGGTATTGCAGGGATCGGCGGGATCGGCTCCAATGTGGCACGGCTGCTGGCCCAGGCCAGGGTAAAACAGATTAAGATTGTGGATTTTGATGCCGTTGAGCAATCGAACCTGAACCGCCAGTTTTACACCCTGTCCCAGGTGGGGGAAAAAAAGACCCTGAGCCTTAAAACCAATTTAAAACAGATTTATCCTGAAATGGCGGTGGAAATAGTTGAAAAAAGAATCGGGCCTGGAGATGCTCAACAGCTCTTTTCAGACTGCGGCGTTGTTGTGGAAGGGTTTGATGATAAACTTTTGAAAAAGATGATGGCGGAAGAACTTAGTGCCGCAGGGACCAACCTGGTGTCTGCCTCGGGCATTGCCGGGACGGACATGGGATCGGTGGGTGTAAAAAAAATGGGGAACTGCCATATTGTGGGAGATTTTGTGTCGGACCAGGGGGATCATGTGCTTTTTCCGCCTAAGATTGCCATGATTGCAGCCATGATGGCCGGGATTGTATTAAACGAATATTACAGGGGGTTGGATAAATGAGCAGACCAGGGAAAGACGCACGCATCCTGGATGCAAATATCAACCGCGCAGCAGAAGGGCTGAGGGTTCTGGAAGATATGGCCCGGTTCCGGTTTGATCAAAAGACGCTGTCTGCCGGATTGAGAACCCTCAGGCACGGGATACGGGACCTGTTCAAAGGAAGGGAAAACCTGCTGCTGAACGCAAGGGATTCAGCCAATGATGTCGGCGTCATCACTTCCTTTGAAACCAAAACAGATCATCGAAACGATCTGAAAGATACCATGCTTTCCAATTTTAAACGGGTGCAGGAGGCATTCCGGTCCATTGAAGAGGTGCTGAAGGCCAAAAATGAATACAAGGCTGCCAAACAGGTGGAGGCGTTCAGGTTTGCCGTTTACGCCCGGGAACCTGAATTTCTGGCCTGTTTTTCAAAAAAGTTTCCCAGCGGCATTTACGGCATCCTGGGAGAAAAATTCAGCCGTGGGCGGACCAATATTGAGGTGGCAAAGCAGATGGTGGACGGTGGAATCGACATCCTTCAGTACCGGGAAAAACTAAAAGATAAATCCCACGGCCAAATGTACCGGGAATGCCTGGAAATCAGGAAAATTACTGCTGATGCGGACGTGCCCTTTATTGTAAATGATTTTGCCGATATTGCCCTGATGGTGGAAGCGGACGGCATTCACCAGGGCCAGGATGACCTGCCGATCAAAGCGCTGCGGAAAATTGCCCCGGATATGATGCTGGGCTGCTCCACCCATTCGCCGGAACAGGCAAAAAAAGCCATTGAGGACGGGGCGGATTATATCGGCGTGGGTCCGATATTCACCACCCGCACCAAGGAGGATGTCTGCGATGCTGTCGGGCTTGAATACCTGGAGCATGTGGTGGCTGCGCACGATATCCCCTTTGTGGCCATCGGCGGAATCAAGCGGAACAATCTTCGGGATGTGGTTGTCCGGGGCGCAAAAACCGTCTGTCTCGTTACCGAGATCATAGGGGCGCAAGATATAAAGAAAAGAATTAAAGAAATCAAACAGATAGCAGGAGAAGTCAAATGAAAAGAGCATATACCACACAGATGGATGCCGCAAGAAAAGGGATCGTCACGCCCCAGATGGAACAGGTGCTGGCGGCTGAATCCATATCCCGGGCCGATTTGATATACCGGATGGCAAAGGGGATCATCGCTGTTCCGGCCAACCGCCACCACCATAACCTTAAGGCTGCCGGCGTGGGCCAGGGGCTTAGCACCAAGATCAATGTCAACCTGGGGGTGTCCAAAGATGTCTGCTCTTTTGATGCTGAAATGAACAAGGCCAGAATGGCCCTTGAATATAAAGCCGACGCCATCATGGACCTGAGTGTCTCCGGCGATACCCAGG
>JBNKNP010000385.1:0-30325 GCA_050293905.1 Desulfobacteraceae bacterium | reverse complement strand
AGCATCCTTATCAACATCTAAATATTTTTAAACAGGTTTTTTAATTTATTTGATATTTTATTTGAATCCAGCTTGTCAAACTCTTTGAGCAGCTTTTCCTGTTTCTGATTTAACCGGGTGGGAGTTTTGACAATGACCTTTACAATCTGATCTCCTCTTCTGCCGGTACGCAAAGAGGCAATCCCCTCTCCTTTCAGCCTGAAAACATCTCCGTACTGGGTCCCTTTTGGTATCTTTAATTTTTTATCTTTCACCAGAGTGGGGATTTTAATCTCATCTCCCAGGGCTGCCTGGATAAATGAAATATCAATAGCACAGATGACGTCTGTCCCATCCCGCTGGAAAAACTTATGGGGTTTAACATTGATGACAACATAAAGATCCCCGGCAGTTCCTTCAGGGGTGGGGGCGGCTTCCCCTTCTCCGGAGAGCCGCAGTTTGGATCCCACATCCACACCGGCCGGAATTTTAACCTGGACCTTCCGGGTAATCTCAACCCTTCCTGCACCCCGGCATTTGTTACACGGATCTTTGATCATAGTTCCCTGCCCCTTGCAATACGGACAGGATGTTTTTACCTTAAAAAAGCCCTGACTCTGGATAAACTGCCCGGACCCGTTGCATTGATAGCAGGTTTCAGGAGAAGCCCCTTCGGCGCATCCGCTTCCTGAACAAAGATCACACCGGTCCAGTTTGGGAATGCTGATTGTTTTTTCCGTACCGAACGCCGCTTCCATAAAATCAATGGTCATATTGTAGCGAAGGTCGGAACCTCTTCTGGCTCCCTGGCTGCCGCCGGAAGAACCAAACCCGAAAAAATCTTCGAAAATATCGCCAAAGCTTGAAAATATATCTTCAAATCCGCTGGGACCGGAATGACCGGCACCCTCAAGTCCCCGATGACCGAACTGATCGTATATCTGGCGTTTATTATCATCATTTAAAACTTCATAGGCTTCAGAAGCCTCTTTAAATTTATCTTCAGCTGCTTTATTATCCGGGTTTTTGTCAGGGTGGTACTTAATTGCCAGTTTCCGGTATGCTTTTTTCAGTTCCGTTTTTGAAACGTCCTTGGCAACGCCTAATATTTCATAGTAATCCCGTTTATCTGTCATATGCTAACCTGTTCCAGTCGTTTTAAGGCTTTGTTTACATTGTTTTATTGCCGCCATTATGATACTTTTCCAACCTGCCCCGGCAAATAACATAAAATAAACCAGAAATCCAGGTTGTCAACGATGAATAAAGAACTTGATTTTGTAAAAGGAATGTTCGACCGTATCGCTCCCCGCTATGATTTTTTAAACCGCCTGTTAAGCCTGCGCCAGGATATTGTCTGGCGAAAACAAATGGTCAGGGCTGCCGGTCTTAAATCCGGTAACACTGCCCTGGACGTTGCCTGCGGCACCTGTGACGTTGCCCTGGAAATCAGTGCTCAGCTTAAAAACCAGGTGAACATTTTCGGCCTTGATTTCTCATACGGCATGCTGCGTCTTGGCAAAGACAAACTGAAAAAAAAATCAAAGCCCATTGCACTGCTCAATGCCGATGCCCTGTTCCTTCCCTTTAATGACAATCTTTTTGACGGGGTATTTATTGCGTTCGGCATCCGGAACATTATGGACCGGCAACGGGCCGTTGATTCATTTTTTAAAGTTTTGAAACCCAAAGGCAGGCTGGCAGTGCTGGAATTAACCACCCCGGAAAAAGGGCTGCTCAGGTATTTGTACCTGCTGTATTTTCAAAAAATCCTGCCGTTAATCGGCTCATTTTTCTCTAAAGACAATGCAGCCTACTCTTACCTGCCGGCTTCTGTTTTAAAATTCCCAACCCCGGACCGGTTTTTAACCATCATGAAGAATTCCGGATTTGAGCAGAACCGGTTCAAACGCATGACCTTTGGAATTGTGACGCTGTTCATCGGCCAAAAGCCCTGACTGCCGAATCCGGGACACAACCCTTGAAGTAACCGGTCTGATCCGGTCTTAAATGCCGACTTCTGCCGGTCCTAAAGAATTTCGGAAATATCTTTTTTCAAAAGCGTCGGCTTTAAAAAATTGTCATCATCCTTGTCAGGATATCCGATATTGTAATGCAGCCCACGGCTTTCTTTTCTTCTCATTGCAGATCGGATAATCAATTCAGCCACAGTGGCCAAATTTCTCAATTCAATCAGATCGGCTGTGACTTTAAAATCCCAATAATATTCATTGATTTCTTTCTGAATATTCCGGATTCTCCGCATGGCCCGTGCAAGCCGCTTGTCTGACCGGACAATCCCCACATAATTCCACATCAGACGCCGGATCTCATCCCAGTTATGGGTAACAACAATGGCCTCATCCGAATCCGTTGTCCCGGTTTCATCCCAACTGTCCAGCACGATGTCCAGATGATCTGCTTTTGTTTTCAGCTCCTGTGCAGACGCTTCAAACGCCTTGTGAGAATAAACCAGGGCTTCCAAAAGGGAATTCGAGGCCAGCCGGTTGGCACCATGAAGCCCGGTGCATGCGGTTTCACCAACCGCATACAGTCGCTGAACATCTGTTTTTCCGTCCAGGTCGGTGGCAATGCCGCCGCACATATAATGGGCAGCCGGTACCACCGGTATGGGCTGCCAGGTCATGTCAATGCCGAATTCCCTGCATTTTTTATAAATATTTGGAAACCGTTTTTTTATGAATTCAGGATTTTTATGCGTAATATCCAGAAAAACCGAATCCGCACCGGTCATTTTAAGCTCATTGTCTATGGCCCGGGCCACAACGTCTCTGCAGGCAAGCTCCATATCCTTGCTGTACTTTTCCATAAACCGCCGGCCTTTTGAGTCAATGAGCAGTGCTCCTTCTCCCCGAACCGCTTCGGAGATTAAAAAATTCTTGGCATCCGGATGGTACAGGCAGGTAGGATGAAACTGAACAAATTCAAGATTGGCAACCGACGCGCCGGCACGGTAGGCCATGGCAATGCCGTCACCTGTGGCAATATCCGGGTTGGACGTATACAGGTAGACCTTGCTGGCCCCGCCTGTGGCCAAAAGCGTGATACCGGCATAAAATGTTTCAATTTTTCCGGTATTAATATTGAGTACATATGCCCCGCAGCAGGTATTTTCCTGCTGCGTCACCAGCAAACCGCTTCTAATGCTGCTGGACAGCGTAATCAGGTTGACGGCAATGTGGTTCTCTAAAATAGTGATGTTTTTATTATTCCGCACATTCCGGATCAGGGTATCTTCTATCTCTTTTCCGGTCAGATCATGGGCGTAAACGATTCGTTTTGCCGAATGTCCGCCTTCCTGGCCCAGGGAAAAATCGTACTTGCCCTTTCCCTGTTTATTAAACCGGGCACCCTGACTGACCAGTTCCTTGATTCTTTCAGGTCCGTTTTTCACTACCATCTTCACCACTTCGTCATCACACAGGCCGTCGCCTGCGTTATGCGTATCCTGAATATGCAGGTCAAAAGAATCCTGTTCACTGAAAACAGCGGCAACGCCGCCCTGGGCCAGCGCTGTATTGGTTCTTTGAATCTGTTTTTTGGTGATGATGGTCACTGTTCCCAGCCGGGCGGCCTTAAGGGCATAGCTTAAACCGGCGATACCGCTTCCAATAACTAAAAAATCGGTCTTCTTGATCATAACAGGCTGCTTCTTTTCTTTTTGCGGGTGCTTAAGCCGAAAATAAATCCTATAATTAATACCCCCGGACCAATTAAAAACCAGAATTTTATTTCATTTCTTGAATCATTTTCCAACTTTTCAATCTTTTTTTTCTGGTTTTCAAATTGTTCGGTCATCTCATTATAATTTGCTTTGAGTTCTAAAAATTGTCCGGATTCTTTTTTTAATTTAGTATATTTTTCTTCCACCTGGACCAGGGTGGCATTTTTAACTGTCAACTGTTTGTTCTCTTCTTCAATCTCGGCAAGTCTTTTCATCAGGCGCTGGTTTTCTATTTCCAGCTTATTCACAAGAAGGGCATCCGGAACTTTCGGCGTTAAAAACCGGGATAAAACCCAGCCCTGTTTCCCGCCCATGGTCCGCACATGGGACCAGTCCTCTTTATGTTCAACAATTTCAAGTTTGGTACCCGACTTCAGCATGCGAACGATTTTATGATCCACACCGGGGCCGGTCCTCATTGTAATGTTGGTCACACCCGTCACATAGATATCTTCGGCAGATGAATAAGAGATGGGAAAAATAAAAATCAACGATACCGCCACAAGGCTTAGAATTATTTGTTTCATTGGTATTCCTGTCTCCTGTTGACTATAAATATTTATTATTTGCCAGTCTTTTGACTTATCACTGGAAGGCTGCAAGATCAATATGAAAATTTAACCACGATATACTGACCCTGGTTGTTGTTTGCAAAACAGAATAAATAAAAAAGAGTTTTCAATCCTGAATCAACTTATGTATAACAATGTAAAAAAATCATAATTTTGGACTCAACACACCGGATTAAAAAGCTTGTCAGCGTGGCATATTTAAAAAGAGGAGGAACCGAGAATGGCTGACTTCCATTGGGATACCCCGTTTTGGCCAAAAGGCGTAAAAAATTCCTGTGCAGATTATCATTTTCCCGTGTTCAATTTCTTAGATGATACTGCAAAAAAATGTCCAGATAAAATCTACACCATGTTTAACGGTGCAACGCGCACATATGCACAGGTAAAAGAGACATCAGACCGCATTGCCGCATTCATAGCGGGAAAAGGCATTAAAAAAGGGGAAAAAGTTGCCATTTTCCTCCCCAATATTCCCCAGTTTCCTGAAATATTTTTCGGTATTCTCAAAACAGGGGCTGTGGCAGTAAACTGCAACCCGGTGTATACGGCATCCGAGCTCAACCAGCAGCTGAAAGATTCCCAGGCAAAAATGGTTTTCTGCATGGATCACCCTGTGTTTTACCCGAATACAGTAAAGGCTGTTAAAAAAACTGAAGTAACTACCGTGATCCTCTGCAATATCAAATCCTACCTGCCGAAAATCAAAGCCGTTTTAGGAGGCCTGCTGGGAAAAATTCCCAAGGCAAAACAGGTTGATCCTTCCCATTTGATGTTTGATGAAATTGTGGCTGCCTCAGAACCCCGGCCGCCACAAGTGGATATTGATCCGGAAACAGATACAGCCGTTATGCTCTATACAGGCGGCACCACCGGAATCCCCAAAGGTGCTGAACTCACCCATACCAACTTTACTTATGATGTTGAGGCGATTTATGAATACGCCCGGTTTGTCCAGATAGAAGAAAAAGGAGAAGAACCGCTGTACGGAGACGGATTCCACTCCTTTTTAGGTGTGCTGCCCTGGTATCATTGTTTTGGGATCACCGTTGCCCTGCTGCTTTCAGCAAGGCTTGCCGCCAAACTGATCTGCATCCCGGACCCGCGAGCCGGCAAGCCCCCTTTTACAGAGGTGCTCAAGGCTGTCCAGAAATACAGGCCCACCTTTATGCCGGCCGTACCGACCATTTTTGTGGCCTTTACCAATCATTCAAAACTCAATGATTACGACCTGTCTTCCCTGATGGCTTGTTTTTCAGGTGGAGGGCCTCTGCCCACGGAGGTCTGTCTTCAATTTGAAGAAAAAACCGGTTCCATCATTTTTGAAGGATACGGTCTTACTGAAACCGCACCGGTGTCCAGCGTCAACCCCACAAGCAAAGACAGCAGGAAAATCGGCAGTATTGGATTTCCTTTACCTGGTATGGATATCAAAATTGTGGATTTGGAAAATCCACTGAATGAAATGGAACGAGGCATGGAAGGTGAAGTGGCCATCTGCGGCCCCCATGTCATGAAAGGATACCTGAACCGGCCCGAGGCCAACCAGGAATCTTTTGTCAATATCAACGGCCACCGCTATTTTCTCTCCGGCGATATCGGAAAAATTGATTCAGACGGATATATCCATATCACGGACCGAAAAAAAGACATGATCATTGTCAGCGGATTTAATGTCTATCCCAGGGAGGTTGAAGACATTCTGTACACCCATCCAAAAGTTGAACTGGCCGCAGTGGTGGGAGTTCCCCATGAAAAAAGCGGGGAACAGGTGAAGGCCTTTATCAAGCTTAAACAGGACCAGACAGCCACAGAAGATGAACTCAAACAATTCTGCAAAGAAAAAATGGCCGGCTACAAACGGCCCAGAATTATCGAATTCAGAAATGAAATCCCTTTATCCAACGTGGGAAAGGTCTTGCGGCGGGTTCTCAGGGATGAAGAACTCTCTAAATAAGAACGCGGCACGGCAAACGGTTGAATCAGGCGGTCATGAAAGAGCCATATCAAGATAAAATCAGGTCAATGACCCGCTGGGCGATCGTAAGGCCGAATGCACCCGGAACCCAGCAGACCGTCCCGATGGGCGGCCTGCTCCTGCCGTGATCTTTAAGGGCATCCTGGGAATCCTCTGGATTGAACGGCTGTTTGTTCAACGGCTTTTCAATGGAATAAACAGCTTGTATACCCTCATACACACCACGCCGGTGCAGCCGCTGCCGGACCACGCGCGCCAGGGGACAGACACAGGTTTCACTGATATCACCGGTCTTGATCATGGAAATATCTGTCCTGCCGCCGGCTCCCATGGAGGAAACCACGGTAAGGCCCATCCTGTGGGCAGATACCAGCAGATTGATTTTTGAATTCAGCCCGTCAATGGCATCCACCAGTATATCAATATCATTGTCTAAAAGATTTTCAAGGCTTTCGGCATTGACAAACGAGCTGTGAACCGTGATCCGGCAGGACGGATTGATATCTTTTACCCGCTCGGCTGCAAGAACTGCCTTCTCCCTGCCGATGGTTGAATGAAATGCCAGAAGCTGCCGGTTGATATTGGACGGATCCACCCGGTCAAAGTCAACCAGTTTAAGATGCCCAACACCGCTTCTGGCCAGGGCTTCCAGGGCAAAAGATCCCACCGCTCCAAGGCCGAAAACAGCCACCTTTGCCTGTTTGATTTTTTCCAGACATTGAGCACCCAGAAGCTGTTCAATCCTGGCAAACTGGTTGATTGTTCCGGTGTCGGATGATGATTTCTCAGGTAGGGACGGTTCCATGATTCATCCTTTCAATATTGAATCAAACACTTCCAGGCTGTTTTCATATGCCTGATGTGAAAACGTATCCGCGTCCGTTTCAAGCCGCTGGGCGGCAATCCCGGCAATGGCCGGCAGATTGGCCGGTTCATTGAGGCGGCCCGGCACCTTGTTCAGCAGGATTGGAAAAATATCCGGGGAGTCTGTTTCCAGTAAAAACCGGTCCGGCGATACCTTTTTCAAGCCATTGATTCCTTTTGTGGAATTGGGATGAATGGCTGCCCCTGAAAAAGAAATATACAGCCCGTATTTTTCAAAAATCGGGATCATTTCCGGCGATCCTGAGTAGGAATGGATCAGGCCGGGAGTCTTTAATTTTCCCAGCCGCTTTAAAATATGAACCAGGGCATCCCAGGCCTTTCGAATGTGGATATTAACAGGCCTTCCCATCTCCACCGCAAGGGCGAGCTGGTGTTCAAACACTTCCTTCTGCCGGTCCCGGTCTGCGTGTTTGTCCACAAAATCAAGACCGATCTCCCCCACCCCGGATGCACAGGATACAAGACTTGTTTCAAGATTCTTTTTCCAGTCGGGCGACAAGGAATCAATGAACCAGGGGTGAATGCCAAAGCACGGGATGACAGCAGGGTATTGCTGAGACAATTGTGCTGTGCGTTCAAAATTTTCTTCCATTGTGGCACAGGAGATCATGGCTGTAACATCCGCATTGGCCGCCCGTTCCAGGATATTTGGCAGATCATGGATAATTCTTGAATCGTGAAGATGGCAATGTGAATCAATAAACTGCATAATCAGCCTGTATGCTTATGATGTTCCGCCAGCCCTGCCCGAAATATCCTGCAGGACTCCGTCATCCAGCAGGGCAGTCCATGCCCGGCCCAATTGCCTGACTGCCAGATCGATATCCCAGTTTGATTTATCCCGGTCTCCCACCACATTGGACGCAGCCCGGATCTCGATCATGGGTGCCTGGTACAGGGCTGCGATATGTGCGCCGGCAGCACCTTCCATATTTTCCATGACAGCAGGAGCCGCCGAATACATCTGCCGGGCAGTTTCAAAGGAAGCCGTAAGGGTTGATACGGTAATAAAGGCTCCTTTTTTAACCTGCATTCCCCGGACCGATTCAGCCCTGTTTAAATTTTTACAAACCGCTTCCACCCGATCTGGATCAAACAGGTAAACACCGTCCCGGCTCATGGGGCTGTTTTGAATCAGCTCAAAGGGAAGCGGTGCATTTTTATAAGAATCAGATTCAATCCCTGTGTGAATATAATGTTCTTTTTCAGCAACGACAAGGTCACCAACCCCAAGCCCGCTCTCTTTAAACACGCCGGCAATGCCCATTTGAACAATCAGAGGCAGTGAACCGCCGGTGTCTGAATGCTTGGCTGACTGATGTTCCAGATAGGCAGTCAGGGCATGGGCGGTGTTAAACACCCCAGGCCCCGTGATCAGAAGGTCATAGGTCGTTTCACCGGAACGGCTGCTGAAAAAATTGATTCTGCTGCCGGAAAAAGGCCGGCATTCATTGGTATCGGAAATTAAACCTTTCGGCACCTCCGGCCGGGTGGCACATAAAACAAGCAGATCAGGCTTCATGAATCGTGTTGGCAACAGCGGTCAAGGCCATGGTATATCCGAAATGGCCGAACCCGCAGATCTGTCCCAGGGCAATATCGGAAAGCATGGATTTATGACGGAATGCTTCCCGTTTATAAATATTGGACAGATGAATTTCAACAATCGGGCAGGCCATCAACAGCAGTGCATCCCGGATGGCCACACTGGTATGGGTGAACGCACCGGGGTTGATGATAATTCCGTGGATTTTTTTTTCAAACAATGCATGAATTTTCTCAACCAGTTCACCTTCATGGTTGGACTGGAAAAATTCAAGTTCCAGTCCCAGGGGGCCTGCCTTTTGGGCCAGTTCTTCATTAATCTGGTCCAGGGTATGGGCACCGTACAACTCAGGTTCCCTTTTGCCCAGCATGTTCAGATTCGGTCCGTTCAGGACGGCAACCTGTTTTAATGTTTTGCTCATCTCTTTCTCTGCCTTTGCCTTACGGGTTTATCCGGCCTGTTGTTCTGAATATTGTTCTGCCGCATCATACCCCAGTTCAAATGCATGAAGATTCATATCCAGAAATGCAGGTTTAGTTCTTCTTTTTATGGCTTCTATCACATTTTGTTTTGCAAATCCAAGACTTCCTGTCTGGATCAAGGCACCTAAAAGGACAATATTCACGCTCATGAGGCTTCCGGCTTGTTTGGCCAGGGCCATGGCATCAATGGCCACAAGGCTTGCACATTTTTCCTTGATCAGCTTTTTGACCGCCTCAATTTCCGGGTAAACCCCCTGCCCGATGGACACGGTAAACGGCGGAAGGGTCGCGGTGTTCGTGATCACCCGGGTCCGGCTGCTGCACCGGTTCAGGGCTCTTAAGGTTTCAACCGGTTCAAAGCCCAGAAGGATATCCGCCTCTGTATCCGAGATAATCGAACTCTCGGCATCACCGAAAACAATGGCCGACTCAACAATCCCGCCCCGTTGTGCCATCCCGTGAATTTCACTCATCCTGACCGGCACACCTGAAATCAGGGCAGCTTCGCCCAGAACTTTGGAAGCCAGCAGGTTCCCCTGGCCGCCCACTGCAACGATAACTAATCTGGTTGTCTGCATTGACTCTATTTTCCTTTATACATGAAACTTTATTTATTCACCCTTATCTTCAGCCCTTATTTTTCAGCCCTTGTCTTTTACCGGGGAAATGGCATTTTCAGGACAGATCTGTGCGCAGAGCGCACATCCCACACAGGTATCGGCATTGATTTTCACCCGTCCCTCTTCAATATAAAAAGACTGGCAGGCAATACCGGTGATGCAGTCCTTGTGATCCACGCACCGGTCCGTTACCTGAAACGCCCTGGGCTTTAACAGTTTCAATCCCTTGGCATACAAGGCGCAGGGCTGGCGGGAAATCACAACGGAAACCCCGTCAAAGGCCAAAGCTTCTTTGATGGTTTCAATACTCTTTTTAACCTTAAAGGGTTTGATCACTGAAAGATGCTGTACCCCGATGGCCCGGACCAGAGCCTCAATGTCCACCCGGCCCTTTCCTGAAACGCCGAACCGCTCCATGTCCACCCCGGGATGGGGCTGGTGACCGGTCATGGCCGTGGTATCGTTTTCAAGGATAAACAAGGTAAAATTATGGTTGTTAAACACCGCATTGACAAGACCGGTGATACCGGAATGGAAAAACGTGGAATCGCCGATAAACGATACAACCTTCTGGTCAGTGGCCCTGGAGAACCCGCAGGAGGTGCTCACCGAAGATCCCATGCAGATGACAAAGTCACCGCTGTTTAACGGCGGCAGGAACCCAAGGGTATAACATCCGATATCCGTGGGAAAAATCACATCTCTATCTTTGGCTGCCTGCTGAACAGCATAAAAGGTTGCCCGGTGGGAGCAACCGGAACACAGGTTGGGAAGTCGGCCCGGGATTTCAGGCAGATCGGACAGATCAAGCGTTTCCTTCGGCGTATACGGGATATCAAAATACCGGGCGATTTTTTCTCTGACCAGGGCCGGATCATATTCTGACAACCTCGAAAAAAGATTGCCGGACTTGCCGTTGATGGGGACCGTGATCCCGGCTTCCTGGGCAAAGGCCTTGACTGCTTCTTCCAAAAAAGGCTCACCCTCTTCAACCAACAGGACTTTATCGCACCCCTTTAAAAAGGCCTTTATCATTTTTCCCGGCAAAGGATGAGTAAATCCCAGATGCAGGATCCGCGTGTTATCCTGTATTCCCAGATCCTTTACCCCATCCAGGGCGTAGTGAAAACCGACCCCGCTGGCAATTATGCCCAGCACCCCGTTTCCGGTGACAGCATTAAATTTGGACTGTTCACTTATTTGGGCTGCCTGATCCAGTTTTTGAAGAACCCCGGCATGCAGTCTGCGGGACACAGAGGGCACGGTCACGCACCGGGAAGGCTCGCGGACAAACCGGCCAAGGGATTTTACAGATGCCATGTCGCCAAAGGTCACAAAGGCATTGGAATGATTGATCCGGGTGGTGGTCCGAAGCAATACCGGCTGCTTAAGCTGTTCGGACAGGTCAAATGCATATTTGACCATCTCCTTGGCCTCAGACACACAAGACGGTTCAAGCATGGGCAGATTGCCGAATTTTGCATAATACCGGTTGTCCTGTTCATTCTGGCTGGAAAACATGGCAGGATCGTCCGCACTCAACACCACCATCCCCCCAGTCACCCCGACATATGCAAGGGTCATCAGCGGATCTGCGGCCACATTCAATCCCACATGCTTCATCATGCAGAAGGTGCGAAGCCCGCTGTTGGCTGCTGCCGCAGCAACTTCCAGGGCGACTTTTTCGTTTGTGCTGTATTCAAAATAAAGGTCTGATTCTTTGGACATCTGGAACAGGTTAAACGATATCTCAGAAGAAGGGGTACCCGGATAGGTGGTGGCAAAGGCTACGCCCGCTTCAACAGCCCCCCTTGCAATGGCTTCGTTTCCCAGGAGCATGATTTTTTCCCCGGGTGTATTCTGTAATAATTTGTGCATATCATCTCCTTTTATTCCATCACCCCGTTCATATCGTCCCGGTTGAAAAGATACACTGAATTACAATGATGGCACCGGATTTCCAAAGGGAACGGTCCGTTTTCAATCATTTCTTTTTTTTCTGTCCCGGGCAGGGTTTTTAAATAACCGGCCATCCGTTCCTTTGAACACCGGCAGAAAAACTCCACCCGGCTGCTGTTTAAAAAAACAGGATTAAACTTTGAAAAATAGGTTTGAATGACCTGCTCGGGCGATTCTTTTTGCGCAAACATCTCACCCAGAGAGGTGACGGCCTGGATCTGTTTTTCCAGTTCAATGACTGTTTCAGGGTTAGCACCCGGCATGGCCTGCAGAAAAATTCCACCAGCCCCTTTTACATCCTCTGCCTCATCAAAAAAAAGGCTGAGTTTAAATCCGGTGGGGATCTGCTCGGATACCAGGTAATAATTGGCCAGATCCTCTGCAATGGAGCCGTGTTCAAGGACAATCTGACCGGAATACGGTGTGCGGCTGTTTTCAAGATATTTTGTCATGGTCAGAAAGCCGGCCCCAAAAAGGGAGGAAAGACTGCGGATCTGTCCTATATCCGCCACCTCAATGGGGTTGGCTTTCAAATATCCCCGAACCTCCCCGTATACATTGGTTTCCACATCCAGCCCTTTCACCGGGCCCGAGCACTGGATATTCATACTCAGCCGGTCATTTTTATCCTTCAATGCAGATCCCATCAGGCTTGCGGCAATATAGGCCTGACCCAGAATCAGGGTCTCCAGAGGTCCCAGTTCATGGTTGGCCCGCATTTCATTGATCATGCGTGTACTATGGACAATAGCCCCTTTGATGGTCCGGTCGGCCATGACGAACCGGTAAAGCCTGTCCTTTGACGAGGCTTTAAATTGTGCTTTGACATCCTTGTTAAATATATCTTTTTTAATCATTTTTCGTGTTCTCTTTTGGGTAACACTGTTTTTCCTTCAATCTTGACCGCTATTATATAGAGAATTCAAAGAATGTAAATACGGGATCATGCTTTTGCTTGGTTTTACAATGCCGGGTTCTGCTTTGGCAGGTATTGTAAATGGCGCTTTACCCGCTGTAGCAATTTATGTATACTGAACCTATAAGAACGATCTGACAGCCATCAATCGATTGAAAGAGACTTCTTTTATTTTAAGGAGGGTATCATGCTCACGGCAAAAGATATCATGGAAACCAATATCATCACTGTTACTCCGGAAACTGAAATATCCAAGGCAGGCCGGCTGTTGCTGGAAAATCACATCAATGGCGTCCCTGTGATCAATGCCAAAGAGGAAATTGTGGGTATTCTCTGCCAGAGCGATCTTATTTTTCAGCAGAAAGAAATACCGCTCCCCCCGATTTTCACACTCCTTGACAGCTTTATTCCTTTGACATCATCCCAGAAAATGGAAGAGGAATTTAAAAAAATATCAGCTGCGACCGTTGAACAGGCCATGGCAAAAAAACCAATATCTGTCCATGCCGACACCCCGGTTTCGGAAATCGCAAACCTCATGGTTGAAAATCATTTTCATACCATCCCGGTGGTGGACGGCAAAAAACTGATCGGGATCATCGGCAAGGAAGATATTTTAAAAACCATGATTCCTTAAAGGAACCTAAAATTCAGTCGCCGTCCAGGATTCGCCCCAAACTGCCCAGTACCGATCCTTCGCCGGTACTCTTTCCTCCGGCAGCCGGTGCATTTCTGAGAATCCTGTCAGCCAGCCTTGAAAAGGGAAGGCTTTGAAGGAATATGGTTCCTGTCCCGCTCAGCGTTGCCAGAAAAAGACCTTCTCCGCCGAAAAACATGGATTTCAGGTTGCCGGCTCTCTGGATATCATAATCAATGCCCGGACTGAATCCGACAATACATCCTGTATCCACCCGGATGGTTTCTCCCTGCAACTGCTTTTTAACAATGGTCCCGCCGGCATGGACAAAGGCCATGCCGTCTCCGATCAGCCGCTGAAGGATGAAGCCTTCCCCGCCGAAAAAACCCGCGCCCAGCTTCCGGCTGAATGCAATACTGACCTGGGTGCCCAGGGCAGCGCACAAAAACGCATCTTTCTGACAGATCAGTTCACCACCGATTTTTCCCATGTCCACCGCAATGATTCTGCCCGGATAAGGCGCACCGAATGCCGCTCTTTTTTTCCCCTGCTCCTGGTTGGTAAAATGGGTCATAAACAAGGATTCGCCGGTTATTGCCCGTTTTCCCGCATCGAACAATTTACCAAAAAAGCCCTGGTCCGGTTGTGATCCATCCCCCATTTTTGCTTCAAACGTGATGCCGTCCTCCATCCAGTTCATGGCACCGGCCTCGGCAATAACTGTTTCACCCGGGTCCAGTTCGACTTCAACCGTCTGCATATCATTGCCGAATATTTCATAATCAACTTCATGACATTTCATGATTTTCCTCCCAAAAAATTGTTTTAACGCTTTTAAAAAAGGATGTTCCCGATTGCAGCCTTATTTTGTGCCTTTGATCGTCTCAATATAGCAACAGTTTTTGTCTATTTCAATCCATTGCCATTTAGAAATACCCAACAATATAGCGGACAGCCACAAATAGAACACAGCAGCAAAGTATGATTTTAATGATCTTTGCCCGGACATACTTTTGCGTGCGGGCTCCAAGATACATTCCGAAAAATCCGCCAAACCCGAATATGGCTCCCAGGAACCAATCAGGCGCAACGGTCATGTTTGTATACGCCATCGAAAGATATTGGTAAAAAACAACACCTGCAAGAGAAGTGATGAAATTACCCATCAAAGCCGCGCCGGCCACGGTGTAAACAGGCAAACCGATGATGGCCACAAAAAATGGGGCCACTATTGACCCGCCGCCAATGCCGTATATTCCGCCGATGATTCCCACAAAAAAGCAGATCGCGTAGATAACCAGCGGTGAAAATCTAAACTCTTCTCCATCGTAATCAAACCTTACCCTCCGAATGGAGGATTCGATGATTTTAACAATGTGTTGTGATTTCGTTTTTTGAGATTTGCCCGGTGATCGTGGTTTTTCTCTGGTTTTTATTACATCCACCAACAACCGAATGCCGATATAGCAAAGAACAATGCCCACAAACAACTTAAAGTTCTTCGGGTCCGGCAGATACCTGATGCGGATCCATGCTCCTATGAAGACACCCGGCAAGGTGCCGATAATCACGGCCCAAGTCAAAGGCCACAACATCCGGCCCTCTTTAACATATCGGTAAACGCCACTTGGAATAGCAACGATATTAAAAACTTGATTGGTAGCACTAACCGACGGTGCTGAATACCCGAGAATACTTACCTGGAAGGGCAACAAAAGGAAGGCACCAGACACGCCGCCCATAGAGGTAAAAAAAGATATAATAAATGCTACGCAAAAGGGAATGCCTGGGTTTACCTCAACTCCAGAAATCGGAAAAAGCATTTTACCCTCCAAATATGATAATAAGCTGCCTCATAGTTTACGGATCATTTACGATAAAGTCAGCAATTTTTCTCATAGATACCATAAATAAGGATAAAAACATCACGAAAAATTCGTGGGGCTTCCTGAAATGCATTTTGACTGCCGCCAAAGCTGCCGAAAGGCCATAAAGATTTTTTGTTCGAGCTTGAGCCGGTCTCTAAAACAACTTAGTCGGCAGGTGCGGCCTGAGTTTAAATCAGTGTTCTGTCAAAGCTTCTGTACTGGATAGCCTCGCTCAGGTGTGACGGTGTCAATTCCCGGCTGTTATCAAGGTCGGCAATGGTTCTTGCTACCCTAAGGACACAATGGCATGCTCTTGCCGAAAACCCGAGCATATCCACGGCTTTTTTAAGCATTTTCTCACAGGCGCTGTCCAGAAGACAGAATTTTTTCACATGACGGCTTCCCATGTCGGCATTGCTGAAAAGGGATACGCTCTTCAACCGGTCCTGCTGGATCTTTCCGGCCCGGTTCACCCGCTCCCTGATGGTTGAAGAACATTCTTCTTTGTCCGTGCCGGAAAGATCGGTATAAGACACCCTGGGCACCTCAATCTGGATGTCGATCCGGTCCAGCAGGGGACCGGATATCTTTGACTGGTATTTTTGAATCTGGGCATGGGTGCAGGTGCATTTTCCGTCCGGATCTGCCAGGTATCCGCAGGGGCATGGGTTCATGGCTGCCACCAGCATGAATTTTGACGGGTATACTGCTTTTGCGCCAGCCCTGGCTATGGCCACCTGACCATCCTCAATCGGCTGCCGCAATACTTCAAGCACATTTTTCTTAAATTCCGGAAGTTCATCCAGAAACAGCACGCCGTTATGGGCAAGGCTGATTTCACCGGGCATGGGGGGTGAACCGCCGCCCACAAGGCCGGCATCGGATATCGTGTGGTGGGGGGATCGAAACGGCCGTTCAGCCAGGCAGGGCCGCTTGTCTTCCATCAACCCGAGGACCGAATAAATCCGTGTGACTTCAAGGGCTTCTTCAAATGCCAGTCCGGGTAAAATAGAGGGAAGCCGCCTGGCCATCATGCTTTTACCCGATCCGGGCGGCCCGGTCATCAATATATTATGAAAACCCGCAGCAGCGATTTCCAGGGCCCGTTTGGCATGAAACTGGCCCCGGACATCTGAAAAATCGATATCTTCAGCAGATTTTCCTGAATGCCATGTTTCAGTCAAATCAAATTGATGGGGAGGGATCCGCATAAATCCGGAAAAAAAATCGACCACCTGTGACAGGTGGTTTACCGGCAGCACGTCAATGCCCTGAACCATGGCTGCCTCATCTGCGTTCTCTTCCGGGATGATAATCCCTTTAAACCCTTTTTCTTTTGCCATCAGGGCATAGGGCAGCACCCCTTTTATCGGTTTCAATCTGCCGTCAAGGGAGAGTTCTCCGGACACCAGATATTCTTTGACTTTTTCCACAGGAATCATTCCGGATGCCTGGAGGATAGCCGTGGCAATGGGCAGGTCAAACCCGGTCCCTTCTTTTTTAACATCTGCCGGTGCCAGGTTTACCACCACTTTTTCCATGGGAAAGCTGTAACCTGAATTTTTTATGGCTGTTTTCACCCGGTCTTTACTCTCTTTAACAGACACTTCAGGCAGGCCCACCATGTGAAAGGCCGGAAGGCCGTTTGAAATATCAACTTCCACCTCTACAGGGAAGCCGTCAATTCCCGTAACAGCGCATGAACAAACTTTTGCAAGCAAATTGAAATTTCCTTTCAGCATCTAAAAAAACGATTAAATTCTTATCTGAACTTTTTCGGAGATATTAAAGATTTCAGCCATAAATAAATACCATACAAAGGTTTTTTTCATTTACTTTGCTTTGTGTATTAAAATCAGCTATATATAGCAAACTAAATTTTAACTATTTCTATAAAGAAAATATTTATATGCCCGACTATTATATGCAAAGAACCCTGGCACAATCGGTTGCCATGTCCGGCGTCGGAGTGCATTCCGGAAAAACATCCAATCTCACCATCCATCCGGCACCGGAAAACCATGGTATTAAATTCCGGCGGGTGGACCTGCCAGGCACCCAGGATATCCCGGCACTTTTTAAAATGGTTGTGGATACCAGCCTGGCAACGGTTCTGGGGAACAATGGAGCGATTGTATCAACGATTGAACACCTCATGGCCAGTTTTGCCGGCCTGGGTGTGGACAATGCTCTGGTTGAAATTGATGAATATGAAATCCCCATCATGGACGGCAGTGCCAGGGTATTTACCAATACCATTGAAGGTGCCGGCATTAAAGAACAAGATGCACTCAAGCAATTTTTTATTGTTAAAAAGCCTGTCCAAATTGTTGACAATGATAAATCCGTGATTGTTTATCCCGAACCCTGCTTTAAAATCACCTGTAACATTGATTTTGAACATCCCTTGATTGGAACGCAGCAAATCGTCTTTGACAGGGCTGACAATGATTTTGCCACTAAAATCAGTCGGGCCCGGACATTTGGTTTTATACAGGATCTTGAATTATTAAAAAAATTCCACCTGGGAAAGGGCGGAAGTCTTGACAATGCCATTGTAATTGATAAAGATAGGATATTAAATGAAGGTGGTTTAAGATACCCGGATGAGTTTGTCAGGCACAAACTTTTAGACAGCCTTGGAGATTTTTCTCTGCTTGGCATGCCGATCCGGGGACACATCGTCAGCCACAAGTCCGGACACACGTTGAATCATTTATTCATCAAGACTTTTTTAGAAAATAAAGACGCATGGGAAACAGGACCTGCAACAATCGAATGATTATTTTTCTTAAAACAAAAGCCGTTATGGGTATGGTGGTTTTTATACTGCTCTTCCTTTTTTGTCTGCCTGCATCGGCCCAGGCGGGAAAACCGGCTGTCATTGAAAACATTAAACTGGCCAATACCCGTGATGATCTGTTAACATATTTTGATGTTAAACATGCCTTTACAGACAAAATCAATCAGGCCGTTCATGACGGAATCCCCACGACATTTTCCTTTTATGTGATCCTTTATAAAACAGACGGTTCCTGGTTTGATAAAAAAATTGCAGATATTGAATTCAAATCCACGCTGAAATACAATTCTCTGAAAAAAGAATATACTGTTTCCAGACCATGGAAAAGCAAAATCGATGCATCTACCCAATCCTTTGACGAAGCAAAAAATTTGATGACTAACATTAATAATCTGAAGATCATCCCCTTAAATCAACTGGTCAAAGGAGCCAAATACCAGCTTCGCATCAAAGCTGAGCTTGACAAGGTCACCCTGCCACTGGCATTGCATCACATCCTGTTTTTCTTATCCTACTGGGATTTTCAAACCAATTGGTATTTAATTAATTTCACCTACTAGCCGTTAATTTTTCCGGCTAAACTTGCCTGACAAAAACCATATGGCACAATCACAGCGCTTAAGAGATGAAAAAGCCCGGAAGAAAAAAGAAGGGGTTTTAATTCTTATTATTCTCTTGACGGTTGGTATCTTAACCTTCATTGAAACCCAGATTACCAATTTCGGCAGTGATTTTCCTTTGTCCAGCACGGTACTGATGTTTATCCTGATCAACACCAATCTTCTGCTGCTCCTGGCCTTGCTGCTGCTTGTCTTTCGGAATCTGGCCAAACTCTACTATGAAAAGAAAAACAACGTTTTAGGATATAAACTCAAAACCCGTCTGATTGCTGCATTTATTGTCCTGGCCCTGCTGCCGACCACTGTGCTGTTTTTTTTCTCCATCCATTTTATTTCCACAAGCATTGCCTTCTGGTTTAACGCACCGGTGGAGCAGACCCTGGACAGCTCTCTGGCAGTGGGTCACAAACTTTATGAATATATTGAAGAAAAAAATGAGTTTTTTGCCAAACGGGCAGCTTTTCAGATTGACTCGAGGCATCTTCTGGACAAGGGGAATGAGCAGAAACTGACCCGGTACCTGGAAGTTATCCAGCGGGCGTTCAACCGGCATGCAGTTGAAATATATACACCGGATGCCAAGCGGGTCAGCCTGTCTCTTGCCAGCGAACTGGAACGGCTGCATTTTGGATTATTAAACTCTGCCGATCTGACCGGCATCCCGGACGGCAGATCGAGTAAAACACTCTCCCAGAATATTATAGAAGGAGAATTTTTACGCACCATTGCAGCAATTCCATTTAATTCACCTCCCAGGGATGCCCGGGCTTTTATTGTCATCACAACCCTGGTTTCGCCGGATCTGTCAAGGAATCTCCAGGCTATCCTGAAAGGGGTGGAAGAATACAACCAACTGAAATTGGCAAAAAAACCTGCCCAGATTTTTTATTATATCGCCCTTGGAGTTGTGGCGCTGCTGGTTGTTTTCTGTGCCATCTGGTTTGGATTTGCATTAGCCAAAACCATCACCATTCCCATCATGAAATTTGCCGAAGGGACCCAGCGGGTTACAGACGGTGATTTGAACTACCAGATTGATTTTGAAACCGATGATGAACTGGGAACACTGATCAAATCCTTTAATTCCATGACAACGGAACTGGCAGCAGGCAGGGAACAGATTGCCATGTCCGGACGGATGCTCCAGCAGCAGAATGCCGAACTGGAAAAAAGCCGGCATTATATTGAAATTGTCTTAAAAAATATCTCGGCCGGTGTTATTTCCATTGATAATAAAGGTGTGATTACCACCATTAACAAAGCAGCAGAATCCATGCTCGCGATTGACAGCCGGTATATATTAAACAGGAGTTTTAAAGAGGTGTTAAGCAAAGACCACCTCCAGGTGGCCAATAAAATTTATGAACAGTCCTCCCAGGGTCAGGAAAATCTGGCCATCCCCCTTTCCATTTCTATTTCCGGAACACCCAAACACTTTTCAGTCCATTACAACACCTTGAAAGATGACCTGGGTCAGAATGTGGGTGCTGTCATTGTTTTTGATGATGTCACAGAGCTTGAGAAGGCACAGCGGATTGCAGCCTGGAGGGAAGTGGCCAGACGAATTGCCCATGAAGTAAAAAATCCGCTGACCCCCATTAAACTATCTGCCCAACGGCTCAAACGAAAATACGGGGGTCAAATCAATGATGATATATTTAACAATTGTGCCGATACCATTGTCGAACATGTCGACCTGATCCGGAACCTGGTGAATCAGTTCTCCACCTTTGCCAAATTTCCGGATCAGAATGCTGCCCGGTGCAGAATTGAAAATATTATCATTGAGACCATTGCCCTATACAAAGAAGGGCTTGAAAAAGTGGACATCCGCTCCCGGTTTACCGACGATATCCCGGTGTTGAAACTGGACCATCAGCATATGAAGCAGGCCTTTATCAACCTGATTGATAATGCGGTACATGCGGTGAATAAAGAAGGGATGATCCTGATTGATGCTTCCTACGACGAAATCCTGAAAATTGTGAGAATCGAAATTGCCGATAATGGAAAAGGCATTTCAGACCAGGAAAAAACCAAATTATTTGAACCGTATTTTTCCACGAAAAAATCTGGTATGGGGCTTGGGCTTGCCATTGTCAACTCTATCATTTCCGATCATAATGGTGTAATAAGAGTTCAGGATAATAAACCTAAGGGGGCAAAATTCATAATTGAACTGCCTGCCGGGTAATTTAATACGAACAGGAGATAAGAATATGTACCCTGCTGTTTTAATTGTTGATGATGAAACAACTATTATTGAATCCCTTGAGGGAATCCTTTCCGATGACGGGTTTGAGGTCATGCACGCCTACAACGGATATGAAGCCTTAAAAAAAATTGAACAGGAATCCCCGGATATCGTTCTGCTGGACATCTGGATGCCAGGAATGGACGGCATAGAGACCTTAAAAGAAATAAAAAAAATCACCCCCAACCTGCCGGTGGTCATGATCACCGGGCACGGCACCATTGAATCCGCCGTGGACGCGACCAAATCAGGTGCCTATGATTTTCTTGAGAAGCCCTTGTCCATTGACAAGGTCATGGTAACGATCAACAATGCGCTGAACTTCAGAAAACTTGAAGAAGAAAATATGTATCTTCGCAAAAAAAGCATTGAAAAAAATTCCATCACCGGAACCAGTCCTGCCGTACAAAAACTCTACGGAGAAATCATGAGTGCGGCCCCTTCCGATGCCTCCATCCTGATCACCGGGGAAAACGGCACTGGAAAAGAAATGGTGGCCAGAACCATCCACCAGTTCAGTGCCAGACCGGACCAGCCGTTCATTATTATCAACTGTGCTGCCATTCCGGAAGAGAATCTGGATTCCGAGTTGTTCGGCCATGAAAAAGGCGCCTTTGAAGAAGCGACATCCAAAAACAAAGGAAAATTTGAGCTGGCCTCGGGCGGTACCCTGTTTCTTGATGAAATCGGAGATATGAATATTAAAACCCAGGCCAAAATCTTAAGAGCTCTGGAATCAAAAACATTTCAGCGCATTGGCGGCGGACGGACACTGACCATGGATGTCCGGCTCATCGCTTCTACCAATAAAAATTTAGAAAAAGAAATTGAAGCAGGCAGCTTTAGAAAGGAATTATACTTCAGGCTCAATGTGATTCCCATCCATGTACCATCGCTGGAAGAAAGAAAAAATGACATCCCGCTGCTGCTGGACACTTTTTTTCAAAAATTTGCCCTGCAGGGCGGCGGGAAGAAAAAGATCCTTTCCAAAGAGGCGCTTGACCTTCTGGTAGCCCATGAGTGGCAGGGCAATGTCAGGGAATTAAAAAACCTGGCGGAAAGACTGTCCATCATGGTTGAGTCTGATCAAATTGAGCTGTCGGATATCCCCAGGCCCTATAACACTATAGGGGCTGCAATTAAAACACGCAAGGACGATCTTTTTTCCAGGGATGACGATCTGGAACAGGCCCGGAAACGATTTGAACGCGAATTATTCAAACGGAAACTGACAGAAGAAAACAATGATGTGAATGCCCTGGCAAAAAAACTGGGGACCAGTGCCGCATATATCAAAAAAAGAATCTCTTAAAACACCATGCGGGTGATCAGCGGCAGTTGCAAAGGCAGAAAACTTCTCTCCATACCGGGCCATCGCATCCGGCCCACATCCGACCGGGTGAAGGAGGCCGTCTTCAATATCCTGGGCCCCATGGTCAGCCGTGCCCGGGTCCTTGACCTTTTCTCCGGCACCGGCGCACTGGGCATTGAAGCGCTGAGCCGGGGGGCAGCCCATGCGGCATTCATGGATCTCGACTGTGGGACTCTCCGTGACAACCTTGAACATTGCAGGCTTATAGACAATGCTGAAATTATTGAAGCAGACATTGTAGACGGCAATGGCCTGAATTTTTTGACGGACCGGAAGTATGATCTTGTTTTCCTTGATCCGCCATATGGCAAAGGGTACATCGAGATGGTTCTTGAAAAACATGATTTTTTAAATCTCCTGACCCCGGACACCATTGTTGTTGCCGAGCATGCAGCCAGGGAAATCATAAATATCCGCCAACCGGCCCTTGACATTTACCGTCAAAAAAAATACTCAAAAACAATGATTACCCTAATAAAAAAAACAGGTAAGAAAAACGGATAAGAAAACCACAAGGATGGCCTGCCATGTCAGACTCGCTTAAAACTGCTGTATATCCGGGTTCGTTCGATCCCTTAACCAACGGCCATATCGATATTATAGAACGGGCGCTGGAAATCTTTGACAAGGTCATTGTGGCTGTTCTTCACAATCCGGGTAAAAAAGCTGTATTCACCATGGAAGAACGGGTGGATATGATCAAACAAAGTTTCAACGGCAATTCATCCATTGAAGTTGAAGCCCACGGCGGGCTGCTTGTGGATTATGCAAAAAGTAAAAATGCCGTGGCCATTGTCCGGGGAATGCGGGCCATCTCTGACTTTGAATCTGAATTCCAGATGGCATTGATGAACCGGAAACTGAATAAAGAGATACAGTCCGTTTTTTTGATGACCGGATTCAGATGGATTTTTACTAGTTCTTCAATTATCAAGGAAGCCGTGCAGTTTGGCGGCGATGTCAGCGACATGGTCCCGGACATTGTAAACAGAAAACTCATTGAAAAATTTTCAACCCTGAAAGAATAACCCTTCCTTTAACAATGAATAAAGGGGAATGCATGGATTTGTGGCAGCTCTACAATTTTGTCTCCGTGGTTGAAAATAAAAGTTTTTCAAAAGCTTCTTCTGCCATAAACCTTTCCCAGCCCACGGTAAGCAATCACATCAAGGAACTGGAAGACTATTTTAACTGCCGCCTGTTAGACAGGCTGGGCAAAACAACCGAGCCCACCCGGGCCGGGCGCATCCTTTATCGGTATGCAAAAGAACTGCTAACCTTGCGGGATCAGGCAGAGTCCGCACTCCACGATTATTTGGGCAACACAAAAGGTGAAATTTATATCGGCGGCAGCACCATTCCCTCCGGCTATCTTCTGCCCAGGCTTGCCGGCCCTTTTTCAAAACAATTTCCCGACATACAGGTCCACCTCATCGCAGGCGACACCATGCAGATAATCAGTGAAATTAAAAAAGGGACTCTTGAGTTCGGTATTGTGGGTGCAAACGTTGACGATCCCCTGGTCATACAGGAAAAACTGGTCACCGATGAAATGAAATTGATCCTGCCTGCCGGCCACCCCTGGGCAGACCGGCAGGAAATTGACTATTCCACCCTTCTTAATGCCCCTTTTATTGCCAGGGAAAAAGGCTCCGGCACCTGGCAGTCTCTGCTTAAAAGCCTGGCTGCAGCCGGATTTGATTCGAGCAGACTCAACATCCGGGTTACCATGGGGAATACGACTTCGGTCATCCAGGGGATCTTAAACCATGCAGGAATATCCATTCTATCCACCATTGCCGTCCAGGACGACATTGACAACGGACGGCTGGCTGCCCTGTCTGTTAAAGGCCTTGATCTGAATCGTTATTTTTATCTGACGCTGTCAGCCAGACGGACATTGTCTCCCATCAGTAAAAAATTTATTGAATTTGCCAGAAAGGCCTTGAGCGATAAATAGTTCAGGCAGCTCAATCAGATTGATTTTTGTTTATTTTTCAACGACTCAAGCGGACTTAGCTCATTAATCTGATCCACATCTTCTGATTCCATGATTTTGATAATATTTTTGTGCATTCGCTTTTTCAGTTCTCCGAAAATGCCCCGCTGCTTTTTAAATGAGCGCGCAAAAGCAAGGGCCTCATCCATGAGCATTCCCGCATCATCGCAGGCCTTGACAATCACATGGCTTTTTTCCAGTTCTTCAGCCCCCACCCGTCTGCCGGTCAGAATCATTTCATTGAATTTATAATCAGGTACGGCTTTTTTGATAATTTCAATCATACCGGGCAGGAACGGAATATTAATATCAATCTCAGGAAAACAAAAAAAACCTTTCTCTTTTTTCATCAGCCTGAAATCACATGCACAGGCCAGCATGGCCCCGTTTCCAAAAGCATGGCCGTTAATGGCGGCAATGATGGGAACAGGCATTAAAAGCATCCGTGAAAACACCTTGTTCATCCCATGGAGAAAGGCTTTGATACTTTCAAAATCCCGGCTGTTCAATTTCTGGCTCATCCATTCAATATTGATCCCCTGGCAAAAATTTTTTTCATCCGTGGATGTGATGATCATGGCATGAATTTCCGGATCCTTCAGGATCTGATCAAAGCAATGATTCATTTGGTTGACGAATTCCGGGTCCTGCCTGTTGGCACCGTTATTCATCCGGATCAATGCAACAGAACCGTCTGATTCCCAATCGACAACTGTCATGTATCTCTCCTTTTGAATGGATTTGATTTATATTTACAGAATTATGAGTTATAAGGATATGGAAAACCATTGAATAATTCAAGCACGAACTGGTTTCTTTTGCATCCATAGATCTGAAACCAGCCGTGGTACGCCTTTGTTCAGATGGACAGGCAGACAAAATATAATTGACAAGCCCTGGTTTTTCTGACAAGGTCACACTGTGTCAGGCTGCATAATTTTAGGCGAGGATTTATTAACGGACAGGAACTTTCCATGATTATTGGTATAGACGTTGGAGGCACTCACACAGACGCTGTTCTTCTCAGCAGCAACGGCATTGAAAAAAAAGTGAAAGTTCCCACCGACTCCAACGATCTTTTCAGCACCATTCTTTCAGGATTCAACAGCCTTTTGGAATCAACAGACCCAAAAAAGATTCAACGGGTTGTATTGTCCACCACCCTGACAACCAATGCCATTGTTCAAAAAGAAATGAAGCCGGTGGGCATGATTGTTTCTGCAGGCCCTGGAATTGATCCGCAATCCTTTAAAACCGGAGAACACTATTATTGCGTCAGCGGTTCCATCAACCACAGGGGAAGAGAAAAGGCCCCGGTCAACGAGATGGAAATAAAGGACGTGGGCAGAAAATTAAAAAAAGCCGGTATCAAATCCATTGGTGTTGTCAGCAAATTCAGTGTCAGAAATCCCAGCCATGAAATTCTGATCAGACGGATTCTGAACAGGGATTTTAAGCAGATTTTTTTAGGACATCATGTTTCAGGAAACCTTAATTTCCCCAGGCGCATTGCCACAACCCATCTGAACACTGCCGTGTTTTCCCTTCATAAATCCTTTTTTGAAGCCGTAAAACACTCCCTTGAAGAAAAAGGGTTAATTGTTCCCATTCAGATTTTAAAAGCAGACGGCGGCACCATGTCTCTTGAAACCTCCATGGCCTTTCCCGGCCAGACTGTTTTATCCGGACCGGCCGCCAGTATCATGGGGGCCATTCCATATGCCCCCAAAAAGCAGGATACCATTGTTCTGGATATTGGCGGCACCACCACAGACATTGCTATTCTGGTAAATAAAGTCCCTCTGCTCGAACCCGTCGGCATCAGAAGAGGAGAATATAAAAGCCTTATCCGCTCCCTGCGGACGGAGTCCATTGGGATCGGCGGCGATTCGGTCATACGGACAGAAAACGGGAAACTGAAAATCGGACCTGACCGTAAGGGACCGGCCATGGCATTTGGCGGTCCTGCCCCTACCCCCACGGATGCACTGACGGTTCTCGGATTGATAAAGGATGGAGACAAACCCGCGGCCGTGCAGGGGATACACCCCATTGCTGAACAGCTCGGACTCAGCGATAAAGAGGCTGCTGATAAAATTTTCCAAACCTGCTGTTCCGTTATTCTTAAAAAAACCTTTGAAATGATAGACCATATTAATTCCCGGCCCGTATACACGGTTCATGAATTTCTGGAAGGGTATAAAATCAGCCCCGGAAAAATTGTTCTCCTGGGCGGAGCAGCACCCTATTTTGCCAAAAAAATTGAAAAATTATATCACATAAAAACCGATGTAGTGCCCGAACCGTCCGTTGCCAACGCCATTGGCGCCGCCCTGGCCCGGACCACATGTGAAATCTCTTTAAATGCCGATACGGAACAGGGCATTGTCACAGTGCATGAAGAAGATTTTGCCGAGCCCATTTCCAAATCTTTTTCAAAAGAGGATTTAATCGACACCGCCTTTACCCTTTTAAAGGAAAAGGCGATCAACTCAGGTGCCGATCCGAATAATATAGATGAAACCGAAATTGTTGAGCTTCAATCTTTTAATATTGTCCGTAATTTTTCTCCAAGGGGAAAAATATTTCGGGCCAAGGTTCAAATCAAACCCGGGTTGATCAAAGGATATGAAAAACTGTTAATCGGTTAAAGAGGTTATGATGTTAAAGGCAGCGCATAAAACAGGCCTTGTTTTTTTCCCGGCATTTGACTGGGCCATTGATCCCACCCATCCGGAAAGGGAAGAAAGGCTTTTATACACCCAGGACCAGGTCACCGAAGAAGGGGTGTTTGACATTGAAGGCATTATTGAATTCAAGCCGGATATCGTGACCCATGAAGAGATACAACGGGCCCATTTTTGTGTGCCAGATGAACAGACCATTGCCACAGAGTCCCATCTGATCAGTGCAGGCGGCGCCAAAGCCATTGCAGATGCTGTCATGGATAAAAAAGTCAAAAACGGATTTGCCCTGGTTCGTCCGCCGGGTCATCATTCCATGCGGGTTTCCCATGGCGGAAGAGGGTTTTGCCACATCAACATCGAAGCGATCATGGTTGAACACCTGAGGTCCAAATACAAGGTAAAAAAAATTGCCGTTGTGGATACGGACTGCCACCACGGAGACGGGACCAACGATATCTTCTGGCATGACCCGGACATTTTGTTTATCTCCCTTCACCAGGACGGCAGGACCATGTATCCGGGATCCGGGTTTACCAATGAACTGGGAGGCCCCAATGCCAAAGGATCCAACCTGAACATTCCGCTGCCGCCGGGTACCTCCACCGAGGGGTATCTTTATGTAATCAACAATTGTGTTCTTCCCATACTGGATGAATTCAAACCCGATCTGATTATCAATTCAGCCGGGCAGGACAACCACTATACTGATCCATTAACCAATATGAACTTTTCCGCCCAGGGATATGCCAAACTGACCACGCTGTTAAAACCGGATATTGCCGTTCTTGAAGGGGGTTATGCCATTGAAGGCGCTCTTCCCTATGTTAACTTAGGCATTATCCTGGCCATGGCCGGTTTGGATTATTCCGGTGTGATCGAGCCTGATTATAATCCTGACCAGCTTCGTCAGCCGGTCAGCACCACGGATAAAATAAAAAAAACCTGCGAACAGATCAACAGATACTGGGCGCAGAAGGAAGAATTAAGAGACCAGGCTGGAAATCCCGGTGACCTTCAGCTCCGGCACCGGGAAATTTTTTATGATACCGACAACATCTTTGAACGCCAAAAGGAAAAAATCCGGCTCTGCCGGGATTGCGGCGGCAGTTTTGAAATCGATTCCACAGCGTCATCCGGACAGCATATCCTGGCAGTACACATCCCCATAAATGCCTGTAAAGCCTGTATAGAACTCGGTTTTCAATTCTATGACCAGGCAGATCCTGACAAGTTCGACCACGTATTTCTACAGGACCGGCCCAATGATGTATATCGGATAAAGTGAGTTCCGCCGGGCAAAGAAAAATTCAGCGGCTGGCAATAAGATCCCGCATCATCCAGGCTGTCAGAGATTTTTTTTATTCCCTGGGATTTTTAGAAGTTGAAACACCGATCCGGTGCCCGGCTGTTATCCCCGAAGCACAGATAGACCCGGTGACATCAGACGGCCACTATCTTCAGGCCTCGCCTGAACTATGTATGAAACGCCTCTTATCCCGGGGATTTGAAAAAATTTTTCAAATCTGTAAAACCTTTCGAAAAAATGAAAGAGGGTCTTTTCATCTGCCGGAACTCACCCTCCTGGAATGGTATGAAACAGAAAGCACCTACCTGGATTTAATGGATCATTGCAAAGGGTTGATCCGGTTTATTGCTGAACAACTGGATTGCGGATCAAGGCTGTCCTGCCAGGGGAAAACGATCGATATAGCAGCACCCTGGCAGACGTTGACCGTAAAAAAAGCATTTGAACGCTTTTCAGACACATCGCTTGAAGCTGCCCTGGATCAAAACCGGTTTGATGAAATCATCAGTTTCCAGATTGAACCCCGCCTGGGGCTTAACACCCCGGCTTTTTTAATGGATTATCCTGCCTGTATGGCCTCCCTGGCACAGCTTAAACCCGATGATCCGGCATATGCCCAGCGTCTTGAATTTTATATGGCCGGTATTGAACTTGCCAATGGGTTTACGGAATTAACCGATCCTGTTGAGCAGCGCCGAAGGTTTAATAAAGAGAACCTGATCCGACAGGCTCAAGGCAAATCACCGCTGCCCCTGCCATCCCAATTTTTAAAGGATATCAAAACCATGCCGCCGGCTGCCGGCATGGCCCTGGGCGTAGACCGGCTGGTCATGCTTTTCTGTGATGCTGAACGTATTGATGACGTGGTCGCCTTTGTTCCCGAGTCCCTGTGATGAACGGCCGATCATAATTATAGCTGCGAAGGTTCCTGAAACTCTTTTTTAACAAAGAAAAACATGATCACACACCCGGCCAGAAAGGCGGCCAGTACCAGATAAAGCTCTGAATTCATAACGGGCAGCTCATTGATATTGGTGTAAACTCTGACATTTTCAAGCACTTTGACAACACCGTCTTTTTTAATATACTGCTCAGCCATGACAATGCTCTTTTTAAACGGCCACAGGGCATACAGCGATCCTGCCATCAACCCGGTCAAAAAAGCCATGGTGGCATTATAATACCGCTTTAAAACAGCATTGATCAATTTTGCGAAAATGAGCCCGCCGAGGACCAGTCCAAGCCCGAAACAGCATAAAAACACGATATTATCAAGGTTCAGGGTCTTCAACCCTGAAATGGCAGACACCACTTCAAAATACTCGCCCATTAAAATCAACACTAAAGAACCGCTCACTCCGGGCAGTATCATGGCTGATATGGAAACAGCCCCGCAGGCCGATGCATATAAATATTCATGCAGGGTATATTTTCCTGAAAACGATAATGCCCGCTCCGGATGACTTTTATTTTCAAGACCTTTTTCCTGCTGATAAACCGCCTGATACATTAAGGATTTTTTTTCGACCTTATCGTAGGGGTTGACGGCCCAGGTTACCCAGACAGTGGCAAACATGCCAAGGGCTAAAAAAAACGCCAGCCGTTTTTGCGGGCGTGTCAGCATTTTCACGGGAATGATAATCGACACCAGGATAAGTCCGAAAAATAGAGCATAGGTCGGGGCGAACTGATAAACTATCAAATATTTCATCAGACTTGAAAGACTGATAATGGCTGCCACTGAACCGGCTAACAGCTTTAAAAGAAAAATAAAATCATTTTCATTCAAAAAATCAACCAGTTCCCGGGCAGCGGCAGCCCGGTCCGGTTTAAAAAAAAGTGCCGTACACTTTGATGTAAATTCAATGGTATTGGCTTTATTGATGTTACTTAAAATTAAAAAGACCCGTTCATATATGTTAAAAATCAACAAGAATGTGCCGCCGGATACCCCGGGTATAATATTTGCCGTTCCCAGACAGTATCCGATAAGCAGGTCTTTAATCAATGAGGCTGATTTGTTAATAGATTTCATGGAATGCGTGAACGGCCTATCTGTCCCAGCCATGCCGGCCGATCAGTTTGACAAACCTGCACCCC